>NZ_JBIYDB010000001.1:0-470622 GCF_044908325.1 Arthrobacter sp. GAS37
TGCGCCACGCACAGCCGATCCCCACCTGACCGACCGCCGCAAGGAACAGACCCGACAAGCAGAAAGCACGCAACAACACCCCGGCAGAGGAACCGGCGCCCCACCCAGGCGACCCGACGGGCCCTCCAGCACGCCCCCGATCAGCCGGACGCACCCACCCAGCAAAAATCAGGACCCAGACGACCGTTCAGACAACCGATGAAAAATCGAGGCTAGGAACCACCCAAAGACCGCCATGTAGCGTGTAGTTCCCCAGCGTTCCCATTCCCGTCGGACTTTCCATCCACCTGGCGCGACCGTCGTCGGGCGGGCAATCCGGAACGGGGCCAACACTAATAGCAGCAATCCCACAACCGCAGTGGGGACCTGTATCCAAAATGCCAACGTCATCAGGACCGTAGCGGTCGAAAGCGCTCCAAGCACAAGTCCGATGGAATGGGCCAAGATCGTGACCTCGGATTGTCCAGGCTTCCCGGCCAACCGGATTGCGGCATTCCATCCACAGTCCGTTCGAGCACCCTGAAGACCAATCAGAAGTGCGACGACCGCCATCCCGATAACCGGTGCTGCGTTTGAACCGCTGGCGAGAATAGCTAACGAACCAGTTGTGACAACGGCGGCCACGATTAAGGTTACTAACGCAAGGCCGGGCGCAATAACTCTCGGTCGCATATCGACACGGCGCTGGCGAGTGGTGATCTCGGTCATGATAATCCTCTCTCATCCGTAACAAATGCAATTGACGGTTCCGCTACCGCCCCCATACCACGAGCACCTGCAGTCGCAGCATTTCCCGCCCTGGGACGTCCAGCAATAGTTGCCCGCGGAATAGCAGCCAAGGTCGAGAGGCCTGCAGCTGTGGTAGGTTCCGCTGGCACAATTGCTACCTGAGCAAAATGCGCTGCTAGTGGCGCGACAGTCGGGGAGCCCGGAACACGGAATTGAGGCGACGGCCGCCTGTTCTCAGCTTTAAAGAACTGACGGAGATCATTGTCACATCCTTCCCTTGCTTGTCCCGCCGCCCAAAGGGTGGCAGGACAACATAATTGCCGGGCTTTATGACCTAGTAGTTGCGCCAGATAACAGATTCCTGACTCCTTGTCGTAAAAGCGCGACCCGCTATCTTTGCCAGTCGACTCATGGAGAAGGGACGGGGTGTGGGCATGCCGACTTGGTGCCGCACTTGCGGGCCTGGCCTGGCCCGGTGCACAACAGAGGCCGGGGCGACAGCGCGAACACCCTGCGCCTCCCGGTCCCGAGCGCCGCGAACCGAGGCCAACAGGGACAGCAGCCCGTAGCCAGGATCTCGCCGACCGGACCCGGACGGCACGAAAACGACGACGGCGAAACCCGCCGCCGTCGTCGCACAAACGGTGATCTGCGGTCAGTCCTTCCGCTCGAGGAACTCCCGCACGCGGGCGCGGGCCGGCTCGCGGTCGTAGCTGTTCACGAGGGCGGCTGCCATGCGCACAGGGTCACCGAAGAAGAAGTACTCATACAGGGCCTGGCGCCCGGCAAACGCGGAAATGCTGGCGTCGAAGGCGAGCTTGAAGAGGCGCACGCGCTCCGGCCCGGTCAGCGTCTTCGCCTGCAGGTACAGCTCGATGTCCGGCAGTGCCTCACTGGCCACGTCTGCTTCACCCGGCAAAGCCATGAGTCCGGACGCCGAGAACTTCCGGATGATGGCGGGGAATCGCTGGGCAACCTTGGGATACCAGTTGCGTGCCGCATTCAGGGTGGGCCAGTGCGGCAGGAACACGCCATCCGGGCTTGGTGCCGCCTGGGCTTCCGCCGCCACCATGAGGGCCTTGCCGATTTCAACGGTTTCGATCAGCTCCGCCAGGTCTTCCTGGATGTGCTGGAAACCGTCAATCCCGATCGATGCCGCAATCTCCGAGGCAAGGCCCAGGAAGAACTCGCTCTTCGCGATGGTCCTCGTGACCACCTGGTGGGTCATGAGGGCCCCGGCGCCGGTCTCGGAGTAGAAGGCATTGCACAGTTCAGGATGGCCGAGCATGAAGATGCGCTCGTTGGGAACGAATACATGGTCGAAAACGACGACGGCGTCCATCTCCTCGAAGCGGCTGGCGAGCGGCTCGTCGTGGGTGCCTCCGCCGTTGTAGAGCGAGGTCCGGCATAGGTAGCGCATGCCGGGCGCATCATTCGGAAGGGCGAACGCGTAGGAGTACGGAGCATCTTCCGGCGTCGAGCGCAGGAGCGTCGACGGGAACACGAGAAGCTCGTCCGCGATCGGTGCGATCGTGGCGAGCATGCGCGCGCCGTGGACCACGATTCCGTCTTCGCGTTCTTCCACGACCCTCGCCGAGAGTTGGCCGCCGAGCTGTTCGGACCCTGATACCGAACGGTTGACTTGCGGCGGGATCAGCGTGTGCGTAGCCAGGAGATCGTTCTCGCGGCAATGCTCGTAGTATTTGCGGATGTTTTCGCCGAACATCGGATCGGCCTGGGCAAACCATTTTTCTGCGGCCGCGAGCGCCGTGAGGGCACCGTTCATGTAGTCACCCGTGCGGCCCAGGAATCCAAGGGAGTACTCGGCCCAGGTGCGGTTGGCCGCATGCCGATGTTCGAGGTCTTCTTTGCTGCGCGGTACCAGGAACGAGGCACTTACCCGGTCACCCGTCGTCGGGGACTCGTAGGTGAGGGCGTCCGCATACTTCGGATCATGCTGCATGTCGAAGAGCTTCGCGTACGTGCGGGCCACGTTCCTGAAGGACGGGTGGTCGACGATCTTCTCGGTGACGATTTCGCCGTCGATCAGGACGTGGGGGTTCATCGAGTTGAGCTTGTCCAGGTACTGCTGTCCGGTCCGGATTCCCATGGTTGTCTCCAATGATGGTTGAGCTGAAACGGCATTGCGTGGTGGATGCGACGTCGACGGGCGCCGCGGCAACTACAGAAGATCCTCCATTCCCAATTGGCTTTCCGGGATGGTGGTGAAGGAGCTGTTGGCGAAGGCGAGCGCGTCGCCGCTGCGGTAGTTGAAGTCCACCACCTCACCCAGGTAGAGGGTGTGGTCGCCGCCGTCGTAGGCCGCCCATGGCGTGCATTCGAAATAGGCGAGGACGTTGGATAGCCGGGGCGCAGTGTCGCCTTCGACCCACCGGGGCTCGGGCCCGGGACGGCCAGCGAAATGCAGTGCGAGCTGCTTCTGTTCTGCGCCCAGGATATTGACGGCGAACGGCCGCCCGGCCAGCTCGTCGTGCGCTTTGGTGTTGCGGGCGATGCTGACCAGGACCAGGGGCGGTTCCATGGACACAGAGGTGAAGGAATTGACGGTGATGCCATGCCGCTTGGTGGCTCCGTCGAACGTCACGATGGCAACGCCCGTGGCAAAGCGGCCCAGGCTGCCGCGGAAATGATGTGCCCGCGGCCGCGAAGTGCGGCCCAGGGGTCCCTGCTCCGCGTTCTGGCTGGACTTGGCAATCATCGTCGATTCCTGCTTGGAGATTGTTCCATGTGTGAATTTGTTCTATATTTGAACAACAAATTCTCATACAGAACCATAGTCTTTTGTGTGCCACAGCACAAGACGGCGGGTCAGCCGCCTAAGGCCCCAACATAGGATGGAGCGCATGATGTCTCCCAGCGCCGCGAAAAGTCTGCAGGAAACGACGGTGACGGTCTCGCCCTCGCAGACCCTCTCCCGCGGAATCCAAGCCTTGGAAATCCTGGCGGCTGCCGAGCGCCCCCTGACCATTGCAGAACTCGCCGGTGCCCTGGGGGTTCATCGCTCGGTGGCTTACCGGATCCTTCGCACGCTCGAGGATCATTCCCTTCTGGTGCGCGACGACGCCGGACGCGTTCAGCCCGGTCCTGGCCTTGCAGTGCTGGCCCGGGGAGTCTCCCGCGACCTCCAGACGGCCGCCCTCCCGGAGCTGACCCAGCTTGCCAACACCCTGAACATGACGGCCTTCGTGGCGGTCTGGGACCATCAGGACTGCGTCACGCTGGTCACCGTCGAGCCCCGCCACTCGGCCGCGACCCTGGCACAGCATCCCGGCACGCGCCATCCCGTGAACACCGGGGCACCTGGAATCGCGATCCAGTCCACTATGAGCGAGGAAGATTGGGCCGCCCGTGCCCCGGGCCTGCCGTATCGCCCGGAAGCGGCCGAAGCGCGCCGGCTCGGCTACGCGGCAAGCCACGACGAAGTCATCGCGGGCCTGTCATCCTTGGCCGCTCCCATCCAGGTGCCCGGAGGGCGGCCCGCGGCGATCGCCGTCGTCTACATCCGCCGCGAACAGGACCAGGCCGCCGTCGGGGAAGCACTGGCAGCGAGCGCGGCCCGTATAGAGTCCCAACTGGCGTAAGGACCCCGCGTTTCGTTCGTCCCTCTTCCAACGCTCGCTCACTTTTAAGGCCAAAACCGGGAACGCTCTTTCAGATGATATGAGCGAGGGTTACCAAAAAGTGGCCCATAAGTGAGCGAGCGTCGTTATTGTTGGGTGCTTGGCCTGCGCCGGAGGACCAGTCCTGCAACGATGCCGAGCACCAGAAGTGCACCCGAAGCGGCCGTGGACACCACAAATGCCGCCGCGGGACCTTGGGTTTGGGCCAACTGGCCGGCAAGGTAGGCGCCCAACGCCGTGCCCGCCACGATGCCGCTAGCCAGGGCGGTCATCACGGTGGCCATACGACCGGCCGGCGCCACGACTCCCCCGATGCTGAAGACCGTCACCATCACGGGTCCCACGGGAATTCCGAGCACCAAAAGAACGATGACCATCGGCCAGATCCCGGCCGGAAGGAACAACAGGAGAGAGAACGCCGCCATCGCTGCCGCGGCGAGCACCCAACGGATCGCAAGCCCGAAGCGCTGCGGCCAATAGGCAACAGACAGCGCAGCGACGGCCGAGCTCAGGCCCATGACGGAATACATCAGCCCCGCAATTTCCGCCGTGGCGAACTGGGCGGAGAAAGCGCTCAACGCATTCTGCGTCGCACCAAAGAATGTTCCCATGCAGACCATGGCCAGCACCGGAACAGCGACCTTCAGCCAGGCCAAGGAACGGACACTTGACTTCTGCTCCGCAGGGACGCTCCCGACGCCGGTGCGCGCCTTGCGCTTAGCCGGCACCACAGCCAATTGTGAAGGATGCACCGCGAAAGCCGGGACGAGGGTGGCCGTAAGGACGGCCGCCAACGCGAGCGGAAGCCAAGGGGCTACGAGGCTCGCGAGAATACCGACCAGCGCCGGACCGAGAACGAACGTGACTTCGTCCGCGGTTCCTTCGTAGGACAACGCCGTATCAAGGTCTGCGCGGCTGGAGGCCACACTTCCAGGAGCGGCGGCATTCTCGCCGGCTCCGGGCTTCGAATTCCGGGTGTTCAGGTTCCGGGTAGTCAGGGCCATCCAACGGACACGGGCCATGGGCCCCACCTGTGGGCAACTCGCTCCGGCGAGGAAAGCCGTCATCAAAATGGCGATCGCGTCCGTGGGGGCGTTGAAATCAGGCGTCAGGTACGCGGCAACGAGCAATGCGATGACGGTCACGGCGTTGACAGCCGCGGCTACGAGCAGGACAGGGCGCTGGCCTGAACGGTCAGCGAGCGAGCCGAGTACCGGCGCGCCCAAGGCCGATCCGATGCCGACGGCTCCGGCAGCCAGGCCGCCGATGGCGTAAGAATGGCTGACGGCCGTGACAAGGGTGAGGGTGCCGACGGTCAGCATGGCGAGGGGCAGCCTCGCGAAGAGTCCCAGCGGCAGGAAGTTGCGGCCGGCGAGCTCGGGCAAGCGGGCGAAGCGTCCAGGTAGACGCGAACGGCGGGGCGCGGCCGACGGGGGCGCAGAAGGAAATGAAGGGGCAGCCTGGAGCGCGGTGTTCGCCGCGGAGTTCTGTGGGGAGGAGTTCATGATTCCGGGTTCGCTGAAGGGTGCGCATCGTCCCTCCTCCCGATGCGCGCAACCCGGTGTAACCCTCCAAGTCTACCGGACGGGCCGCCCTAGGCTGCCGCGGCGTCGACAATTCGCACGGTGGAGCCGTTCCGGTTCTTGATTACCTGCAGCTGGCTGCTGATTCTCTGTTTCATCTCGGCAACGTGGCTGACCAGCCCCACTACCCTGCCGCCGTCGCGCAGTCCCTCCAGTGCATCCATGACCTGCTCGAGGGATTGCTCGTCAAGGCTCCCGAAGCCCTCATCCACGAACAAGGTTTCGATGTCTACGCCACCGGCCTCCTGTTGAACCACATCCGCGAGCCCCAGGGCCAACGCGAGCGAAGCCATGAACGACTCCCCTCCGGACAGTGTGGCAGTGTCCCGCCGCTGGCCTGTCCACTCATCCACGACTTCCAGGCCCAAGCCGGATTTCGCGCCCCGGGCTGCCTTGGCGTCCGTGTGCTGCAGGGTGTACCGGCCATCGCTCATGGCGATAAGCCGCTCCGACGCCGCTGCCGCGACTTGTTCGAGCCGGGCAGCCAGGACATAGCTGTTGAGGCTCATCTTGTAGCCGTTATCGCCTGCCCCTCTGGCAGTTTCGGCGAGCTCGTTGAGTACCCGGGCGCGTTCGCGGGGGCCGCGCCCGGAGGCCGCAGCTTCTTCGTACTGCGAGCGGATCGCAGCCAGGCTGGTCACCGTCCGGGCAGCGAGTCCCGCAGCAAGATCCAGGCGGCGGGCCGTTTCTCCAGCCTGTCCGGCCTCCTGTTCGAGGGCGGCGAGCCCGACGGCGGTCAGGGGCACCTCCCCGATCTGCACTTCCTTGGCAGCGAGCACAAGATCCTCGGACTCAAAGAGTTCCGCGAGCCGGGCGCTCTCGGTCTCCGCGGACCTGATGGTTTCGTCGAGCCGGGCGGCGATCTGCTCGTCGAGGATTTCGAGCCGCGCAGCCTCCGCGGTGTCGAATCCGTGTGCTGAAAGGGCGCTTTCCAAGGCCGTGGATGCATCGTCCAAAGCCTCCCGGGCACGTTCCAGCTGCACGCCTGCAGCCACAGCGGACTGCAGTAGCTCGCGGTGCTTGGTCAGGGCCTCAATCCGGCCGTGCAGTGTGTCGAAGCCATCACGCAGCCCGCGAAGCAAGGTCTCCAGGGACTCATGTTGTTCGCCTAGCAGGACCATGGTGGACCCCCCCTGCGCCGCAGCAGTGTCCTCCTGAAGTTGTTCTTCCTCCAAGCGGGCAATGCGCTCCGTCATGCGGGCGAGGTCTGCCTTGCCCCGTTTGAGCCCGTCGACGGCGGAACGCGCCGAGGCGAGGGCGTCTTTGGCCAAGGCCTCCGCCGAAGCGGCTTCCTTTGGATCGATGTTTCCGCCCTGGGCGGCGAGCACGGCAACTTCCTGCTCGGCCGACGCTAGCTCGCCTGCCGCTTGGAGAAGTTCATGCTCGCTCTCGTCATAGCGTTCGTGGGCGGATTGCTCTTCCTCGGCAAGGGCCAGGGCGGTTAGCCCGGCTGGCGCCGGAGAAGGGTGCTCGGAGCTTCCGCAGACAGGGCATGCTTCGCCGTCATGCAGCTTTGCGGCGAGCTCGGCGGCGGCATTGGCCAAGCGGGTTTCGCGGAGATCCAGCCAGAGTTGTCGGAGGTCCTGGGAAAGCGCCCGGGCAAAGGCGTGGCGCTTCTCTGCCGCGGACAGGGAATCAAGGGCGCCTGCGTAGCGGGCTACGGTCATGACGGCGTTCTGCGCTGCCGCGGCTTCGCTTTCGCGGAGGGGCAGCTCCAAAGCCGCCACTTCCAGCGGGCCCAGCTCGCCTTCCAAGGCAACCGCCTCCGAGCGAAGCCCGGCCAAAGCAAGGGACCGCGCCGCTTTGGCCGACTCCCGCTGCCGTGCAGCGAGGTCGAGCGCATCAAGCCTTGCGGTGATGTCCTCGAGCTTTTGTTCGTCCCCGGCCCTGGCCTCCACAACAGCCATCGTCTCTTGAATCCTGGCCAGCGAGGTGCCAGGGTCGCTCACGTCAAGAGAGGCGGCAAGCAGCTTCGCCGTCGCCGACTCCGCCTTCGAGCCCGCCAGGTCGAGGGCCATCGCGGCGCGATCTACGGCGTCGAGCTGTCCGCCGAGGACGGCGGCTTTCCGGTGGCGTCCAAGTCGCTCGCGGAATTCCTGCACTTCTGCCGCCCGTGCGGAGAGCGATTCGTGCCGGCGCGTGGCGGCGTCGAGCTTCGCGTGCCGTTGAACCCGTTCCCGAGCGGAGTTGAGCTTGTCGGCCAACTGAAGCCGGACGGCATCCGCAGAGCCGGCAGCTTGCTGCCGCTCGAGAGATTCGGCCCGGGCCCGGGCCTCGAGCTTCCCGAGCGAAAGTTCAGGCGTGGACTCACTGGATCCGGAGTCATCGAGATCCGGGTCGGCTGCCTCTTCGATGCCCAGTTGCGCGTACTCCGCCTCCGCCCGCTGCACGAGCAACTGAAGTCCGTTCTGGTTGTCCTGCACTTTTGCGCGCGCGGCGTTTGCTTGGAGTGCCAACTGCTGCTCGATCGCTTCAAAACGCTGGGTTCCGAAGAGCTTCTGCAGAAGATCCAGCCGGTCGGACGCCTTGGAACGCAGGAAAGCCGCGAAGTCTCCCTGCGGGAGCATGACCACTCTGGTGAACTGTTCCCGGTCCATCCCCAGGACGTCACCGATTTCCATGCCGGCTTCGTCGTTGCGGGAGGTCTTTTCTTCCCACGAGCCATTAACCCGTTCGCGCAGAAGCGTTTTGGCCTGCTGGGTGGTGAAGCCCTTGCGCCCACGGGCACTTGGCCTGTCCCACGCCGGGGAGCGGGTGACCTCGAAGCGTCTGCCGCGCGCCGAGAATTCGCAAACGACACGCGGCTCCGCTGCCGGTTCCGCGTGGTCGCTCCGCAAGCGTTTTCCGTCCTGGCGGGCGCCCGGCACCGAGCCATACAGCGCAAAGCAGATAGCGTCGAGCACGCTCGTCTTTCCCGCGCCGGTGGCACCGTTCAGGAGGAACAGCCCCTGGGCCCCCAGCTGATCGAAATCGATCGATTGAACTCCGGCAAACGGCCCGAAAGCCTCAATTTCAAGGCGGTGGATTCTCACAGCTCTGCCCCTTCCGACCGGACCGCTTCCAAGGCTTCACGAAGGGCGGAAAGTTCAGCCTCGTCAGCCGGCCTTCCGCGCACATGGTCAAGGAAGCCGCAGCAAACACCAAGATCGTCCTCGGCCTCCGCGAGCCTGCTGCTATAGCTGGCTTTGACCTTTCCCGCGGCGTCTTCAGGATCAAAGCCCAGCACCAGCGTGTCCGGGAACCGGGCACGCAGCTGTTCCATGGCCTGCGCCGGCCGCGCGGAGTCCGTGAGGGTGACCTGGCAGTACGCAGTCTCGGCCCAGGAATACTCCCCTGATTCCAAAAGCTCAGCGAGCCTCCCGCGGAGAATCGCCAGCTCCCGTGGTGCTTTCCACAGAATTTCCTCGACGCCCTCAACACCGCCGTCGCCGACGTCAATCAGCCATGCACCCTTGCGATGTTTGGCCTCGGAGAACGAATAGGCCAGCGGCGAACCCGAATACCGGACGTGCTCCGAAAGTTCCTGCCGCCCGTGCAGATGTCCAAGTGCCGTGTAGCCGAAGCCATCGAAGAGATCCAGGGGCACTGCCCCTAAACCGCCGATGCTCAAATCGCGTTCGCTGTCCGAGGTGATGCCGCCGCTCGCGAAGGTGTGTGCCAGCACAACGGAGTGCACCGGTCCGGTCCCTCTTCTCCGGGCAATATCCTCACGGATGAGCTGCACTGCGGCCTGCGTGACGTCAAAGTGGCTCGCAGTTTGGGTACCGAGCCGTTCGGCGACAAGCCTCGGTTCAAGGTACGGAATACCGTAGACGGCAAGCACCGGGGCGCCCGTCCGGGCTGCACGGTCATCGCTTTCCAGTGGAAACAGGACAGGGGAATCGAGATCCTCTACGCGGGTCCGGAGATGGACTCCCCCGCGCTCCAGCAGGCGTGAAGCGAAACCAAGGCGGATCGCGGAATCGTGGTTGCCGCTTGTCAGCACCACCTTGGCTCCAGCGTCCGTAATCCGCACGAGGGCGTCGTCAAGAAGCTTCACGACATCCAGGCCGGGAAGGGCTCGGTCGTAGACGTCCCCCGCGATCAGGACGACGTCCACCGACTGTTCCCGGATGACCGCCAGCAATTGCTCAATGAAGTTGCGCTGGGCGTCAAGCATCCCGACGCCATGGAACGAGCGTCCCAGATGCCAATCCGAAGTGTGCAAAAGCCTCATGTTTTCAAGCTAACTGGAGGCACGGACATTATTGGCGCGGCGCGGCGGCACCGGCCGTAACAGGGCCTTCCGGACAGCTGAATTCCTGCGTCAGCCCCGCTTGCCGTCGAAGAAGTCACGGGCGGGGTCGACGTCGGGCTTCACTTCGGCGGGAGCCGCGGCGGGCGCCGCAGCCGGCGTGGAAACCTCGGCCGCACCTTCCGGGACAGCCGCTTCAGCGTCGTCGTCGGACTTTTCGTCCCAGCCGTCGGCCGGCAAGGGTTCTTCGACCTCTGCCACGACTGCCGGAGCAGTTTCGCCGAAACCACGGAAGATGAGGCCTGCGATCGCCGCGCCCACCAGCGGCGCGACCCAGAAGAGCCAGAGCTGCTCCACTGCCCAGCTGGAGCTGAAGATGGCGGACGCAGTGGCACGGGCCGGGTTGAAGGCAAGGTTGCCGGTGGATTGGCCCAACTGGAGCAGGACTGCGACGGTCAGGCCGACGGCGAACGGTGCCGCGATCTTGCTGGGATTGCGCCGGGCGGTGACGCCGAGGAAGACACCCACGAGGAGCGCAGCGCCGAGGACCTCAATGAGCATCACGCCGGTCACGGGAACCTGGAAGCTCGAATGCGTACCGAAGCCGGAGGTTGCCGTGTCAAAGACGGTGCGGCTGTCAGTGATCCCGGGGACCGTTCGCACGACGGCGAAAATCGCCAGTGCGCCCAGCAAACCGCCCACAATCTGGGCCCCAAGGTACGCGGCCCCATCCACAAGCTTCATCCGGCCGGCAACCAAGTGACCAACCGTGATGGCCGGGTTGAAGTGCCCGCCCGACAGGTAACCGAAGGCAAGCATCGCAGCCGTAACGGTCAGGCCACTGGCCAGCGACGCCGGCATCGGAACCGCCTGGGGGTTGATGAAGATCAGCACACCCAGGCCAATAACCACAAGGAACAGCGTCCCCAGAGCTTCAGCGGACGCCCGGGCAAGGAGCCCGGTACCGCGGGAGGAGGGAGTGGACACAGTTGTAGGCATGTCGAGGGATTCCTTAGTTCGAAGTTCGGGTGGTCTGTTATGGAGGCGAACGCTCCAGGCACGGCAACAAGAAGCCATGCAGCGGACCGCGGTCTTGCCCTGCAGCATCCTGTCAGCCGAGTCTGGACGCTTCCTGAATCCGAGCCTAGCCGCCCAACGCGATTGCGGCGACCGCAGCGCAGGCGAGCGCGATGATGGACACGGCGCTTGCAAGCATCAAGACAGCCGACGCTTCTTCCGCGCCGTGGTGCAACTGATGTGACCTGACCCAGACAACGCAGCCCAGGACGATCGTCGCTGCGGCGGCAGTCAGGGCGCAGATGCCTTGGTAGTCGAGCCCCGGTATCCCGGTGGGCAGTTGCCCCGCGCCGGACTTGGCCGTCAACCACCTGCGCCAGATGAAGAGGTCCACCACCAGAAGCGAAATCAGGGTCCGGCGCCAAGCGAGCGTGGTGCGCTCCGGTTGCAGCCCCTGGTCCCTGGCGTCAACGGTCAACGCGCCACCAGGATCAGCACGGCAAAGGTGAAGGCTGCCACGGCAACCACGATGGTCATGAGCAGCATGACCCGTGAGAACGGCAGGGCCTGGTCGTTGCGCATGGCTGCCTCCATCTGCGCCCACCGCCGGTAGGCAAGGGTCGCGAGGCCCGCGCCGATCATGGAAAGCACGACGCACAGGACAATGCGCACGGGCTGTGGCGCGATGTTCGGAGCAAGCTGATCGATGGCGACGGCACCAGCCAGCAGCGCCAACGACGTACGGATCCACGCAAGGAAAGTCCGCTCATTTGCGAGGGAGAATCTGTAGTCCGGGGTCTTCCCGGTTTTCCGCCACGCGGGTTCACGCATCACTGCCTCCTGGTTCACGAGCCACCGTATCAGTGGGCAGGCGAAGGCCGGCGATGCAGCCACGGTAAATTACCACTATGAGTGCTGAACCGTCTCCCTCCGCCGCGCCATCCTTCGAGTCCCGGGTTCACGGCTGTCTGCTGGGAGGCGCCTTGGGCGATTCGCTCGGCTACGCCGTCGAGTTCGACGACGTAGCCACCATCCGTTCCCGCTTCGGCACCGCGGGCCTCACCTCTTTCGGCCAGCTCGACGGCGGCAGCCACTTTTCGGATGACACCCAGATGACGCTGTACACCGTCGACGGCCTCGTGGAAGCCCTCGAGTGGGCCAACGACGGCGTAGCGGCGGATGAAACGGCATGTCTATGGCTCGCCTACTTGCGATGGCTCGCTACCCAGGGCGTCGCTTTGCCGTCGTCGGCCCCCGTTCCCCAACCGCGTTGGATCGACAGCCAGGAGGTACTCCGGCACCGCAGGCATCCGGGCAAGGCGTGCCTGAGCGGACTCGCCACGGGCCAGATGGGGACCAAGTTTCGCCCCGTCAATCCGGAGTCCAAAGGCTGCGGCACGGTGATGCGGTCCGCTCCCTTTGGCCTGGTCCCGCATATTTCCGAAGCCACGGTCTACAAGCTGAGCACCGATGCCGCATCCTTGACCCACGGACACCCTTCGGCGCGGCAAAGTGCGGGTGCCTTCAGCGTGCTGGTGCACAAACTGACCGCGGGCTCGGATGTACGGACCGCGGCTGAGCATGCCTTGAGCGTGGTGTCAGCACTGCCGGATCCAGCTCCCGAGCTCCTGGACCGCCTCCGTCAGGCGCTGGAATTGTCTTCCGCCGGCACGTTGCTCAGCCCGGAAGAACTCACGGAGCAACTGGGCGAAGGCTGGGTCGCGGAGGAGGCACTCGCCGTCGGGCTCTATGCGGTGCTGGCGACCTCCGCGGCAGCCGAGGCACAACGCGATCCGGCCGCCCATTTCCGCCAGGCCATAGCCGTGGCGCTAAACCACAGCGGTGACAGTGACTCCACCGCGTCGATCGCGGGCAACATCCTCGGGGCACTCCATGGGGAAGAGGCCCTGCCCTCGGAGTGGCTTGACGCCCTCGAAGCTCCTGATGTCATCCGCGGGATGGCGCAGCGGCTTATCGCCGTCACAGTCGGCTAGGAAGCAAGCGGCTCAAAGCCGGCGAAGGGCGATGTTGTTGCACGCTTCGCAGACGTCCTCGGGGATGAGGCCGTGCCTCTGCAGGAATCCAAAAATGGCGCAGCCAAGGCAGAATCCCGCAAACGACTCAAGGGACGCCGCGACAATCAGCAAGGCGAGCAGGATCCAGGCACCTACAGCGAAACCGGCGAAGAACAGGACCACGGCCGCTGTGCTGAGCGCGGCACCGATTCCTTGTGCGAAACGCTTGGGCGGCCCCGGGACAAGTTTGGCGGGACCCACCCTGGGTGCCAGGACCTTGACGGATAGCAAGGCAAACGGCGAGATCCTCGGCCCAAACAATACCCGCAGCCAGAAGCCGGCCGCGATCAGCACGAGTCCCCAGCCAAGGCCGCTCACGAGGGTGGCCAGCGCCGCAAGAACCACCAGCCCTGCCGTGATCCTCGCGGCGTACTCATTGACCGGATTCGGGAAAGCGAAGACGGCGCGCCAACCCGTGGCTGCCGGAGCCGGCGTCCCTGCGGTGAATCCTGCAGTGTCAGCCTGTTTTCCCTGTGTCATGGCTCAAGGCTAGGAGCGCCGCGACACAACGGGAAGCTTTGTTGCTCCGTGTGAATTTTGGCGCGGCTAGCGCCCGCCAACCATCTGCAGGAACTCCCCCTCGGACAGAACTTCGATCTGCTGACCGCGGCTGTGCAATTCCAGGACCCGCTTGGCTTTGCCCGTGAGGCGCCCGTTCCGGAGATCGCCGGCCACAAAGCCGTCGCCCACCACGAGCACCGTAGTCCTTCCGGTCACGCGGCTCTCCGGACGCGCGCCCATCTCCGCTGCCCGCTGTTTCGCTTCCGGCCGGGCAATCGCAAGCTCACCAGTGAAGACGACGGTCTGCCCGAACAAGGGGTGGCCCGGCTCCGCTGCGGGGTTGGGCGCCGGGTTGGTGCCTTCTTCCGGCCAATTGCTCCAGGCCCGTCCAAGCTGGCCGGGGCCATTCCCGACGCCGGGTCGGCCAGAGACCGCGTCGCGCCCTCCGCCGACGGTCGCGAGCGCAGCGAGGGTCTGCTTGGACAGGCCGTCTCCGGGCTGGAAGGCCTGCTGTTTGGGAATGGCCAGGCCGAGGGACAAGTAGAGCTCGGCGATGCTGTTGGCGCTATTCCGGTGCGCGATGTCCACCAGGATTCCGGCGCAGGCCCGGGCGTCCTCGGCGGCGTCGTGATGGTTCACGAGTGGCACGCCCGCCTCCTCCGCGGCGTAGGGCAAGGAATTGGATACCAGGGAGTAGCAGCGCCGGGACAACATCACCGTGCAGACGTACTCGTAGGCGGGGCCCGGCAGGCCGGAAACTTCGAGCCCGGAACGGATGACGCCGAGATCGAACGCCGCATTGTGGGCGGCAAGGATATCCCCGCCGATGAAAGCCCCGATTTCAGGGAAGAGTTCGCCAAAGCGTGGTGCGCCCGCGACGTCCTCGGCGCGGATGCCGTGGATCCGGGTGTTGTGGTACTCGAAGTGGTCATGGTTTTCCGGCGGCCGCATAAGCCAGGAGGCTTCCTCCACCACGACGCCGCCACGGACTTTGCTGAGGCCGACCGAGCACGGTGAACCCCTGAAGCCGTTCGCAGTTTCAAAGTCGATCGCCGTAAAGTCCAATGCCACTGGTCAAGGTTACAGGTGGAAAAGGGTCCCACTGGCGCTGGTGATGGACGCCACCTGCCACGGACCGACTTTCAGACCTCGTCCGCCGTCTCCTGCAGCTTGGTCAACGCCTTCTTGGTTGCCCTTTGGGTCAGGACATGGATGACCGCCCCCGCGGCGCCCCCGGCGAAGGCAAACAACACCACGCCCGGTAAGGAGTCCTCCAGATTGCTCGCATCCTTAGGTGCGGGCTTCCCGGTGGACTTGCTCCAGACGGCCTCCAGGGCCTTGTTCGCCGCAATTCCGGCGCCCATGCCCACAACAAGCCCAAGTACTTTGATCAGGACGTTCATCTCGTTCCTCCGATTGTGGCCAGACATGTGGTCCAGGTGCCTAACCACAAGATTATCAGCATGCTTATCTTCTCTTCCCCGATGAGGGCCGCGCCCGCAATGTCTCGCGCAGCACGTGTGGGACTTACCGGGTTCCCTTGGGTTTCGCCTCCCGCGGACCGGCGGGGTAACCGCCGCGGCGGCTGGCCAGGATGATTGCGAGCGCTGCCGCCGTCGGGACGGCCGCGGCCAACGGCACCCACAGGGCGCCGACAGTGGTCAGGGCCAGAGCGCCATATCCGGCGCCGACGGCGATGCCGAGTTGAATGGTCACCACGGTCAGGCCGTTCGCGGCGTCTCTGTGCTCTCCGCCGGCGCGAAGGATTGCTGCCTGGTTGTAGATCCCTATGGCCCCAAAGGCGGTTCCCCAGATGGTCACCAATACGATTTCGCCCACCCATGTGCCGCCAAGCAGCGGCAAGAGGGCGAAGGCGAGCACGAGCAGGGCGACCGCGGAAAGCAGGGAACGCCGCGGATGGGAATCGGCAGTGAGGCCGGCGATCCAGATCCCCACGAGGCTGGCGGCCCCCACCACGGACAGGGAAATGCTCGTGAAGGCATCCGGCAGTCCGGAGACGTGGAGGAACGGCGCGATGTAGGTGAAGAGGGTGAAGTGGCCCAAAAGCAAGAGCGGCCAGGCTGTGGCCACCGCGATCACGCCGGGCAGCTTCAGTGCTCCGCGGAGGGTCGGCGTCGTATTGCTGTCCTCGTCGGGGGCGGCGGGGAGCACCCAAACGGCCAGCAGAGCGAGAACCGCACCGACTCCGGCCAGGATAAGGAAAGAGGCGCGCCAGGTGAGCACCGAGCCCATGAGTGTGCCGATCGGAGCGCCGACCGCCAGAGCGATGCTGTTACCGCTGAAGACCATGGCCATTGCTTTTCCGACGGAGTGCGCTGGAACGATCCTGGCAACGTAGGGGGTCATGCTTGACCACAGCATCCCGTGGGCCACGCCCCCGAGGAGCCTTGCCGCAACTGCCAATCCGAGGCTCGGGCTGGACGCCAGCAGCACGTTGCTGAGTGCGAACGCGAGCACGGTGGCGATCAGCAACGCCTTGCGGGGGACTCTTCCGCCGAGCAGCCTGGACAAGGGAAGCGCTGTGAAGACGATGACTGATGCATAGGCGGCCGTCAGGGAACCTACGGCCGATTCGTCTACTCCCAGGTCCCGGCTGATCTGGGGCAGCAGCCCGGACGGGAGGAGCTCGGTAGTGACGGCAGTGAAGCCTGCTGCTGCGAGGATCAGAAGACCTCCCCATGGAAACCCCGGGGCTGACTCAGCAGCGACCGTCGCCGGTGTGCTGGATATGGCTACGTCTCGCTTCAAAAGTTCTTCCTCGTCAATCATGTTCAGTTAGCTGCGGACGCAGAAGTTTTCGTCTCTTCTCTCCACATCCACCACGCTACGCACGTCGGGCGACGGGTGGCAGTGTCTGTCAGACACCCCCAGCGGATGTCTCAAGGCCCGACGGCGGTTGTCCCGTACCCTTGAAGGGTGACCCTTTCTGCGATGAACGACTTTGCCGTATCCGCTTTGGTGGGTGCAGGACCGGTGCAGCCGCACATGTCCTCGCTCCTCCCCGACTGGTTGAACCCCCAGATCTTCCTGGCCGACCCCGCATTGGCACCATGGGTAGTCCTGCTCGTGTGCGGCATTGTGTTCGCCGAGACGGGACTCCTGGTGGGCTTCTTCCTGCCTGGCGACTCGATGCTCTTCACCGCAGGGCTCCTCGTCGCTACGGATACCATCAAGTTCAACATCTGGGCACTCGCAGCCCTCATCGTCGTGTCTGCGATCATCGGCAACCAGAGCGGCTACCTCATCGGTTCCAAAGCCGGACCGGCCATCTTCAACAAGCCTGATTCCAAGCTGTTCAAGCGGGAAAACGTCGAGAGCGCGCACGCCTTCTTCGAAAAGCACGGCGGCAAGGCCCTGATCCTGGCCCGCTTCGTTCCGATCATCCGCACTTTCGTTCCGGTGATTGTCGGCGTCGCGCAGATGGACAAGCGCAAGTTCTTCATTTTCAACGTCATCGGGGCCGTGCTCTGGGGCGGTGGCGTCACGTTGCTCGGCTACCTGCTCGGCGACAAGGTTCCGTGGGTCCGGGACAACCTCGACATCATCTTCGTGGTCATCGTGCTGATCTCGGTGGTCCCCTTGGCCGTGGAGGTCATCCGCGGCTTGCTCGCCAAGCGCAAGGCCACTGAGCGCGGCGCTGAACCCGCCGAAGAGTTCGTCGACGGACGCGAAGCCGGAAAGCACGGCGAGCGCTAAACGCACTGGCTTAAAGAAAGAGGCGCCCCGCAGTTCATTTGCGGGGTGCCTCGTTCTTTAGCGCTTGACCGATATTGCCCCGCGGATCCCGGCGCCGGGGGGTCCATGACCAGATCCAAGTCGACGGGAGTTCGACAATCTATGGACACCGTCGGATTCTGCTGGATCATTCTCTTCGACGAGGCTGCCGGTCCCGTGATTCCGCGGGCCTGGAATTTGTCCATTCGAATGATTGAGCAGAATCCGACCTCCGAGCGAAGACGATCCCGGGACGGACATGACGCGCCCGCGATTTACACCCGTTTTGTCGCCTAAGCCAGTTTCAGCGCAGGGCGTCCACGATGGCCGGGAGCAGCGCCCTGAACGCCTTGCCGCGGTGGCTGATGGCGTTCTTCTCCTCGGAACTCAGTTCGGCGCAACTGCGGTCAAGCCCCTCGGGCTGGAGCACGGGGTCGTAACCGAATCCACCCGCGCCGCGGGGTTCACGCAAGAGGGTGCCTTCGAGCTGGCCGTACTCGACCACCTCGCGCGCCCCGCCGTCGACGGCGGCCGGTACAGCGAGTGCCGCCGCGCAGACAAACGCGGCTCCCCGGTGCGCGTCGGGGACGTCGGAGAGTTGCGCCAGCAAGAGCTGGAGGTTGGCGGCGTCGTCACCGTGCCGGCCGGCCCAGCGGGCCGAGAAGATGCCCGGAGCTCCGCCCAACACGTCCACGGCCAGCCCCGAGTCATCGGCAATCGCCACCATTCCCGTGGCTTCAGCCACGGCCCGTGCTTTGAGCAGGGAGTTCTCGGCAAACGTCACGCCGGTCTCGGCAACATCGGGAGCTCCGGCCGCGGCCGCGTCAATCACTTGGGTATCGACGTCGAGTCCTGGCACCTGCCCCCGGAGGAGTTCCCTGAGTTCGCGCAGTTTTCCCTTGTTGTGGGTGGCAAGAACGAGCCGCGGCGCAGTGTCGATGCTCACGGGGCCTCGGCCAGGGTCTCGCGCTGGATTGCTGCCAACTCCCCCGTGCCGATGAGGGCAAGATCCAGCAAGGCATTCAGTTCATCGCGGTCGAAGGGGGCTCCTTCGGCGGTGCCCTGGACTTCCACGAACTTGCCGGAGCCCGTAACCACCACGTTCATGTCGGTTTCCGCGCGCACGTCCTCGACGTAGGGCAAGTCCAGCATGGGGATACCGTCGATGATTCCCACGGAGACGGCAGCGATGGTGTCGATCAGCGGCTGCGCGTTCTTGGCGATCATCTTGTTCTCGCGGGCGAAGCGGATCGCTTCGGCGAGCGCCACGTAGGCGCCGGTGATCGCGGCGGTGCGGGTGCCGCCGTCGGCCTGCAGGACGTCGCAGTCCAGGACGATAGTATTCTCGCCCAGCGCCTTGGTGTCGATAATGGAACGCAGCGAGCGGCCGATCAGGCGCGAAATTTCGTGGGTGCGTCCGCCGATCCTGCCTTTGACGGACTCACGGTCGGAACGGGTGTTCGTGGCCCGCGGCAGCATGGCGTATTCGGCCGTGACCCAGCCCCGGCCTTCGCCTTTGAGCCAGCGCGGAACGCCCTCGGTCAGGGAAGCCGTGCACAGCACCCGGGTGTTGCCGAATTCGATCAGGGCCGAACCTTCGGCCTGCTTGGACCAGCCGCGGGTGATGCTGATGGGACGGAGTTGATCGGGCGTACGGCCGTCGGCACGGATGACGGGGACAGATGTGGCTTCGGAAGTCATACTGCAAGCTTAGCGATCCGGTGGCCCTCGCCGGACTACCCAGTTGGACTGAGCTGTCGGACTCCGGGGTCAGACGGTGTAGTGGACTCCGGCAACCGCGACGGCGACATCGCCTGCGAACTCGGGCCGCGCCTCGGCCATGACTTTGGTCTGCGATGTCCAGACCGGGATGTGGGTCAGCAGTAGGCGTCGGGCTCCGGCGGCTGTCGCTGCCTGGCCCGCGCGCTTGCCGGTCAAGTGCACATCCTTGATATCGTCGTCGCGCCCTTCTTCAAAGGCGGCCTCGCACAGGAAGAGATCGGCGTTGCGGGCGGCGTCCTCAAGGCCCTGGCACGAGTCGGTGTCTCCCGAGTACGTGAGGATCCTGCTCACCGCTTTGCCTTCCTTGTCCGGCTCGGTGACCTCGACTCGCAAGGCGTAGGCCTCCTCCACCGGGTGGTTCACGGCATACGGTGTCACGGTGAACGGTCCAAGCTGCACGGATTGGCGTTCGCTCCAGTTGCTGAAGTCGAATTCCTCATGCATTCCGGGGTCCAGCTCCAAGCCGTAGGCGGTGGCCATGCGGTCGGCTGTCGCGGCGGGACCCCAGACGGGGATCCTGTCCCGTCCCCAGCCGCCCGGCTTCCAGCGGACGGCCACGTGCAGCCCGCAAAGGTCCATGCAATGGTCCGGGTGCAGGTGGGTCAGGAAGATGGCGTCGATGTCTTCGAGGTCCGTGTAGCGCTGGATGGCTCCAAGGGCACCGCTGCCGAGGTCCATGACGATCTTCCACTGGCGTTCACCGTCGTGCGCGGTCAGCAGATAGCACGACGCCGGAGAGCTCGGACCGGGGAAGGAGCCCGTGCAGCCAACAATGGTCAGTTTCACTGGATGCGGCCCCCGCGGGCCGCGCCGAATTCGTTCACAGTGAACGCTGCAGGATCAACGAAATTGGACGTCCTCGCATGATGGCCTCCCGCACGGGCGGCCTCCAACATTTCCGGGGTGATGCGGGCGAGGCTTCCGGTCGGGTATTGGGCAGCCACATGGTCCACGTGGCGCACGGACAGGACCTCCGGGCCGAGGAAACGGCGCGCCAGGGTTTCGAACTGGACGGCGTCGCCGGTGGCCATGAAGTCGTGCCGGGGCAGGCCGGGATCGGTCCGCTGGATCCCGTGGGTGGCCAAGGCGCGGTAAACGTCTTTGGCGGTCTCCTCGGCGCTCGACACAAGAGTGACGTCTTCCCCCATGACGAAGGAGATCACGCCGGTGAGCAAGGGATAGTGCGTGCAGCCCAGCACAACGGTGTCCACACCGGCGTCCCTGAGCGGTTCCAGGTATTCGTGGGCCGCGGCCAGCAGCTCGGGACCTGTGGTGATGCCGGCCTCCACGAAGCTCACGAATTCCGGACAGGCCACCGAGGTGATGGTCAGGTCCGGGGCAGCGGCAAAGGTGTCCTCGTAGGCGCGGGAACCTACTGTGGCCGACGTCCCGATCACGCCGATCCGGCCGGATCTCGTCGCGGACACCGCCCGGCGGACTGCAGGTTGGATGACCTCGATGACGGGAATCCCGTAGCGGGCCGTATAGCGTTCGCGGGCATCGCGCAAGACCGCGGCCGAGGCCGAGTTGCAGGCGATGGTCAGCAGCTTGACGCCGGAGTCCACGAGTTCGTCCATGACGCCGAGGGCATTGGCCCGGACTTCGGCGATGGGCAGCGGCCCGTACGGCCCGTTGGCGGTGTCCCCTACGTAGATGATTGACTCGTTGGGCAATTGGTCGATGATGGACCGTGCCACGGTGAGTCCGCCGACTCCGGAATCGAAGACACCGATGGGGCGCGATCCCAGCAAGGGGTTCTGTGCTTTGCTGTTCAGTGTTTCCGGCCTGCGCTGGGATTCCGGCGCCGCTGCGGCGCTCTCCCCATCCGATACCGCGTCCGATGCTGAGTTCATGATTCTTAGAGAATAAGCCAAGGCATGTGCCGCAGCCATGACATGTGGCGGGGGCCTCGTGTCTGTTTTGTCACACGGACGGCCAGAAGCCCCGGCAATTCCACTCAGGACTTCCGGTCCATCGAGGCCATCATGGCCTGGACCAACGATTCCTGGAGCCACGTGGTGAAGTTGTAGACGAGCGCCAGGTAGCTCTCTACGTCTTCGGCCTGGGACCAGTCCTGCATGGCGTGGACATGGTCCGCGTCCGCTTCGTCCCGGATATCGAGGCGCTCGGCCAGCACCAAACGAACATCATTGAGGGCCATGGACCAGAGCTTCGCCTCCTCCGGGGTGAGGACGAGCTCGTTTCGGTCCAGGCCCATCGCGGCGGCCCGGAGCGCGCCGATTTTTCCTTCCCGCAGCGAGCGCTCGGTGAGCTGGCGGAACTCGAGGGAGGCGGCGTCGTCGTTCTTCATGACGTTGGGCAAGAGCCGCAAAAGGGCACGATCGGACGGTTCCTTGACGTTCATGTCCAGGCCGATCAGGGCCGTCAGGGGATCTTCGTTGCTGGACAGCTGCGGTTCCAGCATTGAAATGACATCGTCCAGGAGTCCGCGCAGGAGTTCGCGCTCGGCGGGCTCAAGGTAGCCGGTGATGCCCTTGAGTCCGTACTTGAAAGCCTTAGCCACGTGCGCCACCCTTGCGTCCCCGGCCGTCGCCGCTGCTGCTTGCCTTTTCAACCGTTGCCCACAAACCATAGCCGTGCATGGCAACCGCGTGCTGCTCCACTTGTTCCTTGCCTCCGTGCGCCACGATGGAACGGCCCTTCTTGTGGACCTCGAGCATGAGTTTGTTGGATTTGGCCTCGGAATAGCCGAAATAGCTCTGGAACACGTAGCTCACATAGCTCATGAGATTGACGGGATCGTTCCAGACCACCAGGTTCCAAGGGATGTCAGCAGCGCTGAGGAGGTCGGTGGACGAACGCTCCGAGATGTCCGTCCGTTCCTCTCCCTTTAAGCCTATGTCTGTGGCTGCGCTAGTGCCGGGGGCGACGGTAGTGGTCATCTGTCCATTCTAATGGTGGTGGATGGGCGAACTAATGGCGGTCGAGCGAAGCGAGACCTGGGAGCCGGTGGGTGGGCCCACGCCGGCGAGGGGCCCGGGTCGAGCGGAGCGAGACCTGGGAGCCGGTGGGGACTAGAGTGAATTCGTGAGTAGATCCGTCGCCTGGGACCACCCCCGCACGTCGTTGTACACCGATCACTATGAGCTGACCATGCTGGAAGCTGCCCTCCATTCGGGCGCGGCGCACCGGCGCTCCGTCTTCGAGGCCTTCGCCCGCCGCCTCCCCGACGGCCGCCGCTACGGCATCGTCGCCGGCACCGGCCGGCTGCTTGAGGGAATCAAGGACTTCCGTTTCGGCGACGCCGAGCTCGCGTTTCTCGATCAGCATAAAATAGTTGACAGGCAGACACTGGATTTCCTCGCCGACTACAGGTTTTCCGGCGACATCTGGGGCTATCCGGAGGGCGAGGCCTACTTCCCCGGCTCCCCGATCCTGATCGTCGAATCTACGTTCGCGGAAGCGTGCATCCTGGAAACGTACATCTTGTCGGTACTCAACCATGACACCGCGATTGCTTCGGCTGCCTCCCGGATGACCAGCGCGGCCGGAAACCGGCCGTGCATCGAGATGGGCTCCCGACGCACCCAGGAGGAATCCGCGACGGCGGCAGCCCGCGCCGCGGTCATCGCCGGTTTCGGCAGTACCTCCAACCTTGAGGCCGGCCGCCGTTACGGCATCAAGACCGTGGGCACGGCCGCCCACTCGTTCACGCTCCTGCACGACACCGAGCGCGAGGCCTTCGAAGCGCAGATCGCCGCCTTCGGACCGGGAACGACGCTCCTGGTGGACACGTACGACGTCGAGGTCGGGGTACGCACCGCGGTGGAACTCGCGGGTGACGGGCTCGGGGCAGTCCGCCTCGACTCCGGAGACCTCGTGGCCCAGGCCCAGTGGGTCCGCGAGTTGCTGGACAACCTCGGCAACACCAACACCCGGATCGTCGTCACCTCGGATCTCGATGAATACGCCATCGCGGCCCTGCAATCGGCGCCGGTGGATGTGTACGGCGTAGGTACCTCCCTGGTCACAGGATCGGGAGCCCCGACGGCCAGCATGGTCTACAAGCTCGTCAGCCGGACCAACGATGCCGGGGAATTCGTTCCCGTGGCGAAGGTAGCCAAAAACAAGGCAAGCGTGGGCGGCCGCAAATACGCCCTGCGCAAACTCAACGAACTCGGCATCGCCACCCAGGAGATCGTGGGCATCGGACACCGCCCGGAAGACGACGGCAACGACCGTCCGCTGCTCCAGCAGTTCATCAAAAACGGAGAACTGCTCCCGGGATGGACAGGACACGAGGGCGTGGTCCGGGCACAGGAACGCCATGCTGCGACCATGGCCGAACTCCCCCCGGTAGTCCGGAGGCTGCAGCGCGGCGAGCCGGCAATCCCCACCGTCTATGAGGAGGACTGAATGTCCCGCGCCCTGATTATCGTGGACGTCCAGAACGATTTCTGCGAGGGCGGGTCCCTCGCCGTGGACGGTGGCGCCGCCACGGCTGCCGCCATCAGCGAATACCTTGACGCGAACCACCAGCACTTCGACCACGTCGTGGCCACGCAGGACTGGCACGTGGACCCGGGCAGCCATTTTTCGGATACACCGGACTTCGTGGACAGTTGGCCGGCGCACTGCCGCGCCGGGAGCAAGGGCGCAGAACTCCACCGGGATCTCGACGCCGAGTACATCCAGGCCTACTTCCGCAAGGGGCAATACACCGCGGCCTATTCAGGGTTCGAAGGAGTCCTGGCGCCCGAAGACGAAGTTCCCATGGGCGAACTTGCGCCCGGCGCCGTCCCCTCCGTCGAACTGGACGAGGACGCCCTCGGGCTCGACGACTGGCTGCAGAGCCACGGAGTGGAGGAAGTGGTGGTGGTGGGTATCGCCACGGACTACTGCGTCAAGGCCACCGCCCTGGACGCCGTGCAGGCGGGCTACTCCGTGACGGTGATCGGTGAACTCACCGCCGGAATCGCGGAAGATCTTGACGAGACCTACGCCGAGCTGGAAGAAAACGGCGTCGAACTGGGGCAGCGCTAAGGGCAGGAGCCATGCCAAGCAGTTCTACTTCCTTCCGATGAACCAATCCTGGAGCTTGCGCAGCCTCGACTGCAATTGCTCCTCGTTTGCCTGCGCGACTGCCGGTCCGCCACACACCTCGCGCAACTTGTTGTGGACGACGCCGTGCGGGGTACCGGTGCGGGCCGACCAGGCCGCGACATTTTTGGCGAGCTCATTGCGCAGGTCCATCAGCATGCGGTGGTCCGGAACCGCGGGTGACGCGGCGGCAGCCAACGGAGATTGGCGCTTCTTCCTCGACTGCTGATCATGCTGCCGCTGCCGGAGCAACGTTCCCACCTGTTCGGCGTCGAGCAGCCCGGGGATTCCGAGGAAATCTAGTTCGTCCTCGGATCCGATATCGGCTCCCGTGCCGAATTCGCCGCCGTCGAACAGCACCCTGTCAAAGGACGCCTGCGAATCGAGGGCCTCGAATTTGCCCTTCTCCAGGGAGTCCGAGGCCTTCTCTTCGCGGTTGGCCTCGGCCATCAGGTTCTCTTCGGGGTTGAAGAGGCCGTCCGGGTCTTCCTTCTCGGGCCGGTCCAGCGCGTGGTCCCGCTCGGCTTCCATGGAGTTGGCCAAAGCCATGAGGGGCGGCACGGACGGCAAGAAGACCGAGGCCGTTTCCCCACGTTTGCGGGCACGGACGAAGCGGCCCACGGCCTGGGCGAAGAACAGCGGCGTGGACGTGGACGTCGCGTAGACGCCCACCGAAAGACGGGGGACGTCAACGCCTTCGGACACCATGCGGACGGCCACCATCCAGCGCTTGTCGCTGGCGGTGAACTCCTCGATTTTGTGCGAAGCCTTGGAATCATCGGACAGGATCACCGTGGGCGACTGGCCCGTGATTTTCTTGAGCTGACCGGCATAGGCGCGGGCGTCGTCGTGATCCGTGGCAATCACCAGGCCGCCGGCGTCGGGCACGGTACGCCGCACCTCACCGAGGCGCTTGTCGGCGGCGGCAAGAACCGCGGGGATCCATTCGCCGCCGGGGTTCAGCGCGGTCCGCCATGCCTGGGAGGTGATGTCCTTGGTCACGGCAGCCTCGCCGAGGGAAGCCGCCATTTCGTCTCCCGCGCTGGTGCGCCAACGCATCTGGCCCGAATACGCCATGAACAGCACGGGACGGACAACGTGGTCCCTCAAGGCATTGCCGTAACCGTAGGTGTAGTCCGCCTTCGAGCGGCGGATGCCATCGCGGTCTTCGGCGTATTCCACGAAAGGGATGGGTGAGGTATCGGAACGGAAAGGCGTGCCCGTGAGGGCCAGGCGCCGCGCAGCGGGATCGAAGGCCTCGCGCAATCCGTCGCCCCAGGACAACGCTTCGCCACCGTGGTGGATTTCATCGAGGATGACCAGCGTGCGGGCGGCCTCGGTCTTGGCCCGGTGGAGCATGGGCTTGCTGGCCACTTGCGCATAGGTCACCGCAACGCCGACGAAGCCCCTGCCGTGCTGGCCGTCGGAATTCTTGAAGTTCGGATCGATGGCAATGCCCACCCTGGCGGCGGCGTCCGCCCACTGCCGTTTCAAGTGGTCGGTAGGAGCGACGATCGTCACTCGGTTCACGGTTCCGCTGTCGAGGAGTATTGATGCAATCCGCAGGGCGAAGGTGGTCTTGCCCGCGCCCGGCGTTGCCACGGCGAGAAAATCGCGCGGACTGGCGTTCAGGTACAGGTCCAGCGCTTCCTGCTGCCAGGCGCGCAGCTTGGGGGCGGTTCCCCAGGCTGCGCGCTCCGGATATGCGGGAGGCAGCGCGGGGCCGCCGAAGAGTGTTTCAGTCACGCGGATTCCCCTCGACCAGCAACCATTCCAAGCAAGGCCGCTGCAGCCAGCGAAACCCAAATAACCACAAAAAACACCAATCTGTTCCGGATGCGCCGAATCACGCAGGGCAGCAAACAGGCAGGGGAAAGCGCTCCCCCGCCTACTACCAGGAATTACCCGACTACTGGGGCTTACTCGCTACTTGGAGTTGCCCGAGCCGCCTTTGTCTCCGCCGTCGTTGCCGGGGCGAAGTCCTTCATAGATTTCTTTGCACTCGGGGCAGACCGGGAACTTCTGCGGGTCCCGGCCAGGGGTCCACACTTTGCCGCACAGCGCAATCACGGGTTCGCCTGTCAGGGCGGACTCCATGATCTTTTCCTTGCGGACATAGTGCGAGAAACGCTCCCGGTCACCGGGTTCCACTTCCTGGCGCACTTCTTCGCGCTCGATGGTTGAAGTGGAAGTTCCGGCTCCGGAAAGCTCGCGCATGGGATCGTTTTCGAATGGGTCCGGAGGCAGCGTCGTCATGCCATCCATCTTAGCCGCTGCAGCTTGGCGATCAGATGCACCGTGTCAGATGCTCTGCCATTTCGGCTTGTTGTCATAGGTGTGGCGATAGTAGTCGGCCAGCTTGAGCGAGGACGCCGCAGCCTCATCGATCAGGATGGTGGCGTGCTGGTGCATCTGCAGCACCGATGCCGCGCAGATGGCCGCCACCGGCCCCTCGACAAAGTCCCTGACGGTCTGGGCTTTCTGCGCCCCCGTGGCAATCAGGACAACGTGCCGGGCATCCATGATGGTTCCGAGCCCTTGCGTCACCACGTGGTGCGGGACGTCGTCGATGCTCTTGAAGAAGCGTGCATTGTCCTTGCGGGTCTGCTCGATCAGCGTCTTGATCCGGGTCCGCGAGGCGAGCGAGGAGCCGGGCTCGTTGAATCCAATATGGCCGTCCGTGCCCACGCCGAGGATCTGCAGGTCAACGCCGCCGAGTGCCCGCATGGAGTCCTCGTACGCTTGGCAGGCCGCAGGAAGGTCGGCCGCGGTACCGTCCGGGCTGTGGACATTGGCGGGGTCGATATTGACCCGGTCCGTGAATTCACGGCGGATGACTTCACGGTACGACTCCGGATGCCCGGGTTCGAGACCGACGTATTCATCAAGGGCGAAGGCGTGTGCCTGGCTGAAATCGAGACCTCTTTCCTGATGGCGGCGCGCCAGTTCGTCATAGACAGGGAGCGGAGACGACCCTGTGGCCAGGCCCAGGACTGCGTTCGGCTTTCGGAGGAGCAGCGCCTCGATGGCATCCGCGGCAAGCGCCCCGATCTGCTTGCTTCCCGGAAGGATGACAACTTCCATCGTCCACGACCTTTCTAGCTGTGTTTCCCGGATCGACTGGTTCAAACTCGAGGTTATCCCATGTCCCATAACTTGTCATTGTTGCTCATGGAATCAACGGTTGACGCTCAATTGCGCGAAAAGCTCCGGCCCGCGCCGGTCGAGCCAGCGTCCGCCGATCCGGACACCCGACACGAACAAGGCCACCCCAAGAGCCGTACCAATTGCGAGATTGATCCATCCCCACAGCGGATCGCCCGTGACCGACTGGACAATCACCAGGACAAGTTCAGGAAGGACCAGGACGAACAGAACCGCCATTCCCCCGAACTGGACCGCCAGCGTCTGGGCAACGTTTCCCGGCGGTTTCTTGAACGGGCTGTCACCGGGCAACGGGACGCTGGACGTGTACCGCGCCGACACGATGGAGGCCAAGCCCAGGCCTGTGAACAGCACGCCCAGGGAAAGACCCAGGACACCGGGCAGCCAGCCCCATTCTCCCGTCAGGAAAAAGGGCCCGACGGCGAAGATCAACACCACCGGGAGAGCGAACGCAAGGCAAGCCAAGGCCCGGCCGAGCCGGTCATGAAGGCCGCGGACCCCGGTGGCCAGATGCAAGGCAAATGCGGTGTTGTCGTAGGAAACATCCGCGGCAATGGACCATGCGAGGACAAAGGCAGACATGGGCCCCAGAATCACCAGCATGGAGTAGCTTCCGGACTGCCCGGACTGGAACAGGAAAATCACGGGCAGCAACGGGACCACGATCAGCGAGGCTGCGTAGCGCGGATCGCGGATCCAGTAGCTGAGGGCCCGTGCGGCAATGGCCCCGGTGGGAGTTGCCGGCAGCAGTCCGAACAAGCCAAGTTTCCCGCCGCGTTTTCTCGATCCGCCGGAATATGGCGGAGTGACCAGCGCCCGCTTGAGCAGGGCATTCCAGGCGGCAAACAACACGAGGAGAGTGGCGAGGGCGATCAACGACTTCAGGCCGGCGGCAGCAACATCTCCGGACGCCAGATCGCCGCCAAGCGACCAGGAGGCTCCGAGCGGAGTCCAGGAGACCGTCCGGGCAAGTTCGGGGAGATAGCCGGTGGAACTGGACACTCCCCTCAAGACGCCGGCCACGATCGGTCCCATCAGCACGAGCGGCACAAAGACCACAATGCTGCTCACATCCTTGAAACGGCGGGAGGCTGCGAGGCTGGCGGTCGCCGTCGTGATCACTTTCGACAGGACCACGCAAATCAGCACGCCCACCACGGCACCCAGCAGGGCTCCAAGCACCGCCGGCACGCTGCGCCACCATGTCGCCGCGGTGAATAACGCCACGAGCATCGTGGACAAGCCCGGCACTCCGATGAATCCGGCGAGGGCAAGCCCGGTCAGCAGTTGGCGCATGGGGATCGCCGACGTCGTGAAGCGGGAAGGGTCAAGCGTCATGTCCGCGGCCGAGGCCATCAGAGGCACCACAGCCCAGGCCAGGATCGCGGCGGCGCCACCGAGGACGACGGCGGTGTGGGCCGTCTCGGGGTCGGCCCACCGCAGGGCGATGAGAGTCCCCACGAGGGTCGCGACGACTCCCAGCGCATAGAGCCCACCGATCGCGATTCCCACAAGCTGGCCCGGGCTGCGTCGGAAGCCGTTCAGCAGGAGCCGCCACTTCAGGCTCAGGAGGTGCGCAACCATTCGAGGCCTCCCGCCTGGTTTCCGCCGCCCACCAGCTGCACAAAACGGTCCTCGAGCGTGGCGCCGTCGCGGACCTCGTCGACGGTTCCGGCGGCGAGGACCCTGCCTGCAGCCACAACGGCCACGTGGTCGCACATGCGCTGCACGAGGTCCATGACGTGGCTCGAGACGATGACCGTCCCTCCCGAGCCCACGTAGTTGTCAAGAATTCCCCGGATGTTGGCTGCCGATACAGGATCCACGGACTCAAACGGCTCGTCCAGGACGAGCAGCCTGGGCGCATGGATGAGCGCCGAGGCGAGGGCAATCTTCTTGGTCATGCCGGCGGAGTAGTCCACCACGAGGGTGCCGGCGTCGCCGCTCAGGTCGAGCGCGGCCATCAGCTCTCCCACCCTGTGGGCAACGACGTCCCTGTCCATGCCCCGAAGCAAGCCGGCGTAAGTGACGAGCTGTTCACCCGTCAAGCGGTCGAAGAGGCGGACGCCGTCGGGCAATATCCCCATCAGCTTCTTGGCGTCGAGCGGTTTCGCCCACACGTCCACGCCGTGGATGTAGGCCGTCCCGAAATCCGGCCGCAGGAGTCCGGTGGCCATGGACAACGTGGTGGTCTTGCCCGCCCCGTTGGGACCAACGACCCCGTAGAAGGAGCCAGCCGGGACATCCAGGCTGATGCCATCGACGGCGATCTTGCCGCCGAAGCGCTTCGCCAGTCCGCGCAGGGCCAAGGCAGGCACCGGGGAGGTGGGAGGGGAACCGGGAAGCTGGACAGTCATGCAGCCAGCCTAGCCCCGGAGACGCTTCCGGGGGTCGTCCCCGAGGGGGAACTACTGAGCCGCTTTCCGGAGCCGCCTCATCCCAAAGGACTAGCTCGCCAGAACGGTTCGCATCCGAAAGGAGCAGCTCTTAGAAGCTGTGCCGTGGAACCGCGCGCTGATACTGCGGCGCCCAATCCAAAGGGAAGCCGAGTTCGAAAGCCGCGCGAAGCCACCAGTGCGGATCGCGGAGGGCTGCCCGTGCCATGAATACGCCGTCGGCCTGGCCCGTGGCCACCGTGTGTTCGGCCTGTCCCGAGGATGTCAGGAAGCCGACTGCACCGGTGGGAACCCCTGCTTCGCGCCGGATCTGTTCCGAGAATCCCGTCTGGTATCCAGGGCCGGCCTTGATCCGCTGGTGGGCCACTGCGCCTCCGCTGGAGACGTCCACCAAGTCCACCCCGTGCTCGGACGCCGCCCGCGCGAGGCGCACGGAGGCGTCAATGTCTACGCCACCCTCGGCCCAATCACTGGCGGAAATCCGCAGCAACAAGGGCATCGAATCGGGGATGACAGCACGGACTGCGTCGATGACCTCAAGCATCAAGCGGTTTCGACCGGCCTCGCTGCCTCCCCAGGAATCGTCGCGCTTGTTGATCAGGGGGCTTTGGAATTCGTGCAGGAGGTAACCATGCGCGCCGTGGATCTCCACCGTGTCGAACCCGGCGTCCACCGCCCGTGAGGCTGCCGCCGCGAAATCCGAAATCACCGCGTGGATGTCCTCTTCGCTCATGGCAAGAGGACGTGCAAGCCCGGCAAACGCCTCGTTACCCGGACCCCGCGCAACCCACCCGCCGTCGGACTCCGCTACGGATCCGCTCTCTTCGGCGAAAGGCCAGTAGGTGGAAGCCTTGCGGCCGGCGTGCGCCAGTTGGACGCCGATCTTGCCGCCCACGGCACTGTTGCGATGGACGAAGTCCACAATCCGCTCCCAAGCGCCCGCTTGCTCGTCCGTGTACAGTCCGGCGTCCCGCGGGCTGATCCTTCCCTCGGGGCTGACGGCCGACGCCTCCGTGAGGATGAGGGCCGCGCCGCCCGTGGCAAACGCACCAAGATGCACCAGGTGCCAATCGTTGGGCACGCCGCCCCCGCCGTCGGGCGAGCAACTGTACTGGCACATCGGCGAAACCCAGCCACGATGCGGCAACGCCAACGAGCGCAATTGAAGCGGGCTGAACAACGCCGGCTGCGTCATTAGAAGAGGACCCGTGCCAGACCTTGCCGGGCCTTGGCCACACGTTGGTCCGAAATGCCGACGACGTCGAACAGTTCCAGCAGGCGCACGCGCGCCGTCTCACGCTCGGGACCGAAGTTGCGGCCAATGAACGCAATGATGCGGTTCAACGCGTCCTCGATGTGTCCACCCGAGATGTCGAGGTCGGCCACCGTGAGCTGTACTTCGATGTTGTCCGGTTCCTCCGCCGCCCGCTGGCGCACGGCTTCGGCTTCCGTTGCCGTCAGGAGCTCAAGCCTGCCCATCAGTTCCACCTGGGCCAGCCCGGCCTTCGCCTCGGCATCAGCCGGTTTCTCAGCGAGCGCCTGGCGGTAGGCGGTGGCCGCAGCGGCGTAATCTCCGGCTTCAATGGCATCGAAGGCTGCCTGGTGCAGCGGAGGCAAGGGACGGGCCTCCGCGCCAGCGGCGCCCGCGCCGATACTGCCCGTTACTCCGTTGGCTTCGGCCACCTTGAGGAGTTCATCGATGAGGGTGCGGATTTCCTGGTCCGAAGCGGGCCCCTCGAAGAGCGGCACGGGCTGGCCCTTCAGGACCGCGACAGCGGTGGGGATGGCCTGGACCTGGAATGCCTGCGCAAGCTGCGGGAACGCATCAACATCCGCGGCAGCCAGCACGACTTTGCCGGCGTAGCCTTCGACGACACCTTCGAGGCTATGGAGGAGGGTCGAAGCCTCCAAGGAGCGGTTGGACCACAAAAGGAAAAGGACCGGAATCTGCGCGGACAGCTGGACGAGGTCCTGGAAATTGGCCTCGGTGGCATCTACGCGAAGGGGTTGGCTGCTTCCGGGGCTTGCGCCGGATGCAGCCGGGGCCCCGTTCGGTGCCGCCGGCGCCGGGCGCCGCAATCCAGAGAGGTCGACGGCGCCGCGCAGGTTGAGCTGGCTGGCAGCGGCTGGAGGGACGGGACGGGATCCTGGCGAACTCATACCGTCCACTCTAGCCGCTGCTCCACCACCATTTGCCTACTGGAAGCTGGCCCCCACCAGACCGCGGACCGCGGCAACGAGCTTCATGGGAGCAGTCGAGCCTGCCGGTGGAATGTAAATCGCTACCGACTCCGAGAAGGTCTGCACGAGGCCGACTTTCGTGGAATCGCCGCCCGCGAGCACGGCCGCGGCTTTGTCCACGGTCAGCGTGTCGCCATCGGCCTTGGGCTTGCTGGTGAAATCGAAGTTCAGCTTTCCCACCACCACGGCGCCGCCGTCGGACGTCCGGAACACTGCCGTATCCGCCGGAGAGGGCGTGTGCGTGAAGGTGAAATTGCCGTTGGCGCCGGACTTGACGGTGCTCGCCTGGTAGTCCAGCACATCGGCGATGTAGGGCGAATTGGTGCCTTCCACGAGCTTGTCCTTGAACGCCGAATCGGCCTTGGTCAAGCGATCGCCCAGGGCTGCCATCGCCTCGGTCCCGCTGTACTGCAGCCCGGACTTGTCACCGGCCGCCAACTGCGCGGTTCCGCCCAAGGGAATCGCAGGGAAGGACGTTCCGGGCTGAAGCGGGGAAGTGCTCTTCAGCTTGTAGTTCTCCCGCGGCGAGGCCTGCACGAGGGTCAGGACCTGGGGAACCACGTTGCCATCGCCTTGGGTCAAGGCGATCACGGTGCGTGGCCAGGTTCGCTGGGTGGAGATGACGCTGCCCAGCAATTTGCTGGACCGGACGGGCATCCGTGCCTCGTGCGTGGCAACCTGCGACCGGATCTTGTAGTTCTGTGTGCGGACCTGCAGCTCCGTGCCGTCAACCCTGGGGGCGAGTTTGGAGGCATCACGTGCTGCATCCCCGGCGGCCACTGCGCCTGCGACCTGGTCCAGGATGCGCTTGAGCTGCGCGTCCACCAAGACGGGGACGGTCTGCGCACCAGCGGTCCCCGCGGGGACCGCCGTCGCGGATCCGGAGGGAGAAGGAGTCTCGGCCGCTTGGGCGCCTGCCGCGGTGCCGCCGGCGAGGGCCGTCACAACAGCTGCAGCTACAAGCGAAATACGAAGTGCTGGACCGCCGCTTTTGCCCTTGTTGGTGTCCTCGGCAGGTGTGTCCTCGCCGATGACGTCCTTGTCGGTTTCCTTGGCGGTGTCTTCGCCGGCGGTCTCCGGGTCGGTTTCCGTGTTCCCGCCGCCCCGCGGACCGTTCGGGCGGGAGCCCCGGCCCCTGGTGAACTTGCTGACGAACGGCAACGCCGCACCCGCGACGATGAGGATCGCGCCAATGACAATGAGCGGGACCGCCCACGGCATGGTGGCATCGTTGGCGAACGTTATGGAGACCGACGACGGCGCCGGCTTGGTTCCGTCGCTAGCCACGAGGAGCGACCAGTTGCCACTCGCGGGCGGGGTGAAGGTGTAGTCCAGCTGTCCGCTGGCGTTCTCCGTTTGCACCCACAGATCCGATCCGGCGGGCGACGGAGCGCTTGCTTCGCCATCGGTGCCGGCAACCTGGAGGGACTTGCCGTCCTCGGACACGCCGGTGATGCTGTTGTGCGCGGTCTTGCCTACCCACGCATCGACGTCATCCGGACGTCCGACAGCCAACACGAACTTGCCATCGCCCTTGATGCTGATTTGCCTGGGGCCACCCTTGTGGGCCAACACGTCTTGGGTGATCACGGTCAGCGGAGCGGCTTTGGAGTCGCCAGGGGCGGACGCGGTTACGGTCTCGGCCGGGGCCCAAAAGGTCAGCTGGCCAATGCCGGCCAACAGTGTCAGCAGGCCAAGCAGCACCAGCGAAACTGCAGTCTTCAATCGCACAGGAATACCAATCATCAGCGGTCGTTGAACTTCAAGGGTAACGGTTTTGTTACCAAGGAGTCAGTTCGGGGCCCTCCCGAAGGGCTTCCCGCCGCACGGCTCAACCCCTAGAATTCGCCAGTTCCGGCCTGCTGATAGTGTGGCGAACAACATGACATCGGGCACTCCTGGAGCCTGACCGCGGAACGAAAAGGCAGCTGAAGCACGTGAAAGAGCGCAAGGATCCCACCCCCGCCGAACAAGGATCGGGGACCAGCCCGGATGGCGTGGCTGATGGGTCTAACCGGGACGGCAAGGATCACGGCGAGGGACTGATGGCGTCCTTCGTGCGCCGCCTCCGCCAGCCCATTCCCGGTGCCCAACCGCGGGTCCGCTTCGAAATGCCTCCCGAACTTGAGCACGATGCAACAACCGAGCCAGCCCAGGATGAGTCCGACGGTGCGCGCTTCGGTTCCCCCGGCCCGAGGATGTCCGCGCAACATCCGCTGTATGTCGGCTTCATGGGCACGGCCGGCGTCGGAGTCGCCCTCATGCTGTATTACATCGGCACCAGTACCGTCCAACTGTTGTTGTGGATCGTTACGGCCCTGTTCATTGCCTTGGGACTTGACCCCGTGGTCCGCTGGCTCGAAGACCGCAAGGTTCCCCGCCCGGCCGGCGTCGTCATCGCCGTCGGAGTTCTCGTTGCCGGAGTGGCGGCGTTTTTCGCCACCCTTATCCCCACCATCGTGGAACAGGTCTCGCAGATCGTGCGGCAGGCTCCCGACTGGATCCGGGGCTTCGTGGATTCGGATTTCTTCCGCTCCCTTGACAGCCAATTCGGCGTCCGCGACAAGATCAGCCAGGAACTCGACAAGTTCGTCAAGAACCCCGACGCCATGGGCGGTATCTTCGGCGGCGTCGTCGGTTTCGGATCCACGGTGGCCAACGGGGTCTTCGGGACGCTGATCGTCCTGGTTCTCAGCCTCTACTTCCTCGGTGCCCTGCCCGCCATGAAGAGATGGGGGTACCGGCTCGCACCACGGTCACGCAGGCCCCGGGTGGAGGCTCTGTCCGAGGAGATCACGCGCTCGGTGGGCAACTATGTGATCGGCCAGGTTTGTGTTGCCTTGCTCAACGCGTTGTTCGCATTCATCGTCATGAGCATCCTGGGCATTCCGTTCAGCGTCCTGCTGGCTTTCGTGGTTGCCCTGCTTGCGTTCATCCCCTTGGTAGGCGGCATGATTGCCGCTGTGGTGGTCATTCTGGTCGCTCTGACCGCCGGCTGGCAGACCGCCGTGATCTACGCCATCTGCTACTTCGCCTATCTGCAGTTCGAGGCGTACTTCATCTCTCCGCGCATCATGCAGAAGGCCGTTGCCGTTCCGGGTGCTGTTGCCGTGATCTCGGTGATCGCGGGCGGCAGCCTACTGGGCGTGCTCGGCGCCTTGATCGCCATCCCGACGGCGGCAGCCATCATGCTGCTGATCAAGGAAGTCTTCATCGTCCGCCAGGACCGCCACTAGGCCGTGACCGTTAGGCCGTCGCCACTGGGCCTGTCCAGTGGCGCGGCAGGCCATCCGGTCCTGCACCGGCTTCCGTCACGTCGTCCACGATCTCGTCCAGGACCCGGGCCGCGTACTTCTCGCCGACCCACAGGTGCTTGGCTCCGTCGATCCCCAAGACCCGGGCCTGAGGCACCAAGCTGAATCGTCGGGCGGCCTCGGCGGGCTGAAGATAGTCGTCGTGTTCCGGAACCAGGACTGTCAGTGGCTTTCCCGAAGCTGCCCATTCCTTCAAGTGCACGTCCGTGGCACGGTGCAGCGGCGGAGACAGCAGGACGGCACCCTCCACTTGGGAAGCCACCGGCTCAACGGCACCGTACATCAAGGCCAGTTCTGTGCCGAACGACCAGCCCACCAGCCAGCGGTTCGGAAGCCCGCGTTCCACCGCGAAGCGAACAGCAGCCTCAACGTCGTACCGCTCACCGATTCCTTCGTCGAACTGCCCCTGGCTGGTACCCCTAGGCGAATGCGTGCCCCGCGTGTTGAAGCGCAGAACCGCGACGCCGGCGAGTGCCGGAAGCCGATAGGACGCCTTCCGGTAGACGTGCGAATCCATGAAGCCGCCGTGCGTCGGCAAGGGATGCAGGGTAATAAGCGTCGCCGAGATCTCGCCGGATTCCGGCAGCGCCAGCTCACCCACAAGCACCTTGCCGTCTTCGGTGAGGAACTCCACGTTTTCGCGGTGCGCCGGCAATACCGTGGATGCCCTGATGTCCGTGGCAGACTCCGGCTGGCTGAAAACGAGGGAAGCGGGATCGAAACTCATGTTTCCAAGCTTAAGTGCTCAGCGGCGGTGGCGTCGTCGTCGTGGTTTCCCCGCTTTTGGCCGCTACCGCAGTCCGGAATTCCCGTAGTTCCAAGTATTCCAAGGCAGCACCCCGGCCAAAGGTGGGGAGATTCACCGGGCCAGCACAAATCTACAAGGAGAGATCATCGCCACCCCCCAGCACACACCCGCACCAAGGAATTCCTCAGCCGCGTGCTGTGGTTCCTCGCGACGCGCAGACGGGCTGTTGCTGCGCAAACAGGCTGGTGACACTCATATCCGAGTGTCACCAACCCGTTTGCGTGTCACGGACACATTTGGGTGTCAGCGGCAGCTTAAGTGCTCAGCGGTACCTGTAGGTTCGGCCTGTCCAGCAGTTGTTGTGCCAGTGGCGGCGTTCCGCCAATCCCGCGGCATCGCCGAAGAGGTGCGTCTCGGACCACACCACCAGGTGGGCGATTCCGGGCACGATGGCCATCGAACAACCGGGACATATGTAGGTCTTCTCGGCCTTCCGTGCGGTCATGGTCCGGACCATCCAGTCGCCGTCGGGGGCGCTTTCCCTGCGGGCAATGCCCGAACGGGCACGTTCCAGATCCAGTTCCGGCGACTCGCCTGTCCGTTTCCAGCTTGCCTTGGCTGATTCGGTGCGTCGGGGGCGGTTGGAGCGGGGCATGACTCCATTCTGCCCCAGTCGCTAGTTGCGCGCGGCAGGGGTAGTGGCAGAGGAAGTAAAGTGGAGCGGGTGCGACTCGTCATAGCCCGTTGTTCCGTAGATTACGTTGGCCGCCTCAAGGCCCACCTCCCGCTTGCCACCCGGCTTTTGCTCGTCAAATCCGATGGTTCCGTGCTGGTCCATTCCGACGGCGGCTCCTACAAGCCGCTGAACTGGATGAGCCCGCCCGCTACCCTGCGGGTGACGACGCCGGAGGAGACCGAGGTCGAAGAAGGCGTGATGGAGCAGTGGACCGTGCAGTCGGCCAAGACCGATGACCGGCTCATCATCAACATCTACGAGCAACTCCATGACACGTCCCACGACCTCGGAACGGACCCCGGGCTCATCAAGGACGGCGTCGAAGCCGATCTGCAGCGACTGCTCGCCGAGCAGATCGAAACCCTTGGTGCCGGCTATTCGCTCATCCGGCGCGAGTACTTCACTGCCATCGGTCCCGTGGACATCCTCGCCCGGGACGGCGACGGCAGGACAGTCGCCGTCGAACTCAAGCGGCGCGGCGACATCGACGGCGTCGAGCAGCTCACGCGCTACCTTGAGCTGCTCAACCGCGATCCGCTGCTGGCCCCGGTGCGGGGCATTTTCGCCGCCCAGCAGATCAAGCCGCAGGCGAAAGTCCTTGCCAACGACCGCGGAATCGACTGCATCACCCTGGACTATGACGCGATGCGCGGCGTAGACGACAGCGAGTCGCGCTTGTTCTAGGTGTCCTGGCCGTCATCCCGGGTAAACCGGGTAAATCGGGTCAGGCGCGGGCCCCGGCAACTAGAATCAAAGCATGACTGTCCCAGACCGGCCTGTATCTTCGTCTGCGCCTGTGCGCCACCTAATTACCGGAACCATCGTCAGCGACGGTGTGGTGATCGAAGACGGCCTGGTGGCGGTGGAGGACGACCGCATCGCCTTCGCCGGGCCGGCCGCCGAATTCCACGAAGCAGCCTTCGAAGGGTTCGAGGAAACTCCCCGGACCGATTTCCCTGCTGAGCGGTACATCGTTCCCGGGTTCGTGGATGTGCACTGCCATGGCGGCAACGGAGGCGACTTTCCCGGAGCCGATGAATCCTCGGCACGCAAAGCCATCGATTTCCTGCACCGCTCCGGGACCACCACGCTCCTCGCCAGCATGGTCACAGCGCCCCGGGAGGACCTGCTCCGCGGCATCGAGCTTTTCGTTCGCTTGGCCGATGAAGGACTCGTAGCGGGAATCCACATGGAGGGGCCTTTCCTCTCCCGTGCCCGCTGCGGTGCGCAGAACCCCGCCTATCTGCTGGAGCCGGACCTGGACCTCATGACCGAGCTGGTTGAAGCCGCTGCCGGCAAGCTCGCCACCATGACCTACGCCCCCGAGCTTCCCGGCGCCGCGGCGCTCGTGGACCTGATGACGTTCCACGGAGTGACGCCGTCTCTCGGCCACACGGATTGCGACGACGCGACGGCGGCCGCCTCCCTGACTGCGGCGCGCGAGGGCTTGGAATCCGCAGGTTTCGACGGCGTCAGCTCCTTGCCGACTGTCACGCACTTGTTCAATGGCATGCCTCCCATGCACCACCGCTCCCCCGGCCCCGTCGCTGCCTCCCTTCGCACGGCCCAGGAGGGCAAGGCCGTGGTGGAACTGATAGCGGACGGCACCCACCTTGACCCGAGCACCGTCGCAACCGTTTTTCAGCTGGTAGGCGCCGCAAACGTTGTCCTCGTGACCGATTCAATGGCGGCGGCGGGACTCTCCGACGGAAACTACATGCTGGGCCCCTCTCCGGTAACCGTGACGGACGGCGTCGCTACCTTGGATGCCACCGGGTCCATCGCCGGTGGCACTGCCACCATGCTCGACGTCGTCAGGCGCACCGTTGCGGCCGGCGTCGGGCTCGCCGACGCGGTTGCCTCGGCGACGGCGGTTCCCGCCGCGGTCCTGGGGCTCTCCGATGAACTCGGCGGCCTTCGCCGGGGCCTGCGGGCCGATCTCGTCGTCGTGGACAGGGAGCTTCAACTCGCGGGTGTATTGCGCAATGGTGATTGGCTGGCTTAGGGGGATTGGCTCATCTAGGCCGAATTTGCAGGCTCCCAATGGCGCATCCAGTGACGGGCGCGCTTTCTTCCGTTACCTTCTTTTTACTTAAAATTTGTCCGAATTCCCCAGCAGACCGTTGACCTCCAGTATTCGCCATGAAAGTGTTGTAGCAGTCTTTGTGTAGGTGTGATTCATGCTCGCAAGACGTGTTGCGAGCGTGAAGCTCCTGCGAAGCCAACCAAGCTCTGCTTGGACGGAAAACCAGGTCTTCTCGCGGAGTAACCAAGGCCGGCACGCGGTGTGCCGGACTTAAAAGTTCCACAATGAGGAGAAACAAAATGGCACTGGGCACCGTCAAGTGGTTCAACGCTGAAAAGGGCTTCGGCTTCATTACCCCGGACGACGCAGAAGGCGACGTCTTTGTCCACTACTCCGAGATCCAGACCGGCGGATTCCGCACCCTCGACGAGAACCAGCGTGTTCAGTTCGAGATCGGTCAGGGCGCAAAGGGCCCGCAGGCCACCGGCGTCACCGCCGTCTAGTTTGACTGCTTGAATTCTGCCTGGCAGGTTCAGGGAAGGGGTTCCGCACAGGATGCGGGACCCCTTTTCCCTTTCAGGCAACGAGGGTGCGGAGAAGCCTGGCAGTTTGCCGGACGGACAGCCCCGGCAAATATGCCCGGCTTAGCGCAGCGCCGATCGCGGGAATCTCCAGGCTGTCTTGGTAGTACATATACAAAGTCCTGTACTCCGGCTGGAACTTCGATTTGAAGCGGGCCAAAGAGCGGAATCCGTAAACAGGCTCCAAGGTCCTGCCAACGAGGTCGAGAATGCCCGCCAAGCCGGCTTCCCCGCTGGAGAATTCCTCGGTCTCCCCGGCCAAAGGCGAGCCCGAGAGAGAAATGACTTCCACTCCCTGTCGCAACTCGTGGACTGCCGAGGCAATCATGAATTCCATGAGCCCAGGGAAGGCGTCGCTGCGCCGGCGCATGAAGTCCAATGTCCAGCTAATCACTTGGCCGTCACGAAACACCGGAAGCCAACTGGTGACACCATAGACAAACCCTTTGCCGTCGACCGCTATGCAGCAAAGCACTTCATGGTCCATCAGCTCGTCGAGGGAACCCAAGGTAAAGCCCATTTCAGGCATCTTTTTCCTGGCGGCCCACTCTTCCGACACTTCGCCGAGCTGGGAACGTATGTGTTGCGGGAACTCCGAATAGCGCCCCCACCGGGCTTCGACCCCGGCCTTCAGTGCACGGTTCCTGGCCGTGCGGACGTTTTGCCACGCTTTGCCCTTGAACTCAAGGTCGCGGATGGAGAGCCGGGTTTCCTGGGCGACCGCAATTCGGCGAAATCCCGTGGATTGCAGCATCGGCCACAATTCCTCAGTGCAGGAATAGAGGCACGGCACCAATGCATGGTGTGCACAGTAGTCCAGGAATCCCTCGGTCGTGGCAGTGGCCTGTGCGGGATCACCGAACGGACCGGCCAAGGTCAGTGCGACGTTTCCGTGCTGCTGGTAGGCAATTCCGGCGTCCATTCCGGGAGTGAACCAGAACTTGTTCGGCTCCCAGAGCGCCATCCACGACAGGGACTCCCCGCCGCGCTTGACCAGATTCCTGGCCGCCAAGCGGGCCGGATCCTCACCGCCGGGGCCGTGCTGCCGTTTGAGAAGCAGGGTCCACACCGCGGCCATGGCCACAAGCCAGAAGATGATCCCCGACCACGCGAACAATATCGACTCGGCGGCGCTTCGCTCTGCGAACACGCGGCCGAAAGCCGTGGGTATGGGCAAGGGAAGATACTGTCGGGCGAGTTCCGCAATGAGGCCCAGGATGCCGCCGTCGTGCGCCAAACCGCCCGAGCCGAGCCACGCCCCGGTGTAGCCACTCGCCAATATGAGCCACGTACCGCCAACCAGCCACGCCATCTTCCGGCGGAGCGGCGCCCTCGAGCCCACCACAAAGTTGCCCCTGAACAGGAAAAGCAGAACCGCCAGGATCAGAGGAACCAGGGCGAGGGTCAGAATGTGGAACACCGCGGAGCCCATGACGACGGTACGGCCCCGTCCTGGAAAATGCGGAATGCTGGCAAACAGCACCAGGTAGGCAAAGGACAGCGCCACCACGCCAAGTTGCACGCTGATGGCGATTTTCAGGGCCAAGCGCCTTCCTTGGCGCATGCCCACCGCACAGATCAAGAGAAGCAACGCGGGTACCACCGCGAGGGCCACACCGGCGGGCCCGGGATAGCCCTGGCGTCCAAGTTGAAGGCAGCTGATGTCCACGGTTCCACCGCAGTTCGCCTGCAATTGGTTAAGCGTCGGAACAGGGTTCAGGACCATTTCGCGGATCAACGCCAGCGGCCCCGCGGGGCTCCTCACCGCGCCCGCCACTAAGGGCCCGACGCCGAAAATCGCCACCATGAGGGACAGCAGGTTTCGCGTTTCACGCCTGGTCGCCCGGTGGCTCGGTTGAATGCCGTGGTCGAGCTGAAGCCACAGACCGGTCCCCAGTCCGAGCACGGCACCGGTCAAAGCCATGACAGCCGAGGGGTCGCCAACGTACAGCACCAGGAGAAGCGCCAGGGACACAACCGTCGCCCTGAGGCGCCGACGCCACAAAGTCGGGAGAAGGCCACTGGCCGCCATCGCGACGAAGAGGGTTGCCGGGAGGGGCCCGGAGGTCCTGGCATCCATCATCCGTCCCAGCCAGCCGTCGTCGGCGTAGGCTGCCAACTGGACCACCAACAAAAAGGCGGTGACCGTGGCAAACTGCCCGCCAAAGAAGCCCGCCGCTGTGCGGAACCACCCCAGCTTGCGCTCTGAAGAGCCCAGCAGCACGACGAACAACAACGAGGTCATCACATAGTCGAAGGGGTTGGCGGCAAAAAACATCGAAGTCCAGATGGACCACCAGTCCCCCGACTTCAACCCTCCACCGCTCACGCTCGAAAGATGCCGCAACACGTCAGGGCCGTACCCGAGATCGGAGTCGAAGATCGCCGGAGTGAGCAGGTACAGCGCGAGCACAATCACGGTGAAGGGGATCGCGCCGATATGGGCAGCCACGTTGCCCAGGACGGCCCGGGCAAGGGTTGCCGCCATCTTCCGGGCGGGCCTGGCATCTTCGGGGGCAGCCGCCTGGTCCTTGGACAATTGGGCTTCCTCGGTACTCATTGGACGAGTCCCCACCGAGGGGCCAGGAATTCCATCGCGGAAGGAAGCTCTTGCACGGCCACGGCCCACGAATGGCCGGCTCCGGAAACGGAAGCGTGCCTGATATCGAACCCGGAAGTGCGGGCGGTTGCCGCCAGCTCGCTGGCGTAGCGGACGAATTCGCCGTCTGCGGTCCCGACGGCGAAGAAGCCTGCATGGCCATCATAGTTTCGCTGTCTCATCAGGTTCAACGGCGTGAGGGCGTCGAAGGCGGCAGAGTCCCCGCCAAATGCGGTCTGGATGGTCCGCTGGCGATCGGGGCCAAGCGAAGGCTCCCGCTCTCCCGAGAAGGCGATGAAGGAAGGGTAGATTTCGGGGTGCAGCGTCGTCATCTGCACGGCACAGGTTGCACCGAAGGAGAACCCGCCGACCGCCCACTTCCTTGGGTCGGCGGAAACCTCGAGCGTCGAGTTGATCCAGCGCGGAACATCGATCGCGAGGTAGGTGTCGGCACGTGCGATCCGGCTATCCATGCACATGGTGTTTGCGGTATCGGACCCGTTTGGATCGACCACCACGACGACGGGCGCCACGCCTCCGTGCCGGGCGGCGAAGGTGTTCATGGCCGGTTCAAGGCGGCCGCCGGTCAGCCAATCGGCGGGACGTCCGGGCTGGCCGGCAAACAGGACCAGCACGGGTAGTTGGCTGCGATCAGCGGCTTGATAGGCCGGCGGCAGGTAAATGAAAGCGTCCTGGGCCTTGAAGCCGGATTCGATTCCGGGAATCGATGCCCTGCGGACGATTCCCCCGTCAGGCAGTGACACCGGCAGGGTCCGTGAAAAACCCCTTTTGAACCCTTCCTCAAGCTGGGGGATCCGTCCCACGTTGTGGCCGAAGAGATCAGCCGCCGTGTGGTTGAGCCCGAAGTAGCTGTTGATCTGAAGAGCGGAGAGGAGCAGCACGGCGACGAACGAGACCCCTGCGGCGCTCCTGCCGCGCCACGAGGATCCGGGGAGCCGAAAAGAGAAGAGGGCCAACGCGAAGAAGGCAACCGTCGACCAAACAAGGACATCGAAGGGGAGATCCTCCGGGAACACGGTAAGGACGTTGACGAGCAGCCAATGGATGAACGAGACAACTCCACTTGCGACGACAAGCGACAAAACTATGGAAAGCAGCCAGCGCCTGTCTCGTCGCAGGAGGAGGAATGCGCTCCCGGCAATTCCAGCGCCAAGGATGGTCCAATAGAACGGACCATCAACAAGGCTCAGGTTGTACAGGAATTCCACTGTCCTCAGCGCCAGGTGCCGACGCCCACCACAGGGCCGGCTTCCAACCAGGACGACAACCCGGCGTAGGCATCAAATCTCATTGCCAGCATGAACGACTGGCCTTCATGCAGGAGTTCCACTACCACGACGTCGGGCTGAAGCCTCGTCAGTTCTTCCTCCGTTGGCTTCCGTCGACCCAGGAGCTCCAAGGAGCTGCGGCGGAAGCTGTGTTTCGGACGGAAGCTGAGGGAGAGCAGGCGGAACCACTCAAGCTCCGAGTCCTGATAACGACAAACCCCCATCCGCCAGCTGTTTCCAGCCGTGCAAATGGAGGCGTCGACTGTGCCCAGGGCGCGCCGCAAATTGAAGCGGCGCACCCCGACGAGGCACAGTGTAAAAATCAGCAACGCAAACGCCGTTGCCAAGGCGATGAACGGAAGAGCAGAATCGTCCATCAAGGTCTTGCTATCGGATCCCCGCAGTAGCTGAATCGCCCAGCTGGGCGTTGTCAGCGACGATCACCACGCGGTTGTTGTCGACGGAGAAGAACCCGCCGTCCACAACTACTGCAAGGCGGTCTCCGGTAACCGGCTCGATGGCCAACTCGCCCGCGGCCAGAATGGCGAGGAGCGGCGAGTGGCCCGGCAGGATCCCGATTTCACCATCGCTGGTGCGGGCCTTGACCATCTTGGCCGCACCGGACCACACGAAGTGGTCCGCTGCGACAATCTCAACCTCGAGCTCAGCCATACTACTTGGTCTGTTCCTGGATCTTGGCCCACTGGCGCTCGACGTCATCCAGGCCGCCGACGTTGAAGAACGCCTGCTCTGCGATGTGGTCCAGCTCGCCGTCGCAAATCGCCGTGAAGCCTTCCACGGTGTCCTTGATGGACACGGTGGAGCCCTCGACGCCGGTGAACTGCTTGGCGGTGTAGGTGTTCTGGGACAGGAACTGCTGGATGCGGCGTGCACGCGACACGACGATCTTGTCCTCTTCGGACAGTTCGTCAACGCCGAGGATGGCGATGATGTCCTGGAGTTCCTTGTTCTTCTGCAGGATCTGCTTCACGCGGACAGCCGTGTTGTAGTGGTCCTTGCCGATGTACTGCGGGTCCAGGATGCGGGACGTCGACGTCAGCGGGTCAACGGCCGGGTACAGACCACGGGAGGCGATTTCACGGGAAAGTTCCGTGGTCGCGTCGAGGTGTGCGAAGGTCGTTGCCGGAGCCGGGTCGGTGTAGTCATCAGCAGGCACGTAGATAGCCTGCATCGACGTGATCGAGTGGCCCTTGGTCGAGGTGATGCGCTCCTGCAGGAGGCCCATCTCGTCGGCGAGGTTCGGCTGGTACCCAACTGCGGACGGCATGCGGCCGAGCAGCGTGGAGACCTCGGAACCGGCCTGGGTGAAGCGGAAGATGTTGTCGATGAAGAGCAGCACGTCCTGATTCTGCACATCGCGGAAGTACTCCGCCATAGTCAGGGCGGACAGTGCCACGCGAAGACGCGTTCCCGGCGGTTCATCCATCTGGCCGAACACTAGGGCGGTGTCCTTCAGGACGCCGGCCTCTTCCATTTCAACCCAGAGGTCGTTGCCTTCACGGGTACGCTCGCCAACACCGGCGAATACCGAAGTACCACCGAAGTTACGGGCAACACGGGTGATCATTTCCTGGATCAGAACGGTCTTGCCAACACCGGCGCCACCGAACAAGCCGATCTTTCCACCCTTGATGTAGGGGGTGAGAAGGTCGATGACCTTGATACCGGTCTCGAGCATCTCCGTGGAGCCCTCAAGGGACGCGAAGGCCGGAGCCTTGCGGTGGATCGGCCAGTAAGCGTCAGCGTGGATCTCGGACTCGTCAACGTCCAGCGGCTTGCCGAGAACGTTGAAGATGTGGCCCTTCACACCGTCGCCGACAGGCACGGAGATCGGGGCACCGGTGTCCTGCACCGACGTGCCGCGGACGAGTCCGTCGGTGGCCTGCAGGGCGATGGCGCGGACGAGGTTGTCACCCAGGTGCTGGGAGGTCTCGAACGTGATGGTCTTGGTCTCACCGTTGAGAGTGATCTCAGTGGTAAGCGCATGGTAGATCGACGGGATTGCGTCAGCCGGGAATTCGACGTCGACAACCGGGCCAATGACACGGGCAATGCGGCCGGTGGCGCCGGCCGTTGCAGCTACGTGCTCGGTAGCGGTGGCAGTCATCTCTCTCACTTCACTCAGTAGATGGCGTGGGGTTAAGTTTATCTATTTGGTGCAGGTGCAGCTTGCGCCGAACCAGACACCGGCGGCTACGCGCTCAGGGCGTCGGCGCCGGCCACGATTTCGGAAAGCTCCTGCGTGATCTCAGCCTGGCGGGCCGTGTTGCGCAGACGCGTGTACTTCTTGATCAGATCGGTCGCGTTGTCGCCTGCCGACTTCATGGCACGCTGGCGGGCGGCGAGCTCGGAAGCTGCTGCCTGCAGCATTGCTGCGAAGATGCGGGACTCGATGTAACGCGGCAACAGTGCGTCAAGCACCTGTTCCGATTCCGGTTCAAACTCGTACAGCGGCAGAAGCTCGGACTCACTGACTGTCTGCTCTTCAACTTCGAGCGGCAGCAGACGAACAACTGTGGGCTCCTGCGTCACCATCGACTTGAAGCGGGTGTAAACGACGTGGATTTCGTCCACGCCACCCTCAGCGAAGTCGTTGGCGAACTCTTCGAGAAGAGCGGCTCCGATTTCCCTTGCAGTCTTGAATTCCGGTGCGTCCGTTCCGCCGGTCCATACGCGGGAGTACGGACGGCTGCGGAAGTCGAAGTATGCCTGGGCCTTACGGCCAAGCAAGTAGGTCTTGACTTCCTTGCCCTCTGCCCGGAGAAGTTCGTTGAGTCCTTCGGCCTGCTTGAGCACGCTCGCCGAGTAAGAACCAGCCAGGCCACGGTCCGAGGTGATAACCAGGACGGCGGCACGGCGGATCTGCTCCGGCTCGGTGACGAGCGGGTGATCGATTTCGCTCTGGCTTGCGACAGCAGAAACGGCACGGGTGATCGCGTTTGCGTAGGGCAGTGAAGCTGCCAAGCGGGCGCGGGCCTTACCGATGCGCGAGGTAGCGATCAGTTCCATCGCCTTGAAGATCTTGCGCATCGACGTCGTCGAGCTGATCTTCTGGCGGTAGACCCGGATCTGGGCTCCCATACATTTCCTTTCCTAAGATCCCGATGGATCAGCGGCTAAGGCTTTGGCGAAGGCCCCGGGCCTGCGTGCGTCCGCAGGCCCGGGAACCAATGCTCTAGCGCTTCTGCTTGACGATCTTTTCCTGGTCGACTTCGCCGCCGGAGATCGCTTCGTGCTCTTCGTGTCCGGCACCAACCAAGCGGTTGTCGCCTTCGCCGAAGAAGCCCTTCTTGAAGTCGATGATCGAGGACTTCAGCGCTTCAGCGGTGTCGTCGTCCAGGACGTTGGTCTGCGCCAGCGTGGTCAGGATGGAGGACTTGTGCTTGAGGTGCTCAAGGAACTCGGACTCGAAACGGCTGACATCTTCAACCGGGACATCGTCCAGGTAGCCCTTTGTACCGGCCCAGATGGACACAACCTGGTCCTCGACCGGGAACGGCGAGTACTGGCCCTGCTTGAGCAGTTCCATCAGGCGGGCCCCACGGGTCAGCTGCTGGCGTGAAGCAGCGTCAAGGTCGGACGCGAACATCGCGAACGCCTGCATGTCGCGGTACTGTGCCAGGTCCAGCTTCAAGGTACCGGAGACCTTCTTCATGGACTTCACCTGTGCCGCACCACCAACACGGGACACGGACACACCGACGTCAACAGCGGGGCGCTGGTTGGCGTTGAAGAGGTCCGACTGCAGGAAGATCTGGCCATCGGTGATGGAGATGACGTTGGTCGGGATGTAGGCCGAGACGTCGTTCGCCTTGGTTTCGACGATCGGAAGACCGGTCATCGAGCCTGCGCCCAGCTCGTCGGAGAGCTTGGCACAACGCTCCAGCAGACGGGAGTGCAAGTAGAAAACGTCACCCGGGTACGCTTCGCGTCCCGGCGGGCGGCGGAGCAGCAGTGACACTGCACGGTAGGCTTCGGCCTGCTTCGACAGGTCATCGAAGATCACCAGTACGTGCTTGCCGCCGTACATCCAGTGCTGGCCGATGGCCGAGCCGGCGTACGGAGCCAAGTACTTGAAGCCGGCGGGGTCGGATGCCGGGGAAGCCACGATGGTGGTGTACTCCAGCGCGCCGTGGTCTTCCAGGGTCTGGCGGACAGCGGCAATGGTGGAAGCCTTCTGGCCGACACCGACGTAAACGCAGCGCACCTGCTTGGTGACATCGCCCGAAGCCCAGTTGGCCTTCTGGTTGATGATGGTGTCCACGGCGATAGCGGTCTTGCCGGTCTGGCGGTCACCGATGATCAGCTGGCGCTGGCCACGGCCGATCGGAATCATGGCGTCGATAGCCTTGAGACCGGTCTGCATGGGCTCGTGCACCGACTTACGCTGGGTCACGCCCGGAGCCTGGAGTTCCAGTGCACGGGTGGTCTCGGCCTTGATCTCGCCGAGGTCATCGATCGGCATGCCCAGCGGGTCAACTACGCGGCCCAGGAAGGCGTCGCCTACCGGGACGGACAGGATTTCACCGGTGCGGTGGACTTCCTGGCCCTCTTCGATACCGGTGAAGTCACCGAGGATGATGACGCCGATTTCGCGGACGTCGAGGTTCTGGGCCAAGCCCAGGGTGCCGTCTTCGAAGCGAAGCAGCTCGTTCGCCATGACCGAGGGAAGGCCCTCAACACGGGCGATGCCGTCACTTGCGGCGGTCACGCGGCCGACCTCTACGCGCTCTGCGTTTCCGGGTTCGTAGGACGCCGCGAACTCGTTCAACGCATTACGGACGTCGTCGGCGTTGATGGTCAATTCGGCCATCTGCAGTCCCTGCTCTCCTGTTTTCGTGATCATCGTTGCTCACGATGACCGGTGTTTGTATCAGTTAAGTTGTGCTTGTCTGGCTAGCCAGCGAGTTGCCGGCGGAGCTCGGACAGGCGGGCTACGACGGAAGCGTCAAGCACTTCGTCTCCCACCTGGACCCGGATTCCACCGATCAAAGTCGGATCAACGCTGATGTTGACCTTCAGCTCGCGGCCGTAGAGGGCATCAAGCCCGGCCTGCAGACGGCTGGCCTGCGCATCCGTCAACGGACGGGTAACGCGGACAGTTGCGATCCAGCGCTGCTGGCGCTTGGCTGCAAGCTTGGCGAAATTGTCGATGAGCTTGCTCGGCTTGACGCCGCGCGGCTGCGACACGGCCTGGCCAATGAGGAGCTGGGCTTCCGGGCTTGCACCAGGAAGCAGCTTCTCCGCCAGGCTGATCTTGGCCGCAGCACTTGCCTGCGACTCTCCCAGAGCACGTTGTACCTCGTGGCTGGAAGCAACGGTCTGGTTGAAAGCAAACAGATCGTTTTCCAGCTCTTCCAGCCCCGTGATTCCGGAGGCAGAAACGGCCGACTTGTTTTCAGCCACGGCAATGACAACCGTGGCGGCAAGAGTCTCGAGTGCATCGCCGATATCGCGTGCCGATGCCCAGCGCAAGCTGGCCAATCCACTCGCGATTTCCGCAGCATCAGCGGAGACTTTCCCGCCAACCAGCTGCTTGACCAGCGCCGACTTTTCTTCTCCGCTGCGGGAGGGGTCAGTCAGGGCGCGGCGCAAGCCAGCCGAGCTGTCCACCGTTCCCAGGATTCCGAAGAGGTCCTTAGCCAACTGCAGCGAGGCCGTCGGAAGCGTGGCTTCCAACTGCTCCAGCGCCTTGGTCAGCGATTCGCTCGATACACCTGCCATTACTTAGCTGCACCTGCGCTCTGGGTCTCCAGATCTGCGAGGAAGCGGTCCACCACGCGGGCGGCACGCTCGTCATCGCTGAGCGATTCGCCAACGATGCGCTCTGCCAAAGTCGTGGCCAGGGTGCCCACCTCGGAACGCAGCGAGACAACAGCTGCCTGGCGCTCCGATTCGATCTGGGCGTATGCCTGCTCGGTGATGCGTGCCGACTCGGCTGCTGCCTTGGTCTTCAGCTCCGCGAGGATCTGGGCACCTTCGGCTCGAGCTTCTTCGCGGATGCGGTTGGCCTCGGCGCGGGCATCGTGGAGCTGCTGCTTGTACTCTTCGAGAGCTGCAGAAGCTTCAGCCTGGGCCTTTTCAGCCTTGGCAATGCCGCCCTCAATCGCCTCTGCGCGCTCAGCAAAAGTCTTCTCGAACATCGGGACAACAAACTTGACCACGATGTAAAAGAGGACCGCAAAGCCAGCGAGGACGACGCCCATTTCCCAGGGGTTGGGAACGAGCGGATTAGCCGACTCGGCGGCGCCTTGAGCGGCGGCTGAGATGATCTGCTGATTCATGTTTCACCCGTCCTTATCTACTCGGTTCTGAATGTTCGCTTGGTTCTTAGCGGTTTACTTGAGAACGAAAGCGAAGACCAGGCCGAGGATGGCGAGGGCTTCGGTCAGGGCCAGACCAAGGAACGCGATCGGCTGGAGCACGCGCTGGGCTTCCGGCTGACGTGCGACACCGTTGATGTAAGCAGCAAATACGAGACCCACACCGATACCACCGCCGATTGCGGAGAGACCGTAGCCAATGAGGTTAAGGGAGCCGTTGATATTGCCGTTCATTGTTTTCCTTTCAAGATGCCGCACTCGCGGCAGGTTGTTTGGTTTGCTTCAACCCCCGAGGGGGAAGATTGAGGGGTTGTGCCTAGTGGCTGTCGGCGTGGAGCGCGCCTTCGATGTAGATCGCAGTCAAGAGGGTGAAGACATAAGCCTGCAGCACCATGATCAAGGCTTCGAGCATGTACATGGCGACGGCGCCAACGAGCACGAGCACAGACGCGCCCTTGAGAAGGACGTTTTCCTGCATGACGAGGAACTCAATGCCGGAGCCGGCGATCATCACGATCAGGTGCCCTGCCATCATGGTGGCGAAGAGACGGAGGCTGTGGGTGACCGGGCGGACCATGAAGTTGGAGATGATTTCGATCGGCACGACGATCGGCAGGATGTACCAGGGAACACCGGAAGGAACCGTGGCCAGCTTGAAGTACTTCAAACCGTTCTTCTTGATGCCGATGCCGATCCAGGTGACGTACACGACTGCGGCCAGCACATAGGCCCCGCCGACGTGCGAGAAGCTCGGAAGCTGGATCACGGGAATCGCGCCGTAGATGTTGTTCACCAGGATGAAGAAGAACAGCGAGAACAAGAGGGGCACGAACTTCATGAAGTCGCGTCCGCCGATGATGTCCTTGGCGATGCTGTTGCGGACGAAGCCGTAGGCCATCTCGCCCGCGAACTGCAGCTTGCCGGGAACCAGCTGCTGCTTGCGCGCAGCGAGGATGAAGAATGTAGCGATAAGGACGACCGACAGGATCACCAGCAACATCTGCTTGGAGAAGCCATCGCTCGCACCCCACGGCAGGATAGCCGGCAGGTGCATTTGGTCGATTCCGGGAGGAGTGAAGGTCCCTGAATCCTGGGCCGGGAGCGCAAGCGCGATCAACGCGTTTCCTCTCTGCAGTGTCCATCATTGGGCGTTGTTGAGGATCCGGCCGCGTTTCTTGCAGCCATTTCCCGTGTGAAATTATTTGGCATTACTGTTCCCGTCCTGGGACGGACCACTGTCTGCTTTGCTTCCACCGGAAGACGAGCGATGACTTGTGAGGCCGTGCATATGGGAAAGATAGAACCCTCCTGCGGCTCCAAGCAGAGCGCCAAGGAGCACAATCCAGCGAGTCCCCCACAGATTATCCAGACCCCAGCCTATCAAACTCCAGACTATGATTCCGCCAACAATGTAGCTGAAGACGGCAATGCCGGCGTTGTATCCGCCGTCGTTTCCGTCGTTCGCTTGCTCAGTGGAATCGCCGGATTTTGCGGCATTGGGTGTGGTGGAGCGTCGCTTGTTCCTAGGAGTGAACATCGTCGCCCCCTTTGCCTGCTGCGGGGTCGTTGTAGATCTGGATCCGGGCCTTGCTGAAGCCGTAGATTTCGGCGGCTTGCCACGAGACAACCGTGACGACGGCGCCAATCACGAACCAGCGCCCGTGCAGCCATGCGGGGGCGCCCAAGACGAACAGCACCACCGCGAAGCCGACGACCTTGACAAAGTAGCTGGCGACAAAAAGGCCGACCGCGCCGGAGGGGTTATCCCGGCCGACAAAATGGCCGATCAGGAGGCTGATGGCAAAAAATGCCATCACGATCGCCCCGCCGAGTGCGGCAGAAAGCACTCCTACGCCACCGTTCATGACCGCCGCAACAGCCGACGTTGCCGCAAGAGCCGCCACCGCCGTCGTCGAGCTGAGGAAAAGAAGCCGCAGCCACAGCGAAGGCGTGGAGCGGGGGGCAGCAACGCCGCTCGAGTCGGACTGATGTCCGCCGGCGTTGGAGGTCATGGGGATGCCAATCGTCGTGGCAAAAATGCCAAAGTCTCAAAAAGGGTGGGTGCGCGGGCGAGTGACTGTCCGCCCTAGAATTCTACATGAGATAGAACTGTGATGTTAACGCCCTTGTCACACACCGTCTACTGGGCAGCGCGCCCTTTTCGGACAAAGTACGGCCAGGCCGTCACTCCGGCCATGATCAGCGCGGCCACGATGTCAACGGTGAGGACCATCTGCCAAGGGAAGATGGCAAACGCCAGGCCTCCAAACGCCAGAATGCACGTCCACACGTACATCATGAGCACAGCTGTGCGGTGGGTGTGGCCGAGCTCGATGAGCTTGTGGTGCAAGTGTCCGCGGTCAGCCGACCAGGGCGATTGGCCGCGCGCTGTCCGCCGCAACACCGCCAGGCCGAGGTCCAGCAACGGTAGCGACAGAATCGCGAACGGCAGCAGGATGGGCACGATGGTCGGAATACCGTTGGCGCGGTCATACAGACCTGAGCTGATCTGGCCCGTGGACACCACACCGGCCGAGGCCATCACGAGGCCCAAAAGCATGGCGCCGGAGTCGCCCATGAAGATTTTGGCCGGGAACCAGTTATGCGGCAGGAATCCGATGCAACAACCCACGGTGATGGCCATCAGCAGCGCTGCCAGGTCCGAGCGGTCCGTGAGCGTTGCATTGCGGTGGACCCAATACGCCGTGAGGAAGAATGCGGCCCCGCCAATGGCTGCTACGCCCGCAGCGAGGCCGTCGAGTCCATCGATGAAGTTGACTGCGTTCATGGTGGTCACAATGGCAAGGGCGGTCAAGACGATCCGCAGCGGTTCCGCCTCAATCCGTATGGGCTCCGGAACAAAGGGAATCACGGACATCTGCACGCCCCAGACCGCAACGATCGTAGCGGCCGTGCATTGGCCGATCAGCTTGACCCACCAGCGGATGTCCATCACGTCGTCGGCAACACCGACCGCGACGATCACAAGGGCACCTGCCAGGATTCCCCAAGGCGCACCGTTCCCGTGGAAGATGTCCTTCACGAAGAACGAATTGCTGGCTACCACGAGGGCCACGGCGAAGCCGGCGAAAAGTCCCAGGCCTCCGAGTCGGGAAATTGGCACCGAGTGCATATCCCGGCTGCGGATGGGGGCAAAAAGCCGAAGTTTGTTACCCATCTGGCGGGCTACCCACGTAGCGAGGTACGACACGACGGCAGCCGTGAGCATCATGAGCGAATACATGATCACGTGGCGGCTCCTGTTGGCGGTGGTGGTGGATTCTGTCCCTGGCGACTAGCTGCCGGCACAACACCTGCAACACCTCTGCGCACCGCCGAATATTGCTGTACTACAGTTGGACTCTGTCAAGATACTAGCGGCAACGGCGGCTTTGCTCCGTTTCACGCGCCCCTAGGGCGAGCCGGGAGGACCCTCCCCGCAACTGCCCGGAAGGAACCCTACATGCCTGTCTCCGTTGCCGTAGCGGCCGTCACCTTTGACCGCCCCGGAGAGCTAGCAGTCCTGCTCGACGCCATCAACAAGCAGTCCATGCCCGTGGACACCATCTGCCTCGTGGACAGCGGAACCACCCCTTCGCGGGAGCTTGCGTCAAGCCATCCAAAGGTGGACTACATCCGCTCAGAGGCGAACCTGGGCGGCGCGGGCGGCTTCGCCCTTGCGATCCTCAAGGCAGTGGCCAGCGGCGCCGATTGGGTATGGATCATGGACGATGACGCCGAACCCGGCGATCCGGCCTGTCTCGAAACCCTGGTCCGGGAAGCGGAGGCCCGCGGACTGGATGCCGTCGTCCCGCTCGTCGTGGCCCCAGGCCACCCGGACAAGCTCTCCTTCTTCTTCCGGATTGACGGCAAGGTGACCCACGAGCGCGCCGAAGTCGAGAAGGCGGGGTTCCTGCCCGACGTCGGGCACTTCTTCAACGGTGCGCTCATCCGTTCCAATGTCTTCTTCAAAGTGGGAGTGCCGGATATCCGGCTGTTCATCCGGGGCGATGAGGTCGACTTCATGATCCGCCTCAGGAAAGCGGGGATCCGCTTCGGTACGGTCGCGACGGCGTGGATCACCCACCCGCATGCGTTTTCCGAGACAAAGCACGTCTTCGGCGCGCGCTGGCACGTGATCGTGCCGGATTCAGCGTTCAAGCGCTACTTCTACTACCGCAACCGGGGCTATTTGATCCGCCGCTACCGCCGCGGCAAGTCGATGGTGGCCGACGTCGGAGGCTACTTGGGCTACTTCCTCCCCCGCGGTGACTTCCGCGGGCTCGCGGAATGGTTCCGGGCATTCTCCGCCGGCTTGCGGGACAAGGGCTTCGGCCCGCTGGAAGACCAGAAGTTCTAACGGCCTACCGGGCGCGGCGTGTTGTTCCTGCCTTGCGGTTCTTGAAGGAGAGCCGACGGCGGACCAGCAGGCCGAGGAGCACCCAGGGCTCACCGAAGACCCGGTAGGCGACGCGTCCCGGATGCAGGACGAGCCGCCAGGCCCATTCGAGCCCGAGGCGGCCCAGCCAGCGTGGAGCGAGCTTCTGGAGCCCCGCCAGTTGCTCAATGGCGCCGCCGACTGCGCAGTAGACGGCAGGCGGAAGCTCGTCGAGGCGGCGGTGCAGGACCGATTCCTGCAACGGCATTCCAAGGCCAAGAAGCACTAGCTGCGGACGGAATTCCGCGAGCCAGGCGACGACGGCCTCTTCGCTGGCATCGTCCCAATTCTCACCGGGCAGCCCGGAGACCTCGGCGCCAGGCACGATCTCGCGGAGGCGATCCACCGTCTTGCTGTTGGCCTCGGGGCCGGCGCCGACGACGGCGATCCGGCGCAGTCCTTCGACGCCGCCGAGCGCCGGCACCCAGTCAGTGGATCCCAAACGGTATTCCATCAACCCCGCGGCATCGCCTCGTGAACCTCCGCGGCGACCAAGTCCCCAGAGCATGGCAACAGGCGCACCGTCCATCAGCACCACATCGCTGCGTTCATAGAGACTGCGGAAGTCCGGGCTCGAATGAAACAACGTGACGCTGTGCAGATTATGCCCGAGGACAACCTTGGTGGTGCCATCCGAAACGTACCCGCTGATGGCCCCGATAAGTTCGTCGGCGCATAGTGCCGTGACGTCTACGTCCAGAAGGGGAACACGATCCCGGACCAGGCTCATTCGGTCCTGGTCTCCGTGCGAACAGGGGTCTCCGTGCGAACAGGGGTCTCGGCCTGATCGTCCGGGGCCGTCTCCGGTTCCGCGGCCGCTTCAGGCGCGGTTTCAGTCACAGCCGCGGTTTCAGTCTCCGACGCCGGTTCTGGCGCGGTTTCTCCCAAGGCAAGCACCCCTGGAACAACCCCGCGGAGGCGTTCCAGGGAAATCGCACCATCGCGGACCACGCGGAGCGGCAAGGTGGTGGCGTCGACAATCGTGGACGCTACGGACTCGGTTCCCTCGACGGGCCGGAAACCGCCTTCAAGGTACACTTCGACCGATTCAGCAAGCTGGGTCCGCGCCTCGGCGGCTGTCTGCGCGGCCGCTTGACCGGTGCGATTGGCCGAGGACACCGCCAGCGGGCCGGTGCGGTTGAGCAGTTCGAGCGCAATTTCGTCGTCGGGCATCCGCAGGGCCACGGTTCCGCGGGTCTCCCCCAGGTCCCAATCCAGAGACGGCTGGGCGTGGAAGATCAGCGTCAGGCCGCCGGGCCAGAAGGCTTCTGCCAGTTTGCGGGCTTCTTCCGATACATCGGTTGCCAGCCCGTCCAGCGCATTGAGCCGCGGGATCAGCACGGGGGGCGGCATATGGCGGCCACGGCCCTTCGAGACAAGCAGCATGGTCACGGCCTGCGGCGAGAACGCGTCGGCGGCAATGCCGTAGACGGTGTCCGTCGGCATGACGACACACTTTTTCTCGCTGATGGCGCGCTGCGCATGCTCCAGGCCTTCGGCGCGTTGTTCCTCTGACGTGCAGTTGTAGCTTGTGGTCACAGCGCTATTCTTTCATTTCCCGGAGGCAGCGATTGCCAACACTGCGCTCGTGGCACGTTCCTTGCCGTTGAGATCGAGGTGGGTGGTGACCTGCGTCCAGCAGCCGGCAGTCTTTAGATGTGCGGAAATCCACCCTGCCTGCACCTCGGCGTGCTCCATCACGAAGAAGCCGCCGCCCTTGAGGAGCCGGGCAGCCGAGGCGGCGGCCGCCGTCGGCAGCTCCATGCCGTCTGCTCCCCCGCCGTATAGCGCCTCCGGCGGATCGTGCAGTGCCACTTCAGGTTCGTTCGGGATTGCTTCAGCGGGGATGTACGGCGGATTGGAAACGACGACGTCGAAAGTTCCGTCGTGTTCGGGCAAGGCGTTGCGGAGGTCGCCCTGCACGAGCTTCACCCCGAGGGGCTTCAGGTTCTTGGTGGCCCAGGCATGGGCGAACGTGCTGAACTCGACGGCGTGGACCTCGGCCCCGGGCACTTCGTGGGCGATCGAAGCAGCAATGGCGCCGGAGCCGGTGCCAAGATCAACCACTTTGGGGTGATTGAGTCCCTGGAGGTGGTCGATAACGAGTTGGACCACGGATTCCGTTTCCGGCCGCGGAATGAACACGCCCGGGCCCACGGCGAGCGTGAGGTAGCGGAAGTGCGCGACGCCGGTGATGTGCTGGAGCGGAACGCGCTGTGCCCGCTCGGCCACCAGGTCCGCGTAGCCATCCGGGGCGGCGGAATCACCAAGCAGCATGGCTCGCAGGCGGCCGAGGCCGACACCCAGGAGATGTTCCGCGAGGAGTTCCGCGTCCACGCGCGGAGTGGGGACTCCGGCGTCGGACAGGATGGCTGTTGCCTCGCGGACGGCGTCGGCGAGGCTTTGGCCCGGAAAGAGCGTCATGAAGATCCTTGCAGGCTGTTACTCGCCCAGGGCATCCAGGCGCGACTGTTCATCCATCTCGATGGCCGATTGGATGACCGGTTCCAGGTCGCCGTTCATGACGGCGTCGAGGTTGTAGGCCTTGTAGCCGGTACGGTGGTCGGCAATCCGGTTTTCCGGGAAATTGTACGTGCGGATGCGCTCGGAACGGTCCATGGTGCGGATCTGCGACTTGCGCTGGGCCGAGTTCTCGGCGTCGATCTGCTCCTGCTGGTGGGCCAGGATACGGGCACGGAGGACGCGCATGCCGGCTTCACGGTTCTGGAGCTGGGATTTTTCGTTCTGCATGGCCACCACGATGCCCGTAGGCAGGTGGGTGATGCGGACTGCCGAGTCCGTGGTGTTGACGGACTGGCCGCCAGGACCAGAGGACCTGTAGACGTCGATCTTGAGGTCGTTCTGGTTGATTTCGAGCTCTTCGGGCTCATCCACTTCCGGGAGCACGAGCACACCGGCCGCGGACGTGTGGATGCGGCCCTGCGACTCGGTGACGGGAACACGCTGGACGCGGTGCACGCCGCCTTCGAACTTCAAGCGGGCATAGACGCCCTCCGCGGGATCGTTCGAGTTGCCCTTGACCGCCATCTGGACGTCCTTGTAGCCGCCCAGGTCCGATTCCGTGGCCGAGATGAGCTCGGTCTTCCAGCCGCGCGACTCCGCATAACGCATGTACATGCGCAGCAGGTCTCCGGCGAAGAGCGCAGCTTCGTCGCCGCCTTCGCCGCCTTTGACCTCAAGAATGACGTTGCGGGCGTCGTCGGGATCGCGCGGAATCAGCAACCGGCGCAATTTCTCCTGGGCTGCCGGAAGCTTCGCCTCGATTTCGTCTACCTCGGCAGCAAATTCGGCGTCCTCGGAAGCCATTTCCTTGGCCGCCTCAAGATCGTCCATGAGCCCGTGCCAACGGTTGTACGCCTCCACGATGCCCTGCAACTGGGCAGACCGCCGCCCCAACTTGCGGGCCATGGCCTGGTCGGCATAAACAGCAGGATCACTCAACTGCGCCTGGATAGCAGCATGCTCATCAAGCAATCCCTGTACGGACTCAAACATTTCAAAACCTCTTTCGACTTCTACAAGTCTAATAACTGCAACGCGGGGTCACTTGCGGCCCATTCCGAGGGTCCGGATGGGCCGTATCTGACCCCGCGTTGCAACGAGAAGGGGCGGGGGCGGAACATCCGCGCGGCACAAACCGCACGAACGAACCAGCACCCGCCCCTAAAACAGCTATTTGTCGTTATCCGACTTGGCTCCAAGAGTCGTCTTCTGAACCTGCATGAGGAACTCGACGTTGCTCCCGGTCTCCCGGATCTTGTTGGTCAGGAGTTCAAGGCTCTGCTGGGTCTCGAGTCCGGAAAGGACGCGGCGCAGCTTCCACATGATCTTGACCTCTTCGGCCGAAAGCAGGTTCTCTTCGCGACGGGTACCCGAAGCGTTGACGTCCACGGCCGGGAAGATGCGCTTGTCCGCCAGCTGGCGGGACAGGCGGAGCTCCATGTTGCCCGTGCCCTTGAACTCTTCGAAGATGACTTCGTCCATCTTGGAACCGGTCTCCACGAGCGCGGTTGCCAGGATGGTCAGCGAGCCGCCGTTTTCGATGTTGCGCGCAGCACCGAAGAAGCGCTTCGGCGGGTAGAGCGCGGCGGAGTCGACGCCACCGGACAGGATGCGGCCGGAGGCCGGCGCTGCCAGGTTGTAGGCGCGGCCCAGGCGGGTCATGGAGTCCAGGAGGACCACCACGTCCATGCCCATTTCCACGAGGCGCTTGGCGCGCTCGATGGAAAGCTCGGCAACCGTGGTGTGGTCATCGGCGGGACGGTCGAAGGTGGAGGCAATGACCTCGCCCTTGACGGTGCGCTGCATGTCCGTGACTTCTTCGGGACGTTCGTCGACCAGCACCATCATGAGGTGGACCTCAGGGTTGTTGGTGGTGATCGCGTTGGCGATGGACTGCAGGATGAGCGTCTTGCCGGCCTTGGGCGGGGAGACGATCAAGCCGCGCTGGCCCTTGCCGATCGGGGCCACGAGGTCGATGACGCGCGGGCCGATCTTCTTGGGATCCGTTTCGAGGCGCAGGCGCTCGGACGGGTACAGCGGGACGAGCTTGGCGAATTCGACGCGGTCCTTGAGCTCTTCCGGCGTCTTGCCGTTGACCGACGTGACGCGGACGAGCGCGTTGAACTTCTGGCGCGCGGTCTGCTGGCTGCGGTCCTCGCCGTCACGCGGGGCGCGGATTGCGCCGACGACGGCGTCACCCTTGCGCAGGTTGTATTTCTTGACCTGGGCGAGGGACACGTACACGTCGTTGGCACCGGGCAGGTAACCCGAGGTGCGGATGAACGCGTAGTTCTCGAGTACATCCAGGATGCCGGCAACCGGCAGCAGGACGTCGTCCTCGGTGACCTCGACGTCGTCGACGTCCGGACCCTGGCCGCGGCCGCGACGGCGTTCGTTGCGGTCGCGGAAACGGTCGCTGCGGGTGTTTCCATCGCGGTTGTCACGGTTGTCCTGCGGACCCTGGCGGTCGTTGCGGTCGCGGCGGTTGCGACGATTACGGCGGTTGCCGGTGTCATCGCCCTCGTTCGTGTCTTCGCGACGCGTACGGGTGTTGTCGCGGCGTTCGCGCTGACCGGGTTCGCCGGCTTCGACCGAGGCCTGCTCGCCCTGGCGCGGCTGTGACTGACGCTGCTCGGCCTGGCGCTGCTCGGCCTGGCGCTGCTCGGCCTGGCGCTGCTCGGCCTGGCGCTGCTCGGGCTGACGCTGCTCTACACGGGGCTGTTCTGCCTGGCGCTGTTCTACACGGGGCTGTTCTGCCTGGGGCTGCTCGGCAGCGCGGGTTTCACCGGCTTCACCGGCCTCCGCAGGAGCGGCCTCGCCACGACGACGGTTCCGCGTGCGCGGCTGGCGGCGTTCGCCGGCGGCCTCGCTTGCTTCGGCGACGGGAGCGGCAGGAGCCTCGACGGCGACGACGGGAGCCTCCGCGGTTTCCGCGGCGGCAACTACACCATCGCTCGTGGCGCGACGGCTTCGGCCACGGCCACGTGCCCGGGTGCCATCCTGCGCAGGAGCTTCGGTGGATGCTGCGGCAGGTGCGGCAGCGGTCTCAGCTTCCGGCGCTGCAGGCGCGGCTTTTGCTGCCACGGCCTTGGCCGCGGTAGGAGCCTTGCTCGTGGTTGCACCAGCGCGGTGGGCTGAGATAGCCGAGACCAAGTCCCCCTTGCGCATCCGGGATCCGCCCGAAATGCCCAGCTGACTGGCGAGAGCCTGGAGCTGCGCGAGCTTGAGGCCTGCAAGGCCGCTGCTCTTAGCGGTTGCGGCCGTTGATTCAGCTGCAGAAGATGTTGTGTCCACAGCTGAAGCCAGCTCAGTGGTTTCTGTCACGAAGGATCCTTCCCCCTCGACGGCGTCCAGACCTAGAGCTGGACGCGATGATTTGTTCTGGACTGCAGTTCAGATCTGCAGCCGTGATTTCGGTCTTGCCGGTTTAGTTTCAGCAGGGCCGGATACTAATACGTCTTCGATGCTCCGGCGGGCGGGGCGCGGGCTGACGGTTCGGGTAACAGAAAGGGTTCTGTGGCACCTGCGACAGGCCGATAAGGAGACGACACCGGCAGACTTCGACACAGTAGGAGACGGGAACGGCGTTAAGCCGGGATCCAATGTCAGGGAACTGCCCGCGGTTCTACCGCCGGTGCAAGTCCACTCTAGCACCTTCAACGTCCACTGCCAGTGTCATCACGCGCCAGGCAACGTCCGGAGTGTTGTCCGCGGTGAACGTGGTGATCATTTCGGCAATCGCCCCGGCTTCGTCCGCGCCGTTGGCCAATGCCAGAACTGTGGGTCCCGCTCCCGAAACGACAGCTGCATGGCCCGAAGACCGCAATGCCTTGATCAGCGCCGCACTTGGCCGCATTGCCTCTGCACGGTAGCTCTGGTGCAGGTAGTCCTCAGTTCCGGGAAGCAGGAAACGCGGGTCGGCCGTCAATGCGTGGATCAGGAGCGCAGCGCGTCCTGAGTTCATGGCTGCTGCATGGTGGCCGATGGAAGCAGGTAGCAAACCGCGGGCAGTCTCGGTGGACAGTTCGTAGTCAGGCACGGCCACGATCGGGATAACGGACGGGACCACCTCTACACGGGTGCTGCTGTACTGCTCGCTGTCCTGCCATGACAGGGCCAGTCCGCCGAAAATCGCGGGTGCGACGTTGTCCGGGTGCCCTTCCATCTCGCTGGTGAGTTGCAGGATCCATTCGCGGTCACGCCGGGCGGATTCGGGCACCAAGGCGTTGGCCGCGGTAACGGCGGCGACCACTGCCGAGGCCGAGGAGCCAAGTCCGCGGCCGTGCGGGTTGACGTTGTCCGCGGTGATCTTGAGACCGCTGTGCCGGAAACCGAGTCGTTCCAAGGCCGTGTTGAGGGCGCGCACGACGAGGTGGCTGGCATCGCGCGGGAGGGTGTCGGCTCCCTCACCGGAGAGCTCGAACTCGAGCTCTCCGGTGGTGAGTGTTTCGACAGTCAGGGTGTCGTAGATCGACAATGCCAGGCCGAGGCTGTCATAGCCGGGGCCCAGGTTGGCGCTGGTACCCGGGACCCTGACGGTCAGCTGCTGGCCTGCCGCGACAAGCTTTAGGCCCGTCGCGGTGGGCTGCGTGGTTTCCACTCTTAGTTTTCTTCCAGTCCCAGTTCGGATGCCACGGTCACGACGTCGTTCGGCACCTTGACCGGCTGGACCTCGCTGCCGTCTTCGGTGCGGAGGGCCCACTGCGGGTCTTTGAGTCCGTGTCCGGTGACGGTGATGACAATCGTCTTGCCGGTGGGAACCTCGCCCGCAGCGTGCTTCTTGATGAGGCCGGCAACGCCTGCCGCGGAACCGGGTTCCACGAAGACGCCTTCTTTGGCGGAGAGCCAGCGGTGGGCGTCGAGGATCTCCTCGTCGGTCACCGCGTCAATGAAGCCGCCGGATTCATCGCGTGCAGCGATGGCCGTGTCCCAGGATGCAGGGTTGCCGATGCGGATAGCCGTGGCGATCGTGTCCGGTTCGGTGATGGGGTGGCCCGCCACGAACGGTGCCGCGCCTGCTGCCTGGAATCCCCACATGGCCGGCGTCTTGGTGGAGACGGCGGGAAGGGTGCCGGCGGTTGCGGACTCGAAGGGCGCGGAGTACTCCTTGTAGCCCTTCCAGTACGCGCTGATGTTGCCCGCGTTGCCCACCGGAAGGACGTGGATGTCCGGAGCGTCTCCGAGGGCGTCGACGATTTCGAAGGCACCGGTCTTCTGGCCCTGGATGCGCGCCGGGTTGACGGAGTTCACGAGGAACACCGGGTAGGACTCGCCGAGTTTGCGGGCGATGTCCAGGCAGTTGTCGAAGTTGCCGTCCACCTGCAGGAGCGTAGCGCCGTGCGCGATCGCCTGGCTGAGCTTGCCCATGGAGATCTTGCCTTCGGGGACCAGCACGGCGCACTTCAGCCCGGCGGCCGTGGCGTAGGCGGCGGCGGAGGCCGAGGTGTTGCCGGTGGAAGCGCAGACAACCGCCTTGGCGCCTGCTTCGACTGCCGCAGTCATGGCCATCGTCATGCCGCGGTCCTTGAAGGACCCGGTGGGGTTCATGCCCTCCACCTTCAGGTACACAGTGGATCCGGTGAGTTCGGAGAGCTTCTGCGCGAGGACGAGCGGGGTTCCGCCCTCGCCGAGGGTAATGACCTTCGTGGCTTCCGTTACAGGCAAACGATCAGCGTATTCGCGGATTACTCCGCGCCATTGGTGAGCCACTTAGACCCCTTCTACCCGCAGGACGGATGTCACAGAATTGATGACGTCCAGGCCCTTGACGGCCTCGACGGTTGCCGCGAGTGCGGCTTCGGATGCGCGGTGGGTGACGATCTTCAGCTCGGCAGACTCGACCTTGGAGGCGGCGTCGCGGTGGATCGTCTGGCGCATGATTTCAATCGATACGCCGTGCTCGGCAAAGATGTGGGTGATCCGGGCCAGCACGCCGGCCTGGTCGGCAACGTCGAGGCCGATGTAGTAGCTCGTGGTCGAGGCATCGATAGACAGCGCGGGCACGTAGCCCGTTGTGGTCTCGGTACGACCGGGACCGCCAAGCACCACCCGGCGGGCCGCCGAGACGAGGTCGCCCAGGACAGCCGACGCCGTCGGGGTTCCGCCGGCGCCCTGGCCGTAGAACATGAGCTGCCCGGCATTTTCGGCTTCGATGAAGACTGCATTGAACGCACCGCGAACGGCTGCAAGAGGGTGTTCGCGAGGCAGGAGGGTGGGATGGACGCGGACTGAAATGCCGCCCTCGCCGTTCGGGTTGTCGATCTTCTCAGCGATCGCCAGCAGCTTGATGACGAAGCCTGCTTCTTTCGCGGCAGCGATGTCCGCTGCGCTCACCTTGGTGATGCCTTCGCAGTAGACGTCTTCGAGGGCGAAGCGCGTGTGGAAGGACAACGACGCGAGGATGGCGGCCTTGGCCGCGGCGTCATGGCCTTCGACGTCGGCCGTCGGGTCGGCCTCCGCGTATCCGAGCCTTTGGGCTTCGGCCAGCGCGTCGGCGAACTGTGCACCAGTGCTGTCCATTTGGTCGAGGATGAAGTTGGTGGTGCCGTTGACGATGCCCAGGACCCGGGTGATGCGGTCGCCGGAGAGGCTGTCGCGGATGGGGCGCAGGATCGGAATGGCTCCGGCGACGGCGGCCTCATAGGAGAGCTGGACGCCGGCCTTGTCGGCCTCTTCGTAGAGCGTTGGACCATCCTGTGCCAGGAGTGCCTTGTTGCCGGTCACGACGCAAGCGCCGTTCTGCATGGCGGTCAGGATGAGCGAACGGGCGGGCTCGATGCCGCCCATAAGTTCGATCACCAGGTCGGCGTCCTTGACCAAGGTATCGGCGTCGGTGGTGAACAGTTCGCGCGGCAGTTCGACGTCGCGCTCTGAATCAATGTTCCGCACGGCGATGCCGGACAGCTGCAAGCGTGCGCCGGTGCGGGCCGCAAGTGCGTCGGCGTCGTCAAGGAGAATCCGCGCTACCTGGGCTCCCACGTTGCCACAGCCCAGCAGGGCCACCTTCAGGGTTCGCACTTCAGACATTCGCCACTCCCATGTCGCGGTTCAAGAGATCTTCTTCGGTTTCCCCGCGGACGATCAGCCGGGCGGATCCATTGCGCACAGCGACAACGCCAGGCCTGGCCAGATAGTTGTAGTTGCTTGAGAGGGCCCAGCAGTAAGCGCCGGTTCCCGGTACAGCGAGCAGATCACCGGCTGCCACGTCTTCGGGCAGATATACATCTCTAACAACTATGTCGCCGCTCTCGCAATGTTTGCCCACTACTCGGGACAGTTGCGGGGCAGCGTCCGACGTCCGCGAGGCGAGAATGGCCGAATAATCCGCGTCGTACAGCACCGGACGGGCGTTGTCGCTCATGCCGCCGTCCACCGACACATAGCGGCGGGGGAACGTAACGTTTTCCTTGCCCTCGGCATCGACAGGCGCATCCACTCGAACGGTTTTCAGCGTGCCGACCTCGTACAAGGTGAAGGTGCTGGTGCCCACGATTGCGCGGCCCGGTTCAATCGAAATGCGCGGCGAGGTGATGCCCAGCTCAGCGCACTTGGAGCGTACGACGGCGGCCATCGCCTGCGCGATTTCGGCCGGCGGGCGGGGGGTGTCCACGGGCGTGTAGGCAATGCCGTAGCCGCCTCCCAGGTCCAGTTCCGGCAAGACGATGGAGTACTTCGCCTGCATCGCGGCGAGGAATCCCAACAGCTTCTCGGCTGCCAGGGCGAAGCCGTCGGGCTCGAAGATCTGGGAACCGATGTGGCAGTGCAGGCCCAGGAGTTCCACATTGGGGTACGAGGTGGCCGCAGCGACGGCTTCTTCGGCGGCCGAGAGACCGGCTGACTCAGTGGTATCCCCAGCCATTGAGAGACCGAATTTTTGGTCCTCGTGGGCCGTGGCGATGAATTCGTGGGTGTGGGCGTGGACGCCGGGAGTCAGCCGCAGCATGACCTTCGCCGTCTCGCCGCGGCCGGAGGCAATCTTGGCAAGCCGCTCAAGCTCATCGAGGCTATCCACCACGATGCGTCCAAGCTTCATGTCCAGCGCCCGGTTGATCTCGGCGTCGGACTTGTTGTTGCCGTGCAGCCCCAAATTGGCGCCGTCGATGCCGGCGCGGGCCGCGACGGCGAGCTCGCCTCCTGAGCACGTGTCCAGGCGCAGGCCTTCCTCGGCCACCCAGCTGGCCACGGCAGTGCACAAGAAGGACTTTCCGGCGTAGTAGACGTCCACTCCCCCGCAGATGTCGTCGAAGGCTGTATCAAAGGCATCCTTGAAGGAGCGGGCCCGGGCACGGAAGTCGCCCTCGCTCATGACGAAGAGCGGGGTACCGAACTGCGCCTTGAGCTCACTGACGGGAACCCCGTCGATGGCGAGTTCGCCGTCGTCGTTCCTCTGGACGCCTTCGGCCCACATCGGCGAGTGAAGCGCGTTCACGTCCTCCGGCACGGCGAGCCATTCGGGGGCAAGGGGTGAAGCTGCGGCGTTGTTGGGGCTTTGCTGCACGCCGATCACATCCGTTCCGGAGCTGAAACGCCGAGGAGTTCAAGGCCGTTGGCCAGCACCTGGCTGGTGGCGTCGTTGAGCCACAGCCGCGTGCGGTTGACGTCCTGGACGGCTTCGTCGCCGAGCGGCGAAACGCGGCAGGCGTCGTACCAGCGGTGGTAGGCGCCGGCGATGACCTCGAGGTGGCGGGCCACCCGGTGCGGTTCGCGAAGCTCCGCGGCCTTGGCCACGATGGACGGGTAGCTGCCGAGGTAGGACAGCAACTCGTTCTCGGTGGCGTGGTCCAGCAGGGACGCGTCGAAGGCGCTGTGGTCCACGCCGGCCTCGATCGCGTTGCGTGCCGTTCCCCGGGAGCGGGCATGCGCGTACTGCACGTAGAACACAGGGTTTTCGTTGCTGTTCTTCTTCAGCAGTTCCGGATCCAGTGTCAGCGGCGAATCAGCGGGGAAGCGCGCGAGCGAGTAACGCACGGCGTCCTTCCCGAGCCACTCGATAAGGTCCTTGAGCTCGATGATATTGCCGGCACGCTTGGACAGCTTGGCGCCGTTGACGGAGACCAGCTGTCCAATCAGGACCTCGATGTTGACCTCGGGGTCATCGCCCGCACAGGCGGCAATCGCCTTGAGCCGGTTGATGTAGCCGTGGTGGTCGGCCCCGAGCAGGTAGATCTTCTCCGTGAAGCCGCGGTCCTTCTTCGACAGGTAATAGGCGGCGTCGGCGGCGAAATACGTGGGTTCGCCGTTCGCACGGATCATCACGCGGTCCTTGTCATCGCCGAAGTCCGTGGTGCGCAGCCAGACTGCCCCGCCGTCGTCGAACACGTGGCCCTGCTCCCGGAGGCGGGCAACGGCGGACTCGATCGCACCGCCGTCGTGCAGTTCCTGTTCGGAGAAGAAGACATCGAAAGCCACACCGAACCCGGCCAGGGTGTCCTTGATGTCCTTCATCTGGGCCTTGTAGGCCGCGGAACGGATCACAGGCAGCGCTGCCTCGTCGGTCAGCTCGCGGATTGCCGGATGGGCCTTGAGGACCTCGTCGCCGAGTTCCCGGATGTACTCACCCGGGTAGCCGCCCTCAGGAACGCCCCGTCCGTGCAGGCGGGACAGTACCGAGTTCGCAAAAACATTCATCTGCGATCCGGCGTCATTGATGTAGTACTCAGCGGTGACGTCCGCACCGGAGGCGCGAAGGACGCGGGCAATGGAGTCGCCCAGGGCGGCCCAACGCGTGTGGCCAATGTGCAGCGGTCCCGTGGGGTTGGCCGAGACGAATTCCATGTTGACCACATGGCCTGCGAGCGCCTGGTTGGTTCCGTAGGAGCTTCCCGCCTCGACGATGACCTTGGCCAGTGCACCGGCTGCGGCTGCATCCACGGTGATGTTGAGGAAGCCCGGGCCCGCGATCTCTACGGCGGTGACGCCGTCGATCGCTTCCAGCCGCTTGCTCAGGATCGCGGCGAATTCACGCGGGTTGGTCCCGGCATGCTTGGCAAGCTGCAAGGCAATGTTCGTGGCCCAGTCGCCGTGCTCCCGGTTCTTGGGTCGCTCCACGCGCACGTCCTCGGGGAGGGCAGATTCGGAAAGCGCAAGCTCGCCGGCGGCGACAGCGTCTTTCAGGCAGGCGGATATGGCGGCTGAGAGTTCTTCGGGAGTCACCCGTCTAGCCTACCGGTGGGGCTTGCAACTGGTGGAATTCTTATGCTTAGCAATGCGCACATGCGGGCACCAGCGCGCACCCAGCCGGCGTTCAGCTTCGGCCAGTGGAGCTCCCAGACTGAACGGATAGGCTGAAATCAACGTCAAAGGTGTGATCGGCCCACGGCCCGGTAGCAATTTGCATTGACCCTTTTCGAGTCCAGTTGAAACGAGCAGAACCATGACTACGCCGCTCCGCAAGGGCCTTCTGGTGGGCGCCGCCGGCCTCTCCCTGGCCAGTTCGGTGGCAGCTTGCGCCCCCTCGGCCCAAGGCAGCACCCCGCAAAAGACCTCCACGATTTCCGGCCCGTACAAGGACGGTACCTACAGCGCGGACGGTGACTACATTTCACCCAACGGCGGTGAGACCGTGGGCGTCCAGCTGACCTTGGCCGGTGGCACTATTTCCGCGGTGGACATCACCGTCCATGCCAACAACCCCAATACCAAGGAATTCCAGGGGCAGTTCAAGAACGGCATCGCCGCGCAGGTCGTCGGCAAGAAACTGGACGAGATCAATGTCTCAAAAGTAGCCGGCTCCTCCCTGACCAGCGAAGGATTCAACAAAGCCGTGGAAACCATCAAGTCCGAGGCCAAATAGCCGCATGACGCACACGGGCTGGAGCGTTTTCAGCTTCGACGGTATCGGGACCGGATGGGAAATCTCGACGCCGGAGGAACTCCCCGAGGGGGTGCGCGCCAGCCTGCTCGGCGTCGTGGAGGACTACGACCGAAGCTACTCGCGTTTCCGGGGCGACTCCCTGCTTGCCACGCTTGCTCGTGAAGCCGGCACCGTCACCCTCCCGGCCGGGGCCAACGAACTGGGAGTGCTGTTCAGGAAGCTCTACCGCCTCAGCGACGGTGCCATGACGCCGCTCATCGGCGGCAGCCTCGAGCGCCTGGGCTACGGGGCGGACTATTCCCTGACGCCGCTCGGAAATCCAATACCGGCGCCGCGCTGGGAAGACGTCCTGGACTGGAACGGCACAGAGATCTCCGCTTCCGCTCCGGTGGTCCTGGACATCGGTGCCGCCGGGAAGGGCCAATTGGTGGACCTTGCGGCGGCGGTCCTGCACTCAGCGGGAATCACCGAGTTCCTTGTCGATGCCAGCGGCGACATGCTCCATTCCGGAGCGGAACCATTGGGCGTGGCCCTCGAACACCCATACGACCCCACCCAGGCGATCGGCGTCGTCGAACTCCACGACGGGGCGCTGTGCGCTTCCGCGGCCAACCGCCGAGCGTGGGGCGACGGACTGCATCATGTCCTCGACGGCGCGACCGGGCGCCCGATAGAGACGGTCGTGGCCACGTGGACCATGGCCGCCACCGCAATGGAAGCCGACGCCCTGGCCACGGCACTTTTCATGGTGGACCCGACGGTGCTTGAGGGAGAATTCGATTTCTCCTGGCTCAAGGTTTATTCGGACGGACACGCCGCCTATTCGGCCGGCTTCGAAGGGACACTGTTCTCATGATTGCCATCAAAGCGCGTGTGGATGCCTGGCTCGGCCATTTCACGATGTACCGGCTGATCCTCTGGGTGCTTGCCGTGCTCGCGGCGTACAGCATGGTGTTGAACGCCTTGGGCTGGATAAGCTTCGGGCTGCCTGAAATGCTGGTCCACCTCGTGCTGTGCCTGGGTCTGACGTACGCATCCAACCGCCTCGTGGCGATGCTCTTCAAGGTCCAACCGCATTCGGAGTCCTCGCTCATTACGGGCCTTCTGTTGTACTTCCTGTTCTGGCCCACTGAGCTGATTCCCTCGGTCCAGATCCTCGATCTCGCCGGAGTCGCCGTGGCATGTGTCCTCGCCTCGGCATCCAAATACGTCCTGGCCTTCCGCGGCCGGCATATTTTCAATCCCGCCGCGGCGGGCGCCTTCATCGCCGGGCTTACGGGCTTGAATATCGCTACGTGGTGGGCGGCAACTCCGGCCATGCTGTGGCTCCTGGTCCCCGGCGTGCTGCTGGTGCTGTACCGGACGCTGAAGGTGCTCATGGCCTGCGCTTTCCTCGTGGTGGCGGTGTCGGTGGTGTGCGCCGTGCTCCTGCGGGGCGGCATGACCTTCGGCCCGGCCTTGTGGCAGCCGATCTCGCAGCAGCCGCTGCTGTTTTTCGTCGGCTTCATGCTCACCGAGCCCCTCACCCTGCCTCCCCGCCGTTGGCAGCAAGTGGCGCTGGCCGTCGTCGTGGCCTTGTTGTTTGCGGTTCCTTACAACCTGGCGGGCGTCGTCGCCAATTCGCCGGAACTCGCGCTGCTCATCGGGAACTTCCTCGCATTCCTGGCCGGACAGCGGGGCGGAATCATGCTGACGTTCAAGGGTTCGCTTCCCCTGACGCCCTTCACTACCGAATTCCGTTTTGAGCCACGACGGCCCGTCCGTTTCCTGCCGGGGCAGTTCATGGAACTCAACCTTCCACACTCGCGCTCGGACGGAAAAGGACGGCGACGGGTCTTCAGCATCACCAGCCCGCCGGACTCGCCCGAGATGACATTCGGCGTCGGCACGGCGGAACCCGTCTCGGCCGCGAAGCGCGCGTTGCTCGCACTTGAGCCTGGAGAGTGCGTCCGTGGAACCGCGGTGGGCGGCGACTTTGTCTTACCGCCCGACGCCGGCAAACCCGTGCTGCTCATCGCGGCGGGAATCGGGATCGCCCCTTTCCTTTCCCAGCTCGCGTCCGGCGACTCCGAGCAAAGGGACATTGTCGTGTTGTATCTCGCCCCCAGCGCCGCCGAACTAGCCGGGAGCGATGTCCTGGCGGCCTCCGGCGCACGGGTCATCGCCCGCCTTTCGGACGGTTCGTCACCGCCGTCGTTCATGCACGACGCCGGGCGGAGCCGTATCGACGGCGACTCCCTGCGGGAGCTCGTCCCTGATGTCGCCGAGCGGGACGTGTACGTCTCCGGGTCCCCGGCAAACGTGGACACCCTTCGCTCCGCCGCCCGCCATGCCGGAGCCCGACGAATCCATGTCGACGCTTTCGCCGGCTACTGACGGCCCGCCCCCACCCGTTTTCCATTGCGGCGCGGTGACCTGCTAAGCTCGTGGACGTCCCTCCGGCAACGGACGGGAGCCCCGGATGCCCTCGTAGCTCAGGGGATAGAGCGTCTGCCTCCGGAGCAGAAGGCCGTAGGTTCGAATCCTATCGAGGGCACAACAGAAAACCCCGCCAGTTCAAGGAACCGGCGGGGTTTTTCTTTGGCTCGCCGCGTTGCCGGGATGTCGGATTCTGCTCAATCATTCGAATGGATAAATTCCGGGCCCGCGGAATCACGGGACCGGCAACTTCGGCGAAGAGAATGAACCAGCAGAATCCGACGGCGTCCAGGCCTCGCGGTGGTAGTTCGCAGACATGCCGCACAGGGCCGGCGATAAAGTCGGCGGCCGCTCCTAAGCTGTTCGTACCCGTCCAACAGGTACGAAAGGGTTAGCCGTGATTTGTTCCATCATTCCTCCCTACATGCTGCGAAGGCTGGCGGCACAGCACGAGCCCCGCCTGCGGGTGATTGCACGCGCGGCCAAGGAATCCCTGCTGCACATCAAGAACCTCCAGGCGGTCCGGGCGCTTCCGGTGCCGGTCCCTGTGCCCACGGCGCGCCAGGCGAAACCCGGTCCGCCCAAGCGGACCATCTACGACGCAGGCTCCACCGAGGCCTTGCCCGGCAAGCTCGTCCGCAAGGAGAAAGGTCCGGCGACGGGCGACGCAGCCGCCGATGAAGCCTACGACGGACTGGGCGAAACCCACGCGCTTTACGCAGGGGCGTTCAGCCGCAATTCGATCGACGGCGCCGGGCTGAAACTCGATGCCACTGTCCACTACGGCGAGCTGTACGACAATGCATTCTGGAACGGCAGCCAAATGGTCTTCGGTGACGGCGACGGCGAGATCTTCCAAAGGTTCACGAAGTCGCTCAGCGTGATAGGGCACGAGCTCGCCCATGGCGTCACCCAGTACACGGCAGCCCTCGCCTACCGGAACCAGGCCGGAGCCCTCAACGAGTCCATGTCGGACGTTTTCGGTGCGCTTGTGGAGCAGTATGCCAAAAAGCAATCTGCTGCCGAGGCCAGCTGGCTGATCGGTGAGGGCTTGTTCACCGACGCCGTCCAAGGCACCGCGCTCCGTTCCATGAAAGCACCAGGGACTGCCTACGACGACGACGTGCTCGGCAAGGATCCGCAACCGGACTCCATGGACAAGTACGTCCGCACCACCGCCGACAACGGTGGTGTCCACATCAACTCAGGCATCCCCAACCGGGCGTTCTCCCTTGTTGCTCTGGAGCTGGGCGGCAATGCCTGGGAGGCGCCGGGACAGATCTGGTACAACACGCTGACCAGCGGCTCACTGCCTGCCACGTGCACCTTCGGACGCTTCGCGAAGGCCACAGTGGCGTCGGCAGAAGAGCTCTTCGGCGCCGGTTCAAACGAGCATGACGCAGTCCATAAGGCGTGGGAAACTGTGAAGGTAAAGCTCTAGCAGCACCCTCCAGAGCAGTGGAAGCCGCAGAACATGAAAATCACTGTCCAGCGCAGCGGTGGCGTTGCCGCGATCACACGCGTCTGGACCGTGGATGCCGCCACTTCCGAAGACAAGCGACGATGGATGCCGATCGTGGAGGCCTGCCCTTGGGACCAGGTGCCATCCCGCGGTCAAGCCCGCGCACAAACGGCCGCGCAGACAGCCGGGAAAGCTGCGGGGCAAGCCGACCGGTTCATGTATTCGATCCGCGCCGGTCAACACCGGGCCACGCTTCCGGAGACCGATGTCACCGGGCCATGGCACACCCTCGTGGAGAACGCCAAGGTAGAGGGCCGGGAGACCCTCCGCCGCTAGCCAACCTCCGCCAACTGGCCACGGAAAGCCCTGCGGTACGACTGCGGGCTCGTCGCCAGGACCTTGGCGAAGTGGTGCCGCAGCAGCACGGAATGCCCGAACCCGGCTTCGCGCGCAACCTCGTCGATGTTCAGCTCCGTGGTTTCCAGGAGTTCCTGCGCCCGGAGCACCCGTTGCGAGTTGAGCCAGGCCGCCGGTGTGGCACCCGTTTCGGCCCGGAACCGGCGTGCGAAGGTCCGGGCGGACATGTGCAGCCGGGCCGCCAGTTCGTTGACACTGTGGTCCCGATCGAGGTTCTCCACCATCCAGCGCAGCAATGCCTCCATGGGCACGGAGCCGCACGTGGGCATGGGCCGGTCGATGAACTGGGCCTGGCCGCCGTCGCGGTGCGGCGGAACCACCATGTCGCGGGCAATGGCTGCTGCGACACTGGCGCCCAACTCCACCCGGACCAAATGCAGGCAGGCGTCAATACCGGCCGCAGTGCCGGCACTTGAGATGATCGTTCCGTCCTGGACGTAGAGCACATTTTCGTCCACGTGAATCTTCGGATACCTGCTGGCCAAGTCCTGTGAATAGTGCCAGTGCGTGGTGCAGCGGCGCCCGTCAAGGAGGCCAGCACGCGCAAGCGCGTACGCCCCGGAGCAGATCGACATGACCCAGGCCCCGCGCGCGTGCGCCGCCCGCAGCGCATCCAATACGGACTCCGGGACGTCCTCATCCCGTCCGTACGGGGCCATGATGACCAGGTCGGCATCGGCCGTAGCTTCCAGTCCCAGGCCGACATGCATCGACAGGCCGGACTTCATCTTCACGTCTCCAGGGACGGGAGTGCAGACCCTGAAGTCAAAACCGGGAACGCCACTCCCCCGGTCCGCGCGGTCAATGCCAAAGACTTCGCAGGCGGTCCCGAATTCGAAGATCGAGAAGTTGGGAACAACAATGATTGCCACCGTTTTCAACATAGATCCAGTGTGGCAGGAAATTGCCTAAATGGGTCGTTTCTGCCACTGTTTCTTGAAGTGCATCAGGAACACGATGGAGTCATGGAGTTCATCGGAGTTTTGCTATTCATCGTCTTCATCATCACTGCCGCCGCTTCCATCTCAGCGGTCCTTCGGGACGGCCGCGGCCACCTTCCCCCCGACCGTTCCGAGCCTTGGACCTCGCGGGATCTGCCTGACAACTCGTGCTGGACACTGCGCGCCTTCTAAACACAGTCTGTCCCCCCAACACGGACGACTTTTGTCCGCATGGTGGGCTAGATTCAATGCCATGATCCAGACGTCCGCCAGGCTGCTGCAATTGCTGTCCTTGCTGCAGGTCCGGCGCGAGTGGACTGGCCCGGCATTGGCCAAGCGGATGGGTGTCACGGAGCGCACCGTCCGCCGCGATATCGACAAGCTCCGGAACCTTGGCTACCCCATCCATGCTTCGCCGGGCATTGCCGGCGGCTACCAGCTGGGCGCCGGGGCCCAGCTCCCGCCGTTGCTGCTCGACGACAATGAAGCACTCGCGGTCGCCTTGGGGCTCAACTCCGTGGCGGCGGGTCCCGTAGCCGGCATCGGCGAAGCATCGGTGCGCGCCCTGGCCAAGCTCGAGCAGGTGCTGCCCGCACGTCTCCGCCCGAAGTTCGCGATGCTCAAGGCCGCGGTCACCACGCTGCCCAGCAACGCGGCGTCCGTAGACCCCCAGCAGCTCACGGTGGTGTCTGCTGCGATTGCGGACAAGCGACAACTCAGTTTCGACTACGTCAAGGCCGACGGCGACTCCGGCCGACGCTTGGTGGAGCCATACCGACTGGTGGACACCGGGCGGCGCTGGTACCTGGTCGCTTGGGATGTGGACCGGGAAGACTGGCGCACGTTCCGTGCCGACCGCATCGCCTCACTACCGGCTGAACGGAAAAAGTATGTACCGCGCCCCCTGCCGGCCAAGGACCTCGCGGACTACGTCCAGCGCTCCGTGACCCGCTCGCCTTACCGCTACGACGTCGTCGTGCGCCTCCATGCTCCCATCGGCGAAGTGGCCGCCGTCGTCGGCCCGCAGCTCGCGAGCTTGAGCGACGACGGCGGGAACGCCACCCTGCTACGCGCCGGCTGGGACAGCCTGGCGCAACCGGCGGCGCACCTCGCGGCGCTGGACATGGACTTTGAGATCATCTCTCCGGAAGAATTCAAGGAGTATGCCCGCACCATGGCCGGGCGATTGGAAAAGGCCGCAGGGAACCACGCAATGCAAGGCGACGCCCCGCCACAGTAGACTGTCAGCAGCCATGACACTTCATATTTCCTACCCCGCAGAGCTGCCCGTCTCCGAGCGTCGCGAGGACTTGATGGCGGCCATTGCCGCAAACCAGGTGACCATCATCGCCGGCGAAACCGGTTCCGGCAAGACCACCCAGATCCCCAAAATGTGCCTGGAACTCGGCCTCGGGGACAAGGGCCTGATCGGCCACACCCAGCCGCGCCGCCTTGCCGCGCGTACCGTTGCCGAACGCATCGCCTTCGAGATGGGCGTGGAGATCGGGCAGGAAGTGGGCTTCCAGGTCCGTTTCACCGGCGAAGTGAGCAGGGCTACCAAAATCAAGCTGATGACCGACGGCATCCTGCTGGCCGAGATCCAGCGGGACAAGCTGCTGCGCAAGTACAGCGCCATCATCATCGACGAGGCACACGAGCGCAGCCTCAACATCGACTTCATCCTGGGCTACCTCAAGCGGATCCTGCCACAAAGGCCGGACCTGAAGGTCATTATCACCTCCGCGACCATCGACCCCCAGCGTTTCGCGAAGCATTTCGGCAGCGAAGAAGAACCTGCGCCGATCATCGAAGTCTCGGGCCGGACCTACCCGGTGGAAATCCGCTATCGTCCACTGTCCCAGCCGGCCGGCGGCAGTGCCTCCGGTGAAGATGAGGACGCGTCCGACGACGAGCTTGAGGAGGACCGCGACCCCCTCGACGCAGTGTGCGACGCCGTCGACGAGCTCGCGCTTGAGGCTCCGGGAGACATCCTGGTGTTCTTCTCCGGCGAGCGCGAAATCCGCGACGCCGCGGAAGCCCTGAACGGCCGGATCCAAGCCAACCGCAGGTTGGCGGGCACGGAAGTCCTGCCATTGTTTGCCCGTTTGAGCCTGCAGGAGCAGCACAGGGTTTTCAACCCGGGCGGCAAGCGGCGGATCATCCTTGCCACGAACGTCGCGGAAACTTCGCTGACGGTGCCCGGCATCAAGTACGTCATCGACACCGGCACGGCCCGCATCTCGCGCTACTCGCACCGCACCAAGGTGCAACGGCTGCCGATTGAACGTGTTTCGCAGGCATCGGCAAGCCAGCGTTCCGGCCGCTGCGGGCGTGTCTCCGAAGGTATCGCCATCCGGCTCTATTCCGAAGAAGACTTCGAGTCCCGCCCCCCGTTCACTGATCCGGAGATCCTGAGGACCAACCTTGCCGCGGTCATCCTGCAGATGACGGCCATGGGTGTTGCCCGCGGCCCCAGAGACGTCGAGAACTTCCCCTTTGTTGAGCCGCCGGACTCCCGTGCCATCAACGACGGCGTCACGCTGCTGCGCGAACTCGGCGCCCTAAGCGCGGCGCGCATGGGCGACGGCGGCGCTCCCCCAGCCATCGACGGCGGCAACGCGCGTACCAGCGGCGGCCTGACCGCCGTCGGGCAGAAGTTGGCCCAGCTCCCGGTCGACCCCCGGCTCGGCAGAATGATTGTGGAGGCCGGAAAGCGCGGCTGCGTCAAGGAAGTCATGATCCTGGCGGCTGCTTTGACTATCCAGGATCCGCGAGAGCGCCCGAGCGACAAGCAGCAGCTTGCAGCGGAGAAGCACGCACGCTTCCGGGACGAGAACTCGGACTTCACCGGATTCCTTAACCTGTGGAACTACATCCAGGAAAAGCAGCAGGAGCTCTCCTCCACGCAGTTCCGCCGGCTGTGCAGGAACGAGTTCATCAACTACCTGCGCGTCCGCGAATGGCAGGACCTCTTCCAGCAATTGCGCCAGCTCGCCAAGCCGCTGGGCATCGCTATCGACAACAAGCGCGAGGCCGACCCCGTTGGCAACAACGAGGGAATCCACATCAGCCTGCTCTCGGGACTGCTGAGCCACATCGGCATGCTGGATGAACGCAAGCGCGAATACGCCGGAGCACGCGGCAGCCGTTTCGCCATCTTCCCGGGTTCGGCACTGTTCAAGAAGTCGCCCGCTTTTGTGATGGCCGCGGAGTTGGTTGAAACAAGCCGGCTCTGGGCCCGGGTCGCGGCGAAGTTCGATCCCTTGTGGGCTGAGCAAGTTGCACCGGATCTCGTGAAGCGCTCCTACAGCGAGCCCCACTGGTCCACCCGGACGGGCTCGGTCATGGCGCACGAGAAGGTCATGCTCTACGGAGTTCCCATCATCCCGAACCGCCGCATCAACTACGGCAGGATCGACCCCGAGCTCTGCCGCGAACTCTTCATCCGGCATGCCCTCGTAGAAGGCGACTGGAAGACCCACCACAAATTCTTCCACCGCAACCGCAGCTTGCTCCTCGAGATCGAGGAACTCGAGACGCGGATGCGCCGGAGGGACATCCTGGTGGACGACCACACCCTTTTCGAGTTCTACGACGCCAGGATCGGCAAGGACGTAGTCTCCGAACGCCACTTCGACAAATGGTGGAAGGAAGTCCGCCAGCAGGACCCCACCCTGCTCGACTTCGACCAATCGCTGCTCATCAGCGAGGACGCCGAAGCCCTGGATGATTCCGCCTACCCGAAAACCTGGCTGCACAAGGGCTTTGAGCTGCCCCTGAGCTACGAGTTCCATCCCGTGGCTCCCGGCTCGCCGCCCAATCCCTCGGACGGTGTCACAGCCGAGGTCCCCGTGCTGTTCCTCAACCAGCTCGACGACGCCGCCTTCCGATGGCAGATACCCGGCCAGCGGGTGGAGCTCGTCACGGCGCTGATCAAGTCGCTGCCCAAACACATCCGTAAGAACTTCGTGCCGGCGCCGGATGTGGCCCGGCAAGCCGCTGCTGCCTTGGAAACCGACTTCGATCCCGCCTCGGACGATCTTGAGGCCTCCCTTGAGCTGGTGCTGCGCCGTATCCGGGGACACATCATTCCTCCGGGATCGTGGAATTGGGACGCCGTTCCGGCGCACCTGCGCGTCAGCTTCAAGATAGTGGACAGCCGCGGCAAGGTGCTCGACGAAGGCAAGGACCTGGCGGCGCTCCAGGAGCAGCTGGCCCCGGCTACCCGCCGGGCCATAGCCGAATCCCTCGGGGCAACACCCGCGACGACGGCACGCGCCAACGGTCCCAAGGGCGCCCCGGGTGCCGGAGGTGCCGGATCCCCCGGCGGAAACGGCGGCGGCGGGGCAACCCCGCAGGCCGCTGGTTTCCTGTCCGAGCAAACCGGGCTCACCGAGTGGACTTTCGGAGCTATCGAACGCCAAGTGACGCGCACTGTGAAGGGGCACGATGTCACGGGTTTTCCCGCCCTCGTGGATGAGGGCAAATCCGTTGCGTTCCGCGTGTTCCAGACCCGGGCGGAGCAGGAGTCGGCAATGCGCGGCGGCGTGATCCGGCTGCTCGCCCTGCGGGTTCCCGCCCCGGACCGTTACGTCCTGGAACATTTGAACAACACGGAGAAGTTGACGTTCAGCCAGAACCCCCATGGTTCGGTGAGCGCCTTGATCGCGGACTGCGTCCTGGCGGCCATCGACAAGCTGACTCCGGCCGAACTTCCTTGGGACAAGGCGGCGTTCGATGCCCTGTACGAGCTGGTCCGTGCGGAACTGATCGACACCGTCTTCACGGTGACCGCCGTCGTCGAACGCATCTTGGGGAGCACCCGGCGGATCGAGAAGCAACTCAAGGGCAGCACGAGCCTCGCCTTGATCAGTGCGCTCAACGACATGAAGAGCCAACTGGAGCAGCTCGTGTTCCCCGGTTTTGTAGCACGGACGGGCTACGCCCAATTGAGCCAGTTGCCGCGGTATCTGGCCGGAATCGAGAAGCGCCTCGAAAAGCTTCCGAACAATGTCCAGCGTGACGGGCTGAACATGTCGGTCGTCCAGGCATTGGAGGACGACTACGACGACGCCGCCTCCGCCCTGTTGCCCGGCCGACGGGCAGGAGCTGAGTTAACACGGGTGCGCTGGATGATCGAGGAGCTGCGCGTGAGCCTTTTCGCCGTCGAGCTTGGCACAGCCTACTCGGTCTCGGAAAAGCGCATCCGGACGGTACTCAACCAGGCGCTGGCACCCGCGTAAGGGGTGCCAGCGGTTTCGCCGGGGCGTCCCGGCACAAAACAGGAGCTTGTTTCCAGCTCCGGGCCAACAGGCTGCGGAACCGGAAACAAGCCCTCGTATCCGTAGACCTCAGTCCGCCGGAACAGAGTCGCCGTGTCCGGCGGCGACGAGGCCGGCGCGGAGTTTCGCCGCATTCGCGTCGAGCCGGGCAGGGTCCGGGTTGTGCTCTACGGTTCCGAAGTCGAAATCGGCCAGGGACGTTGCCGGGAAGACGTGCACGTGGAAGTGCTCCACTTCGAAGCCCACCACGGACAGTCCTGCCCGTGGTGCGCCAAACGCCTTCACTTGTACCTTGCCGATTGTCTGCGCGACAGACATGACCTTGTTGAGGAGCTCAGGGGGGACGTCGGTCCAGCGGTCCACCTCTTTGCGCGGCACCACGAGCGTGTGGCCGTCGGTGAGCGGGGCGATGGTCAGGAAGGCCACCACGTCGTCGTCCTTCCAGACAAAACGTCCGGGAATATCGCCGTTGATGATTTTGGTGAACAGGGTGCTCATACGTCTGCCTTTTCCGAAGCGGGCTGAAGGGTCTTGGTATCGAGGACGAAACGGTATTTGACGTCGCCTGCAACCATGCGGTCGTAGGCTTCATTGAGTTGCCGGGCAGTGACGACTTCGACATCGCTGACCACGCCGTGCTCGGCACAGAAGTCCAGCATTTCCTGGGTCTCGGCAATGCCGCCGATCAACGAGCCTGCGTAGGAGAGGCGGCGCCGGATCAGCGCGCCGGGACTGACCGGAGGCATGTCGGTGGGCGGGAGCCCCAATTGGAAGAGGGCACCGTTCAGCCGCAAGGTGCGGAAGTACGGGTTCAGGTCATGCGGCGCCGCAACGGTGTCGATAATGACGTCGATGGTGCGGTTGGCGCCTTCCATGGCTTCGGGATCCTTCGAGAGGATCACGTCGTCGGCACCAAGTTCAATTGCCGCCTCGAACTTGGCCTCCGAGGTGGTGAAGACCACTACGTGCGCCCCCATGGCCTTCGCAATCTTGACCGCCATGTGGCCCAGTCCGCCGAGACCGACGACGCCCACCACGTCCCCCTCCTCGACGTCGAAGTAGCGCAGCGGCGAGTAGGTGGTGATGCCCGCGCACAGCAACGGCGCCGCCGCGGCCGGGTCAAGGCCCTCCGGCACGCGCAGCACGAAGCGGCGGTCAACCACCACCGAGGTCGAGTAACCGCCCTGGGTGACGGAGTTGCCGTTCCGCGCGTCCTTCACCCCATAAGTGCCAACGTTTCCGCGTTCGCAATACTGCTCCAGGCCTTCGAGGCAGCTATCGCACTCGCGGCAGGAATCCACCAGACAGCCGACACCCACCAGGTCTCCCGGCGCCAAGTCGTCGACGGCGGAGCCCACGCTGCGGACCCGGCCCACGATTTCGTGGCCTGGGACCAGCGGATAGCTCTGGGCCCCCCATTCGCCCCGTGTCGCATGGACATCGGAGTGGCAGAGGCCGCAGAAATCGATCTCGATCTCGACGTCGTCTTCCTTGGGAACGCGGCGGGCCACTGTCAGCGGGACAAGACCGCTGTCAGCAGAAGTGGCGCCGTATGCAGCCGCGAGGGTCGGCGTGCCCTGCGCGCCGGGTGTTGATGGGGCGGCCTCCGCTGTCTCGTCAGCCACGACGAGCGGCTTGCCAAGGGGCGGAGGAACGGGGCGTCCGGGAGTCATGCCTCGACGCTACCCCTGCGGGCTGATTCTTTGCCACTCTGGGCTGCCACGCCCTCCGGCTTCGCTGCGGCCGAGGCTCACTGACCCGGAGATCCCAGCGGCGCTGCTCCAGTGAGCACCCGGTTCGAGTCGAGCGAGGACCACTGTGAAAAGGAGCCCGGGAAGAGCGCCGCCCTGAATCCTGCGAGTTCGAGGGCAGCGATCTCGTGCGCCGCCGTTACCCCGGAGCCGCAGTAAACCGCTACCTTGCTGCCCTCGTCGATGCCGAGGGACGCAAATCTATTGCGGAGCTGGGCTGCGCGGAGGAACGTACCGTCCGGTCCGAGGTTTCCGGCTGTGGGGGCGCTCAGCGCGCCGGGAATGTGTCCCGCGCGGGGATCAATGGGTTCGATTTCGCCGCGGTAGCGCTCCCCGGCCCGGGCATCGAGAAGAATTCCGTGGTTGTGCCACTCCGCTGCCTCGTCCATGGTGATCACATCCATGTGGCCGTGTCCCAGCACCACATCGCCCGGGACCGGCGGTTGCTCGTCCTGCGCCAACGGGTAGCCGGCCGCGCGCCAGGCACCCAATCCGCCGTCGAGCAGGAAGACGGAATGGAAACCGGCGTCCCGGAGCAGCCACCACAACCGCGCCGCGGCGGTGCTGCCGCTGTCGTCGTACGCAACCACGGTGTCGCCGTCGTTAATGCCCCAGGCACGGGCGCTCCGCTGCAGCGCAGCGGTGGTCGGCAACGGGTGCCTGCCCTGGCCCTCGGCCGAGGGATCGGCGAGTTCGTTATGCAAGTCCACATAGACTGCGCCTGGAATGTGGGCCTGGCGGAAGTGCGAATGGCCGTGCGGATCGCCCAACACCCACCGAACGTCGAGCAATACAGTCCGCTGGCCCGCATCCATGCGGTCCTTGAGTGCGGTGACGTTCATGATCGTGGCCATCAAATCTCCTTCGTTTTGCTGTGTCTACCAAACGACGTCGAAGCTGCCGCCGTGCAGCTGCCGACCGGAACCAGCCTATCCTTGGGCGGCCGCCGCCGCCGGTAGGCTGGATCGGTGAGCACTCTACGCAACCAGGACCGGGCATGGGCCAGCGAGGCAATCCGACGCATCGAAGCCGAGAACAACCGCTCGGCGGATACGCACCTCTACGCGGTGCCGCTCCCCGAACACTGGGGTGTCCAGCTCTACCTCAAGGATGAGTCCACGCACCGTTCGGGCAGCCTCAAGCATCGCTTGGCCCGATCGCTCTTCCTTTACGGCCTGGTCAACGGATGGATCACGGAGGGGACCACCATCGTGGAGGCTTCCAGCGGGAGCACCGCGGTGTCCGAGGCCTACTTCGCCAGGCTGATCGGGCTTCCGTTCATCGCCGTGATGACCCGGACCACCAGCCCGGAAAAGATCGCCCTCATCGAAGAGTTCGGTGGCGCATGCCTCCTCGTGGACCACGCCTCGGAGGTCTATGCAATGGCCGAGGAGGTCGCCCGGACGTCCGGGGGCTACTACATGGACCAATTCACTTTTGCTGAGCGCGCCACGGACTGGCGGGGCAATAACAACATCGCGGAATCGATCTTCGGACAGCTCGCCCTCGAAGAACATCCGGTGCCCGAGTGGATCGTAGTAGGAGCCGGCACCGGCGGAACCAGCGCCACCATCGGCCGGTACCTGCGGTACCACTGCCACTCGACCCGGTTGGCCGTGGTCGATCCCGAAAACTCCGCGTTCTATCCGGGCTGGCGCGACGGCATCCCGGACTACTCCACGGGCATGCCGTCAAGGATCGAAGGCATCGGACGGCCGCGCATGGAGCCCAGCTTTGTCCCGGCCGTCATCGACACCATGATCCAGGTTCCCGATGCGGCCTCGGTAGCCGCCATGCGGCACCTCCGCCGGCTTGCCGGGCTGCACGCCGGGCCTTCCACGGGAACCAACCTTTGGGGTGTTTGCCAACTGATTGCCGAGATGGTGGCCCAGGGAAAGCGCGGCAGCATTGTGTCACTCATGTGCGACGCCGGCGATCGCTACGCGGGGAGCTACTACAACCCGGACTGGATCGCCGAGCGAGGCCTGGATCCGGCCCCGTACGAGGCCGTGCTGGCTGACTTCTTCGAGACAGGCAGGTGGCCACGCAGCATTTAGGCGGCGCGGCCGGCTGAGCTAGACCTCCACCGATTCCCGCGGCGACAACCTCGCATAGCTGGTACCGTACTTTGCTCCGATCCGGGTCACGTGGCCTTCCACCAATCCGCGTCCTAGTTCGTTGAGCAGGCCATCGTGAACCGGGTAGGCCTTGGGTGCGCGGACCGCGATCACGAAGTCGACCACCTCGCCCACCTTTGACCACGGCGCGTGGATGGGCACCAGCAGGGTTTGCACGGCAATGCCATCAGGGACAACGAACGAGTCCCCCGGGTGGAAGACGTTTTCGTCCACGAGGTAGCCGATGTTGGCCACTACAGGAATCTGCGGGTGGATGAGTGCATGCTGCCCTCCGAAAGAACGTATCGCGAAGCCTCCGGCTTCAAAGGACGTGCCGGGCTCGACGGCGTGTACCCGCCCGCCGTCGTCGCCCGCCTTGGCGGCCAGCTGGGAAGCGACCCCCGCGGGTGCGTGCACCTGCAGTCCGGGGTTTCCCTTCAGGGCCCCGACGACGGCGTCCGCGTCCACGTGGTCGGCGTGCTCATGCGTGATCAGCACCGCGTGGGCGCCTGCGAGGGCTTCCTCGGACTCGGAAAAAGTCCCTGGGTCGATCACGAGGACCTGGTTATCCTTTTGCAGGCGGACACAAGCGTGGGTGAACTTGGTGAGCTTCATGCAGCCAGCCTAGGGGCGGGCCTCCAATGGTGTCCACGAAACGGCGTCCAAGGGTGGCCGGCTGGTAACCTTGGTACTTGCGAACATCCACATCGAAATGAGTCCACGAATGTCACAGGGCGCCCATGCCGCCACGTCCGGGCCCGCAGCCCAGTCGCTTCCGGATGCGAAGGATCCCGCCGTCAAGGAGCAGCGCGTCACAAAGCAGCGCCTGGCCGTCAGCGCCGCCCTGGACGAACTCGACGATTTCGTGAGCACCCAGGAACTGTACCGGCTGCTCCAGAACCAGGGCGTCTCGGTGTCCCTGGCCACGGCGTACCGCATTCTGCAGTCGCTTGCCGACGACGGCCTTATCGATGTGCTGAGAAATGCCGATGGCGAAGCCGTCTACCGCCGCTGTGCGGTCACGGGCCACCATCACCATTTGCTGTGCCGCAATTGCGGCAAGGCCGTCGAAGTGGAGGCTCCGGCCGTAGAGACGTGGGCAGCCCGGGTGGCTGCGGAAAACGGCTACACCGAAGTGGCGCACACAGTGGAGATTTTCGGGCTCTGCCCCGAGTGCACCGCAAAGAAGGCTGAGGGCCGGCTCTAGCCGGCTACCGTCTGGTCTTCCACTGCTTGGCCCACAGCGTGGGGACGGACTATCCTGCCGTTGATACCCCGTTTGGCGCGTACGTTGCCCATGATCCGGCACACCACATAGATCAAGAACGACAACGTGGTGACATACGGGCTGATGGGAATCCTGCTGCCGAGCGCCAGGAGGATGCCGCCCACGGTGGCAGTGATCGCAAAGACCACGCTCAACAAGACCACGAGGCGCGGCGAAGTGGTCACGCGGAGTGCCGCGGCCGCGGGTGTGATCAGCAAGGCCAGCACCAGAAGCGCTCCGACTATCTGGATGGACAAGGCAACGCTGACGCCGAGCAACACCATGAAGGCAATCGCCAAGCCACGGACAGGAACTCCCCTGGCTTCCGCCATCTCGGAGTCCACGCTGGCGAAGCTAAGCGGGCGCCAAATTGCGGCCAGCGCGAGCATGACCACCACGGCCGTGCCGGCCAGGACCTGGAGCTGGACAGTGTCCACCGAAACGATCTGGCCGGTCAGGAGCCCGAACTTGTTGGCCGCCCGGCCTTGGTAGAGGGCCAGGAACAAGATGCCAAGGCCCAGCCCGAACGGCATGATGACGCCAATGATCGAATTCTTGTCCCGCGCCCGGACGCCCATAAGTCCCAGAAGCAGCGCAGCCGCGACGGATCCCGCGAGCGAACCGAAAATGATGTCCGCCCCGATGAGCAGGGCGAAAGAGGCACCGGCGAAGGACAACTCCGAAATGCCGTGCACGGCGAAAGCGAGGTCCCGCTTCATGACAAAGGTGCCAATGAGTCCGCCGAGCAGGCCGAGGACTGCACCGGCCCAGATGGAATTCTGGACCAGCGCCAACAGTTCGCCATAGTTTTCAAAGTTGAAGATGGTGTGCAGGATGCTGCCGAGATCCATTTAGTGACCTTCCTCCACACCCACGTGGGCGTCATCGTGGTAGTGGGTAGTCGCGTCCGGAAGGCCGACGACGACGATCCTGCCGTTCGCGCGGATGACATCAACGCGGCTGTTGTACAGCTCGGACAGGACCTCGGTGGTCATGACCTCCTCCGGTGTTCCCACCCGGAACCTGCCGCCGGCAAGGTAGAGGACGCGGTCTACGTAGTCGATGACCGGGTTGATCTCGTGGGTCACGAACACCACGGCGCTCTTCCGCTCGTGGCATTGCCGGTTGATGAGGGAACTCACGGCCTGCTGGTGGTGCAGGTCCAAGGACAGCAGCGGTTCGTCACAGAGCAGGAGTTCAGGCTCCGCGGCAAGGGCTTGCGCAACACGGAGCCGCTGTTGCTCACCGCCGGACAATTGACCAAGCGGTACGCGGGCATAGTCACTCGCCCCCACCAAGTCCAGCAGGGCGTCGACGCGCTCATTGACGGCTTTGGCCTTGATCCGCAGGCCCCAGCGGTGGCCGTCGACGCCGAGGGCAACCAAGTCCCTGGCTCGCAAGGGCGTATCCGGCGCAAAGGACTTCTGCTGCGGGATGTAGCCAATCTTCCGGCTGCCACGTTGCACGGGGTTTCCAGCCACAGCCACCGTCCCCGAGTGAAGCTGCTGCAAACCGAGGAGGACTTTGAGGAAGCTGGTCTTGCCGCTGCCGTTGGGGCCGAGCACAGCGAAGAACTCACCCGCCTGGACGTCCAGGTCGAGGTCCTTCCAGAGGGCCCGTTGGCCAAACTGGAGGCCCGCGCCGCGAAGGCTCACTACCGGTGTCAAAAAGATTCCTCGATCCATGGGGTTCGCGAAGCGACGTCGCTGGTGGCCTGCTCTTGGATGAACAGAGAGGGCCCCGCAGCCGCCCTGTACATCTTAGGACGATTGCAGGGCCCGTCTGTTCTACTGCCGGCGCCGTTTACTTGTTCAGGGCAGCAGCAACGTTGTCCACATTGTCCGTCATCCAGGCGACGTAGTCCTTGCCCTCGGGAAGTGTCTCGGTGAAGCCGATAACCGGAACACCGGCAGCGGTTGCCTCGGCCTTCAGCTTTTCCGTCTCGGCGCTGGCGGTCTGCTCGTTGTACGCCAGGAAGCGAACGGACTTCGAGCTAATCAGATCGCTCGTTTCCTTGACAGCTGCCGGCGGAACGTCCGAGCCGACCTCAATGGCGTGGCTGAATTCCTCGGGCGTCTTGTTCTCCAAGCCTGCAGCTTCAAGCAAGTAGCCCGGGACGGGCTCGGTGATGGCGACCGGAGCGGAACCCTTGGATGACTTGATTTCAGCGACTTTGGCGCTGAGTCCGGTCAGCGAGGACTTGAACTTGTCGGCGTTGGCGGTAAAGGTCTTGGCATCGGCCGGGTCCAGGCTTCCGAGCTTCGCAGCGACAGCATCGGCCACTTTCGCCATGGCGTCGAAGTTGTACCAGACGTGCTCGTTGAACCCTTCCGGCACCGCTGCGGGAGATGCGCTGCTCGTCGCCGCGGGGAGGAGCCCCGATACGTTGACGGCGGTGATCGTCTTGTCCGCAGCCACCTTGCTGTCATCGGCCAGCTTGCTGAAGAAGTCGTCGTAGCCCGCGCCATTGGCGATCACCAGTTGGGCCTTGGAGACGACCAGCTTGTCCTGGGTGCTTGCCTCGTAGGAGTGCGGATCCTGGCTGGTCTTGCTGATGATGGACGTGACGGACACCTTGTCACCTCCGACGCTCTTGGCGATGTCGCCGTACACGCTGGTGGAAGCGACCACGTCGATCACTCCGGAGGACGACGACGGCGCCGTCGCGGCGGGTGCCGCGCATGCGGCAAGCAGGACGGCAAGGCCGACGGAGGCGGCAAGGGAAAGACGGGCGGCGGTACGGCGCACGGGAAACCTCGGATCTACCGAATCAAACACAACAGGGGACTCAATGAGTGTACCCACAAATGGGAATGATTCCTATTTAGAATTCCGGGCGGCTCCTGCCGGCCCCTTGGGCCAGCAGGAGGTTACGCTGACTCGGGTCCGCCCAGCCGCCGGATTCCCCTGGCCTGGGTGGCGTCACGGATCTCGCCCACAAGCTGCTCGATAACGTCCTCCAGGAACAACACGCCCAGGGTCGCGCCACCTGTCCCCACAACGCGGCCCAGGTGCGAGCCGGTCCGCTGCATCACGGCCATGGCATCTTCAACCTCGTCCTCGGGTGCGAGGTTCACGAGGGACCGGATCCGGCTTTCCGCGATCGGATAGCGGCGTCCTTCCTCGGGGATGGAAAGCACATCCTTGATGTGCAGGTAGCCGGTCAACTCGCCGTCGTCGTCCAACACGGGGAAGCGGGAGAAACCGGTCCGGCTCACCGCTTTCTCGAGTTGCCGCGGCGTGGAGCCGGGCTTGAGCGTTACGAGTTTGTCCAGCGGCACCATGATGTGCGCCGCGGTGTGCTCGGAAAACTCCAGAGCGCCGCTCAACAGGCCGGCGTCGTCGTCCACGAGCCCGTGGCGGGTCGATTCCTGCACGATAGACTGCACTTCTTCGAGCGTGAAGGAGGAGGTCACCTCGTCCTTGGGCTCGATCTTCATCAGGCGAAGGATGCGGTTGGCCAGCCAGTTCAGGGTCCAGATAACAGGCTTCACGAAACGGGCGACGTGGACCAACGGCGGCGCCAGCAGCAAGGCCGCCTTGTCTGCGACCGAAACAGAGATGTTCTTGGGGACCATCTCACCAAAGGTCACGTGCAGGAACGTGACGGCCAGCAAGGCAACCGCAAACGCGATAACGTCTGCCAATTCAACAGGGACACCTACGGACTCCAGCGGCGCCCCCAGCAAATGGTGGATGGCAGGCTCGGCCACGAGGAGAATCAGCAAGGAACACACGGTGATGCCAAGCTGGGCACACGCCAGCATCAGCGAGACGTGTTCCATCGCATACAGGGTGGTCTGCGCGCGCTTGGACCCGCGTTGGGCCAAAGGCTCAATCTGGCTGCGGCGCGCGGACATCACCGCAAACTCGGCGCCGACAAAGAAGGCGTTGCCGATCAGCAGGACCACGAGCCACAGGATTCCTGCCCAGTCGCTCATGCGGCACGTCCTTTGCGGCTGGTTTTGGCCACGGGGTTGCCAACGGCATCGCCTGCCGAACCGCCGGAGCCCTTATTCAACCGCTTGCTGGCCTGCTTCCTGCTTTGCCATCCGCTCGAATCGCTTTCCGCAGCGCCTTTATCGTCGTCGCCGTCATCGTGGGTGTCGGGCGCCGTGGGGCGGAAGCAAATGCGGTCGATCCGGCGGCCGTCCATTCGGGTGACGGCCAGAGTGCCGCCGCCGGCCTCGACGATGTCGCCGACCATCGCGATCCGTCCAAGTTGGCTCATGACGTAACCGCCCACCGTTTCGTACGCGGGGTCGTCGGGAACCGTCAGGCCCGGGATCTGTTCGCTGACCTCGTCCGGGCGCAACAGCCCGGGGAAATACCAGTCCCCCGAGGCGCTCTGCAGCAATCCGGGCCGGACCTTGTCGTGCTCATCCGCCACTTCGCCGACGATTTCCTCCACCAAGTCCTCAAGGGTCGCGATACCCGCGGTTCCGCCGTACTCATCAAGCACGACGGCGAGTTGCAGGTTGCCCTCGCGGAGTTCCAAAAGCAGGGCGTCGAGGTGGATGGTCTCGGGAACGCTCAGGACCTCGGACATAATGGCTCCGGCTTCCAGCCGGCTCCTGCGTTCCGATGGGACGGACACGGCTTTCTTGATGTGCACCACGCCCCGGATGTCATCGGCCGATTCGCCGATGACCGGGAAGCGCGAATATCCGGTCCGCCGGGCCGCTTCGATGATGTCCGATACCGGCTGATCGGCGTCGATGGTTTCCATGCGGATGCGCGGGGTCATGACGTCGGCCGCCGTGCGGGCCGAGAAGTTCAGGGTCCGGGCAACAAAGTTGGCTGTCCCGGCGTCGAGGGTTCCCAGCTCCGCCGAACGGCGCACCAGGGAGGCCAGCTCAGAAGGCGAGCGGGCACCCGAGATCTCTTCCTTGGCCTCGAGTCCCACAAGGTTGAGCACCTTGTTCGAGAAGCCATTGAGTACAACGATCGCGGGCTTGAACACGGCCGTGAACATCAGTTGCGGCCGGGCCAACGCCCGGCCCAACGGAAATGCCAAGGCCAAGGCCATGTTTTTCGGGACGAGTTCGCCGATCAGCATCGACAAGACGGTGGCGAAGGTCATGGCCAGGATGAGCGACAAGGACTGCGCAGCAGCCTCAGGCAGCCCTGCCCAGAGCAGCGGTCCGTGCAAGAGAGAGCCAACGGATGGCTCCATGACGAAGCCGGTCAGCAAGGTGGTGAGGGTGATCCCCAATTGGCAGCTTGAGAGCTGGGTGGAAAGGGACTTCAGGCATTTGAGCAAAGCCGCGGCAGCGTGGTCGCCGCCGTCGACCGCTCTTTGGACTGTTGACTGGTCGAGCGCGACGAGCGAGAACTCGACCGCGACAAAGAAGCCAGTGCCCAGAATCAGGAGTACGCCGGCGAGAAGGAAAAGCCACTCCATTAAAGGCCGCCGGATGGTGCGAACGGCTGGAAAAGGGCGCCAGGAAGACTAAGGGCTGATTGACCCGGCGGGGGTTGGTCGGACGCAGCGGATGAAGAATCCGCCGACCGGCCGGCCTGGAGCTCCGGGGTGCGATGGGCATGTGTACGGGCATTGCCGGCTCTGCGGGTGCGTTGCGCGGAGATTGCCGAACGGCTTCCCCCGCAGCTCCCAGGCCGGCACCTAGAATTACTGTCCATAAGAATTCAAGTCTACAGTCCGGCCGCCGGGCGGCTTCACGCGACTTCACCGGCCGGGGTCGAGGTATGCGACGCTAAAAACGGCAGGAAAATCCCGGGAAAGAATAGCCCCTCAGTGCGCGGAAGCCGAGGCATATAGCGATTGGCATGATTTAGATCACCACTATTGGCAGATAGCCGCCGCTCGTCACTAGACTGGCTAGGGTCTGAGTTCGCGGGACCCAGACCCTGGCTCGCCTTTGCACCCCCTGCAGTTCCCCGGGCCAGCTGGAAATCAACACTCATGGAAGAGGCGTATTTCAAGTGCCAGAGCAGCCAAGCCACCGTCTACCCGAGGAATTTGGCGGAAACGAGTGGCTCGTTGACGAACTGTACGAGCGGTACCAGCAGGACAAGAATTCGGTCGACGCCAAGTGGTGGCCGCTTTTCGAGTCCTTCGACACCGCTGACGGCACTTCTTCCAACGGAACATCCGCAGCCCCTGCAAACCCTCCCACTCGAGAAATTCCTGTCGTGGCACCGGCCGCAGCAACGGCAATGACGCCGGTCGCGCCCGTGGTTGCCCCGGCCGCTACCCCTGCCGCCCCAACCCCCGCACCTGCTCCGGCTGCTCCTGCAGCACCGGTCAAGAAGGCTCCGGCCACTGTCGCCAAGGACGGCGCGCAGAAGCCATCCGACGGCAGCCAGTCCCAGCCGATCCCGGCCCAGCTTCCCAAGAGCACCAAGGCTCCCACTCCCCCGGAAGAGGACGTCGTCTCCGTCCTCCGTGGTCCGGCCAAGGCCATTGCGTCCAACATGGTCTTGAGCCTTGAGGTTCCTACCGCCACGAGCGTCAGGGCCGTTCCCGCCAAACTCCTGATCGACAACCGGGTTGTCATCAATTCCAACCTTGCCCGCGCCCGTGGCGGCAAGGTCTCCTTCACCCACCTCATCGGCTACGCGGTGGTCCGCGCCCTGTCCCAGTTCCCGTCGATGAACGTGTACTACGACGAAGTAGATGGCAAGCCCGTTGCCGTGCAGCCCGCACACGTCAACTTCGGCATCGCCATTGACATGCCCAAGCCCGATGGCACGCGCCTCCTGATGGTTCCCAACATCAAGAAGGCCGAGACCATGAACTTCGCGGAGTTCTGGCACACCTACGAAGACCTCATCAAGCGTGCGCGCAACGGCAAGCTCACGGCGGACGACCACGCGGGCACCACCGTGTCCCTGACAAACCCGGGTGGCATCGGTACTGTGCACTCCGTGCCCCGGCTCTCCAAGGGCCAGGCCGCCATCATCGGCGTCGGAGCCCTCGACTACCCGGCCGAGTGGCAGGGCGCCAGCGAGAAGATCATCGCCCAGAACGCCATCAGCAAGATCCTCACGCTGACGTCCACGTACGACCACCGCGTCATCCAAGGCGCAGGAAGCGGCGAGTTCCTCAAGCTCGTCCACCAACTCCTCCTCGGTGCCCAGAACTTCTACGACGAGATCTTCGAAGCGCTCCGCATTCCCTACGAGCCCGTCCGTTGGAGCCCCGACCTCCAGGTCGACCCCGCTGACGAGATCAACAAGGTTGCCCGCATCCAGCAGTTGATCCACTCCTACCGGGTCCGCGGCCACCTCATGGCAGACACGAACCCCCTCGAATATGTCCAGCGCAAGCACCCGGACCTCGACGTGCTGACGTATGGCCTCACCCTGTGGGACCTGGACCGCGAGTGGCCCACCGGCGGATTCGGCGGCAAGCCGATGCTCAAGTTCCGCGACATCCTGGGCGTCCTCCGCGACGCTTACTGCCGCACCACGGGCATTGAGTACATGCACATCCAGGAGCCTGAAGAACGCAAGTGGTTCCAGGACCAGGTGGAGCACCCGTACTCCAAGCCGAGCCGCGAAGAGCAGCTGCGCATCGTTTCCAAGCTCAACGCAGCAGAGGCCTTCGAGACCTTCCTGCAGACCAAGTTCGTGGGCCAGAAGCGCTTCTCCCTCGAAGGCGGGGAATCCCTGATTCCGCTGCTGGACACCATCATTTCCGACGCCGCCGACGACGGACTCGACGAAGTCGCGATCGGTATGGCCCACCGCGGCCGCCTCAACGTGCTCACCAACATCGCGGGCAAGACGTACGCACAGGTGTTCCGCGAGTTCGAAGGCACGCAGGACCCCCGCTCCGTGCAGGGCTCGGGGGACGTCAAGTACCACCTCGGCACTGAAGGCACGTTCACCTCGGACAACGGCAATGAGACCAAGGTCTACCTCGCTGCCAACCCGTCCCACCTTGAAGCGGTTGACTCCGTGCTTGAAGGCATTGTCCGGGCCAAGCAGGACCGGCTGGACCAGGGCGAGGCGTTCCCCGTGTTGCCCATCATGGTCCACGGCGACGCCGCCTTTGCCGGCCAGGGCGTTGTGGCGGAAACGCTCAACCTGTCCCAGCTGCGTGGTTACCGTACCGGTGGAACCATCCACATCATCGTGAACAACCAGGTCGGTTTCACCACCGCACCGTCGTCGTCGCGTTCCTCGACCTACTCCACCGACGTGGCCAAGATGATCCAGGCCCCGGTCTTCCACGTGAACGGTGACGACCCCGAGGCCGTGGTGCGCATCGCACAGTTGGCCTACGAGTTCCGTCAGCGCTTCCACAAGGACGTCATCGTGGACATGGTGTGCTACCGCCGCCGTGGACACAATGAGGGCGACGACCCATCGATGACGCAGCCGCTCATGTACAACCTGATCGAAGCCAAGCGCTCCGTCCGCAAGCTCTACACGGAATCCCTCATCGGCCGTGGCGACATCACCGAGGACGAAGCCGAACAATTGCTGCGCGACTACCAGGAACGCCTCGAGCGCGTCTTCGCGGAGACCCACGCCGCACAGACTTCGCCTATCCCGATCATCACGGCGGACTCCGCCGCGGTTTCGGACATCGAGCGTCCCATCGCCCAGCAGGCGGACTCCGGCACCAACGCGCCCGCCACCACCGCCATTTCAGCCGAAATGCTGCAGAGAATCGGCCAGGCGCACCTCGATATTCCGGAAGGCTTCACGGTCCACTCCAAGCTCAAGCAGCTCCTCGAGAAGCGCGAGCAGATGTCCCGCGAAGGCGGCATCGACTGGGGCTTCGGCGAGATCGCGGCCTTTGGTTCGCTCGTCATGGAAGGCGTCCCGGTCCGCCTCGCCGGCCAGGACTCCCGTCGTGGCACGTTCGTGCAGCGTCACGCCGTCTTCCACGACCGCGCGAACGGCAGCGAATGGATGCCGCTGGGCAACCTGAGCGACGAGCAGGCCAAGCTGTGGATCTACGACTCCTTGTTGTCCGAATACGCGGCAATGGGCTTCGAGTACGGCTACTCCGTGGAACGCCCTGACGCCTTGGTCTTGTGGGAAGCGCAGTTCGGTGACTTCGTCAACGGCGCACAGACCATCATCGACGAATTCATCTCCTCGGCTGAACAGAAGTGGGGCCAGCGTTCCTCGCTCGTGCTCATGCTGCCTCACGGCTACGAAGGCCAGGGACCGGACCACTCGTCCGCACGCATCGAGCGCTTCCTGCAGCTTTGTGCCGAAGACAACATGATCGTGGCGAACCCCACCACGGCTGCCTCGCACTTCCACTTGTTGCGCCGTCAGGCCTACAGCCGTCCGCGCAAGCCGCTCATCGTCTTCACCCCGAAGCAGCTTTTGCGCCTCAAGGGTGCGGCTTCCGCGGTGGAGGACTTCACCACGGGCGGCTTCAAGCCGGTCATCGGCGAACACGAGCCCCTTCAGGCCCAGAGCGTTGACCGCGTGATCCTGGTTTCCGGCCGCCTCTACTACGATCTCCTGTCGAACCGCCAGAAGACCGGCGACACCTCGACGGCAATCATCCGCCTGGAGCAGCTGTACCCGCTGCCCCAGGCCCAGATCGAGGCGGAACTGGCCAAGTACCCGAACGCCGACATCGTCTGGGCGCAGGACGAACCCGCCAACCAGGGTCCGTGGCCGTTCATCGGCTTGAACCTGCCGCAGGCACTGGACCGCAAGGTCCGCCTCGTTTCGCGTCCGGCATCGGCTTCCACGGCAGCCGGTTCCATGAAGCGCCACAGCGCCGAACAGGCCACGTTGCTCAAGCAGGCATTCGAACGCAAGTAAGACGGCGGCTGCCCGGCTGGAGGTTCAATACCCGCTTCCAGCCGGGCAGTTCTGTTTAATGGAACACGTGCCCGGTGATCAGTCCGCCCGGCCGGGCACAATGCAAGGACCGCAACGTTTGGTGAAGAGGTAACTGTGGAAGACAGGAAGCTGCGCATCGCAGCTGTTGGTGATGAACTACTCGCCGGGCTCGGTGACCCCAGGGCCTTGGGCTGGCTCGGAAGGGTTCTTGCGCGGACTCCCCAGGACTCCGTTCTTGTGGAGAGCTACTCTCTTCCCTGCCCCATGGAGGGCACAGAAGGCCTTGCGGCGCGCTGGCTCGACGAAGCCGGGAGACGCTTCAGCAACGTCCACGAAAACCGCCTGGTGATCGGCCTGTCCGGCCGCGACATTGAATTCGGTGTCTCCACAGCACGCAGCCGCCTCAATCTGGCCAATATCCTGGACGGGGCGTCCCAAAGCAACATCGAAGTTTTCGTCGTCGGTCCTCCGCCCACGCTGGACCCGGCCAAGAACCGCCGGATCGCGGATCTCAACGCCGCATTTGCAGATGTCACCACCCGCCGCAACCACCAGTACGTCGACACGTTCTCACCCTTGCTCAACCACGAACAATGGCGCACGGACCTCGCTGCGAATGGCGGCACCCCGGGCCAGGCGGGCTATGGGCTCATGGCCTGGCTCGTGTTGCACCGCGGCTGGTTCCAGTGGCTGAGGATCGCCCAGCCGGAATAGCCGGGCAAGAGACGGCCCTTCCCCCTGCGAGACCCATTGCCAACGTCAATGTCGCGATATATCGTGAATACATCAACGCGATATATCGCAATTGAAGTAACGCAGCAATGGAGGGGTCATGTCAGAAGAAAACTGGACCGTTACCGGTCCGCAGACCATCGACGTCGACGGCGTCCGCTCTCTCAAGCTGGGGATCGTCAAGGGCCGCTTCGACGTCGTCACGCACGACGAAGCAATCACCAGGATCGAAGTCTCGGAAATCGGCGGCGATCCACTGAGCGTCAGCCTCGTTGATGGCCGGCTCGAAGTCCGCCACCAGTTGCACGGCCCACAAGGTTGGTTCCGCAACCTCATGGGGACCGTCAACAACACCAGTACCAACACGATCGTCATCAGCATTGCGTTGCCTGCCGGCGTCGACGTCGAAGCAGGAACCGTGGGCGGTGACGGCATGGTGTCGGGCGTCACTGGTCATATCCGCCTCAACACGGTGTCCGGGTCGGTCCTCGCGGACGGCACGCGGGGCGAGCTTCACGTCAACACCGTCAGCGGCGAAGTCATCGCCCGCAACCACGACGGCGTCATGACCGCCAAGAGCGTCTCGGGCGAAGTCACGGCTTCGGGCCGCTTCAAGAACATCCGGGCCAATACTGTCAGCGGGGACCTCAGCTTCGACCTTCACGGCTACACCCAGGATTTCGGAGCCAATTCCGTTTCAGGCGACCTCACCATCCGCCTGCCGCATGATGTGGGCGTGGACATCGTGGCCAAAACGGCCAGTGGCACCGTGATGATCGATGACCAGCTCTACGCCCAGTCCGGCGGCAGGGTCCAGACCATCGTTGGCCCCGACGAGCGGCTCATGGTGGCGCGTACCAATTCCGTGTCCGGAAAGACCTCCATCATCCATGGCAGTGCGCCAACAACCGGAACAACGCACTCAGTCCCCGGAGAAGAGGAAGTCTGATGCCGCCCGTCTTTGCCCACGGAGCCCTCCGGCTCTATCTGCTGGCCCTCCTGGAATCGGGCCCCAAGCACGGGTACGAGCTCATCAAGGCCCTCGGCGAACGCTTCGGCGGGACCTACTCCCCCAGTGCCGGAACCATCTACCCGCGCCTTGGCAAACTCGAGGAAGAAGGACTGGTAGCCACCAGCAGCGACGGGCGCCGCACCAACTACTCCATCACCGCGGCCGGACTGGCGGAGCTCAACAGCCGGCGGCAGGAACTGGCCGACGTCGAAGACAACATCTCCGCCTCCGTGCGGCGGTTGGCCGACAATCTCCGCGACGACATCCGCAGCAACATGCGTGGCTTGCGCGCAGACCTGGCCGCAACCGCCGAAGCCGCACGAGCCAATGCGAAGTCCGCGGAATTCCAGTCGTGGGCCGGAAGCTACTCGCCGGAGGGACACCGCATCCTGAAGGAAGCCGAGATGATGGTCCAGTCCTTCCGCGATGACATCCGCGTGGAGCTGCGACAGCACGCCGGCTCGAAGGCCCTGACTCCGATCGCCCTTGAAACCGTGCGAACGGTCCTGGACCAGGCCAGGATCTCCATCCGGAATTCCCTGCGGGGCTGACTCCACAATTCCCCGCGGGGCTGGCCGGCACGGTTCGCGGGGCGGCCCCGGGATGTGGGAGACTGGAGGGCAGCTTTATTGAGTATCAAGAATCTAAGGAGGCCAGCTATGAGCAAGCGTGCACGTAAGCGTCGTGACCGTAAGCGCGGCGGCGCAAACCACGGCAAGCGTCCCAACACCTAAGCCAGCGGCTTAGCGTAAGACTTAATGCGGAGGGCCCCGGAAACCATCAGGTTTCCGGGGCCCTTGCCGTTTCAGGCTCTTAGACGTCCACGGACTTCATAGCGTGGATCCTGTCCAGGATCGAGTTCTTGAGATTCTCAGGAGCCGCTTCCGTACAGGAGCGCTTGACCACGGTGCGAATGACGCACTCAAGGTCGTATTGCTCGGTGCACTCCGGGCAGTCTTCCAGATGCACTTTGATCTCTGCGATGTCTTCGCGGGTCAACGCACCGTCGAGGTACTCGTAGATACGCTGCATCCGAGCATCGTCGCAGTCACCCAATCCTTGGCAGCTCATTTCCTTTTCTCCTGTTTTTTGCTTGTGGCCGCGCCCACGGCCAAGACCTTTTCTTCCGCGCCGGCGCTGATTCCCCGTTCTGCGGCATAGTCCGCCAGCAGATCGCGCAACATTTTCCTGCCGCGATGAAGCCGGGACATGACCGTCCCGATCGGGGTATTCATGATGTCTGATATTTCTTTGTATGCGAAGCCTTCGACGTCAGCGAAGTACACCGCGAGCCGGAATTCCTCCGGAATGGACTGCAGGGCGCTCTTCACGTCCGAGTCCGGCAAATGATCCAGTGCCTCCGCCTCCGCAGAGCGCAGCCCCGCGGACGTATGGGATTCCGCCCGCGCCAGCTGCCAGTCTTCGATGGTGTCCGAATTCGACTGCAACGGTTCGCGCTGCCGCTTCCGGTAAAGGTTGATGTACGTGTTGGTCAGGATGCGGTACAGCCACGCCTTGAGGTTGGTACCCGGTTTGTACTGGTGGAAGGCGGAGAAGGCCTTGGTGTAGGCCTCCTGGACCAGGTCCTCGGCGTCGGACGGATTCCTGGCCATGCGCATGGCGGCCGAATAGAGCTGGTCGACATACTGCATGGCGTCGCGTTCGAAGCGCGCCCTCCGTTGCTCGGGGGTCTCGGTTGCGAAGTCCACTGCAATCTCGACGTCGGCATCAACAGTTGCGCCGCCGTCGGACGTTGCGTCCGTGACTTCGGTCGCTGCTTTGTACATGGCCGCTGCGGCCGGATCCATGGTGCTCATTGCATCCAAGTCTACTGTCACCCTCCGGGAGTCCCCTGGCAGCTCCCGCCCAAGCGCCAAGTGTCCCTCGCGGTCCTTAACCAAGGCCAAAAAACCATCTCCACTCACACGACATGACCGCGCGGCACAACGCACGCGCCACAATCCAAGGTCCAGCCCATACCGCACCTTCTTGTGACAACGGCAGGCTCCGGGCAAATATTCCGCAAAGATGCAAGACTAGATCCGACTGCACCCCGTGAACACCGCACCACTTGAACGCAGCACCACCTGAACACCGTGGCAAGCCATCCAGGAGGCAAAACATGTCCCTCGTCCGTTTTCTCGCCAGGCCAATGTTGGCTTCCAGTTTTGTCGTCGCAGGGCTGGACAAGCTCAAGAACGCGGATGACACTGCCAAACAGCTCTCTCCGCTGCTCCGCCGCGCTTCGGAGTCACTGCCTTTCCCGGCGGACGAGAAGGTGCTGGCGCGAGTCATCGGCGGCGCGCAAGTGGGGGCCGGCGCCTTGCTGGCCCTCGGCAAATGTTCCCGGTTCTCGGCAAGCCTGCTTGCCGGCATCTCGATCCTGAATACCTTTGTTGAGTGGCGTTCTGCCGACATCAGCACCAAGGAAGGCCGGCTCGCCCGCCGCGCCCAGTTGCTTAAGAACATTTCGCTGACGGGTGGCGTTTTCCTTGCCGCCGTCGATACCGCGGGCAAACCGAGCCTCGCTTGGCGTGCCGAACACCTCGCCATGGACGCGAAGAAGGCCACGGGCAAGCAGTTCAAGAAGACAGACCGGGCCGTCCGCAAGGCCGTAGACAACGCAGTTGGAGCATAAGGAAGCATGCCAGGAACCCCCGCCACGCAGACAGACGATTCAGGGAGCACCACCACCTCCGCACTCCCCCTGTGGCCGGCACCCTTCGCCAGCCACCCTGTGGATGCCACGGTCACGGTTCCTGGTTCGAAGTCCCTGACCAACCGCTATCTGGTCCTGGCGGCACTGGCCAACGGCCCAAGCAGGCTCCGGGCACCCTTGCATTCGCGCGATTCCGCCCTGATGGTCGAGGCCCTGCGCCGGCTTGGCGCCAGCATTACCGAGGTTCCCGGTGATGGACACTACGGCCCGGATCTCGAAGTCACCCCTATCGACCCGGCGGCTGCCGCATCGGAGACCGCCATCGACTGTGGCCTGGCCGGCACGGTCATGCGGTTTGTGCCGCCGCTCGCGGCCCTCCGCAACGGCGCGTCCGTGTTCGACGGCGATCCGCACGCACGCCAACGTCCCATGGGCACGATCATCGAAGCCCTCCGGACACTCGGAGTGGAAGTCAGCGCATTGGACGGGCACACGGCGAGCTCCCTGCCGTTCAAGGTTTCCGGCACCGGCTCTGTCCGCGGTGGCCACTTGGTGATCGATGCGAGCGCTTCGTCGCAGTTCGTCTCCGCCCTGTTGCTGGTCGGTGCACGCTTCGATGAGGGCCTTCACCTGGAGCATGTCGGCAAGCCCGTGCCGAGCCTCGACCACATCAACATGACCGTCTCGGTCCTCCGGGGCGTCGGGGTGCAGGTGGATGACTCCGTGCCGAACCATTGGCGCGTCGCCCCCGGTACCATCCAGGCATTCGACGAGAGGATCGAGCAGGATCTCTCCAACGCGGGTCCCTTCCTCGCCGCGGCGCTGGCGACGAAGGGAACTATCCGGATCCCCAACTGGCCGGCCAACACCACGCAAGTCGGGGATCTCTGGCGGGACATCCTCGCCACCATGGGTGCCACTGTCACGCTGGACAATGGCACACTGACAGTCACCGGCGGACCGGAGATCCTGGGCGCCGACTTCGACGAAACCAGCGAACTCGCCCCTACGGTGGCGGCATTGTGCGCCCTGGCAACCAGCCCTTCCCGCCTCACTGGCATCGCGCATTTACGTGGACACGAAACGGACAGGCTTGCTGCGCTGGTCGCGGAAATCAACCGGCTCGGCGGCGACGCCGAGGAAACCAGCGACGGCCTGGTGATCCGGCCCGCGGTGCTGCACGCCGGCGTCGTGCACAGCTACGCCGACCACCGCATGGCTACCGCGGGCGCCATCCTGGGGCTCGCCGTCGAGGGTGTCCAGGTTGAAGACATCGCGACGACTTCCAAGACCATGCCCGAATTTCCGCAAATCTGGGCATCGATGCTCAGTGCCGGCCAAGCGGTCGCGGGCACCGGCTCAACGGAGACAAGCAACTAACGATGGCCCGCGACGCAAGCTCCTGGGACGAATCCGATGTCCGGGTCCGCCCCAACAAGAAGGGCACACGCCCCCGCACGAAGGACCGCCCCAGCCACGACGACGCCGTGATCGGGCGCATCATCACAGTCGACCGCGGCCGCTACACCGCGATAGTGGGCGAAAGCTCGGACAATGAGCGCATCGTCATTGCCGCCCGTGCCCGGGAGCTGAGACGCTCCCCCGTGGTTCCCGGAGACTTCGTGGCCCTCGTCGGCGATGTGTCCGGAGCCCCGGACACCCTCGCCCGCCTCGTGCGCGTCGAGGAGCGCAAGACCCTCCTGCGGCGGAGTGCCGATGACACGGATCCGATCGAACGGGCCGTCGTCGCCAACGCCGACCAGCTCGTGGTGGTGGTTGCGGCCGCCAACCCGGAGCCGCGCACCGGATTCATCGACCGCGCCTTGGTGGCAGCGTACGACGCCGGAATCGAGCCGCTGCTGCTCGTTACCAAAGCGGACGTCAAGGATCCGACGGAACTCCTTGCCAACTATGTGAGCCTGGGTTTCCCCATCATCATCAGCCGGACGGCCGACGCAGGGGCTTCCGGCATCGACGCCCGTTCCGACGACGGCTTGTCCGCCCGCCTCGACGGCGACGCCGTCGGCCAATTGCGGGACTACCTCGACGGCAAGGTCACCGTGCTCCTGGGCCATTCCGGCGTCGGGAAGTCCACCATGGTGAATGCCCTCACCGGCGCCGAACGCGCCACGGGCGGGGTCAACGCCGTGACGGGCCGGGGCCGCCATACCTCGTCCTCAGCGCTTGCACTAAAGCTCAGTGACGCCCCCGGCGGCAGCTGGATCATCGATACGCCCGGCATCCGTTCCTTCGGCCTCGCCCACGTGAACCCGGACCGCATCCTGCATGCCTTCCCGGATCTGGAACCTGGAACGGAAATGTGCGAGCGAGGCTGCAAGCACGATGCCTCCGCGGTTCGCTGCGGACTGGATTCCTGGGTCGCTGACGGCCACGCCGGCGAGGCAGGCCCGGCCCGCTTGGCGTCGTTGCGCCGGCTCCTTGGCGCGGACCCGCGCATGGAAGCCCAAGAGGCGAAGGAACTGGGCACTGTCAATTAACAGCCCGGTCAATTAACAGCACGGTCAACGACCTGCGCGCTTGCCGTCCTACCTCCCCGGCTCACCGGCGAATAGACGGTAGTTTGGAACCATGACCCAACCCGATTCGAGCTACAACGACGACCTGCGGCTGGCACACGTCCTGGCCGACTCCGTCGATTCCCTGACAATGGAGCGGTTCAAGGCACTGGACCTCCAGGTCGAGACCAAACCCGACCTGAGCCCCGTCACCGATGCCGACAAAGCCGCCGAGGAAGCTATCCGCGGGCAGCTCTCCCGTTCCCGCCCCCGCGACGCCGTCCTCGGGGAAGAATTCGGCAGCACGGGCCACGGCTCGAGGCGTTGGATCATCGATCCCATCGACGGGACCAAGAACTTCGTGCGCGGCGTGCCCGTCTGGGCTACGTTGATCGCCCTCGTGGACGAGGGCGAGGTAGTAGTGGGGCTCGTGAGCGCTCCGGCGCTCGGCAAGCGTTGGTGGGCGGCCAAGGGCTCGGGCGCCTACATGGGCCGATCCCTGGCCGCAGCCACCCGGCTGAAGGTTTCCAACGTGTCGCGGCTTGAAGACGCCTCGCTTTCCTACTCCGAGCTGTCCGAGTGGAAGCAGCATGGTTCGCTGGACAGCTTCCTGGGCCTCGAGAACGATGTCTGGCGCAGCCGTGCGTACGGTGATTTCTGGTCCTACTGCCTGGTGGCCGAGGGCGCCGTGGACATCGCCGCGGAGCCGGAACTCCAGGTCTACGACATGGCGGCCTTGGTGCCGATCGTGACGGAAGCCGGCGGACGCTTCACGTCCCTCGACGGCGCGGATGGTCCCTTCGGCGGAAACGCCGTCGCTACCAACTCGATCCTGCACTCGGAGGTCCTCAAGAGGCTCAACCCCGAGCTCGACGACCTGCTCTAGTCCTCTCTCTTCACTGAACAAACGACGGCGGACGCCCCCTTTTGGGGGCGTCCGCTGCTTTTTCTTCGGCAGAACGCACAGTTTTCCGGCGGTGTAATAATCCGCTTAACAATCGCCGGTCACCTTGGAACCAGCCTTGCCGGTGTCCTAGGCTCTTTACAGGTCACGAGTGCCAGCGCGAAACCCCGGTTTGCTGGCCGGCAACCCTCCATCGCGGCGGGGTGCCCCGGGTGACGACCCGGCCGGTCCGGAACGGATGCGGCAAGCGCGGACCCCCTGTACGCAGGGGTCCCTCTTGAGTGAGGTCCAATGAGCACAGCCACATTTACTTCCCCGGCTCTTTCGCAGCACAACGAATCCGCACAGCAGCGCGGTGAATCGCTGCCCCGGGCATCCCGCCCACTTGCCGCGGTCACCGGCGCGGAGTTGCAGGCACCCTTGATCCAGGGTGGCCACATCCGCTACGCCAACCTCGACTACGGCGCGTCCGCACCTGCCCTGACCGTGGTTTCCGCGTACCTCAACGAGATCCTGCCGTACTACGCGAGCGTCCACCGCGGCGCAGGCTACGCCTCCCAGATCAGCACCTCGGTCTACGAAAACGCCCGCAACATCGTCCGTGACTTCGTTGGCGGGCGGCCGGACGATTCGGTCATTTTCACTCGCAACACCACAGATTCGCTCAATCTGCTGGCCGGCTGCTTGCCGGTCGAGGACGGTCGGCACCTTGGCGAAGTCCTTTACCTGGACATCGAGCACCACGCCAATCTCCTGCCGTGGCAAGGCGTCCCCCACCGCAGCATCGTTGCGGCGGGAACGTTGTCCGAGACCGTGTCCAATGTCCGCACGGCGCTCTCCCACGGGGGCGTCAGCCTCCTGGCTGTCACCGGCGCGTCGAACGTGACCGGCGAAATCCTGCCCATCAAGGACCTCGCTGCCTTGGCCCACGAATTCGGGGCGCGGATTGTGGTGGACGCGGCCCAGCTCGCCCCGCACCGCCGCATCGATATCGCCGCCGCGGATGTCGACTACTTGGTTTTCTCGGGGCACAAGCTCTATGCACCGTTCGGCGCCGGTGTCCTGGTGGGCCGCCCCGATTGGCTCGACGCCGGCACGCCGCACCTGGCAGGAGGCGGCGCCGTCCGCGAGGCGCGCCTCGATTCCGTCAGTTGGGCCACGGGACCGGCCAGGCACGAAGGCGGCTCGCCGAACGTGCTCGGCGCGGCCACCCTCGCCCGGGCCACGCAGGTCATTGCCAGCCTCGACCACGATGAATGGCACGCCCACGAGGCAGCCATCCGCTCGCATCTGGTCGAGGGCCTCAACCAAATCGACGGCGTGACCGTGCACCAGATCTTCAGCGACACCGATCCCCAGGACACCATCGGCGTCGTGAACTTCTCGCTCCAGGGCTACGACGCAGGACTGGTGGCGGCCTACCTTGCGGCCGAGCACGGCATTGGCCTGCGCGACGGACGCTTTTGCGCCCACCCGCTGCTCAAGCGCCTCGGCCTTCCCTCCGGATCCCTTCGAGCCAGTTTCGGCGTGGGCTCGCGCTTGGAAGACGCCACCCGGCTCATCGCGGGCATCCAAGCGCTCAAGAGCAATGGCCTCGGCTGGGACTACGTGGTGGATGCCGGCCGGTGGGTCCCGGCGAACGACCACCGAAGCTACCCGGAGTGGGCTCCCAACACTCCCGGGACCGCGGGCGCCGCTCCCTGCAGCACCGACTGATTGCGGTAGATTCGTAGGGTATTTTTCCTGTCCTACGAAGGAGTTCCTGCGTGGCCCCGCGACCCAAAGGCACCTCAGCCGGCCCCAAGCTCTATGAGGAGCGGCGCCTTGAACTCGGCCGGAGTTTCCAGGACGGCGGAGAACACTATGACCGTGTCCGGCCCGGCTACCCTGCGGATTCGGCTGACTGGCTGCTGCCTGAAGGTGCGCGGGACGCGGCAGACATCGGCGCCGGCACCGGAAAGTTCACCTCGCTCCTCGTCGAGCGCGGGCTGGCTGTATCCGCGGTGGACCCTTCCACGGACATGCTCACCCAACTGCGCAAAACGCATCCACAAGTGGTCGCCCTGGAGGGCACGGCCGAGGCAACTGGACTGGCGGACTCAGCATTCGACGTCGTCAGCGTTGCCCAGGCCTGGCACTGGTGCGATCCCCTCGCCGCCAGCACCGAGATCGCCCGGATCCTTCGACCCCAGGGCGTCATCGGCTTGATCTGGAACCAATTGGACACTTCAGTGCCCTGGGTCCATCGCTTGTCCCGCATCATGCATGCCGGCGATGTCCACAAACCGGACTTCCGGCCGGTGGTGGGCCCGGAGTTTGCGGGCCTCGAAAGTCACCTGACGCGCTGGGAGGATCCCGTGACTGCGGCCGACATCCTCGAACTCGTGAAGTCGCGCAGCTACTATCTGAGGGCGAATGACGCCAACCGGGCCAAGGTCATGGGCAATCTTCAGTGGTACCTCTTCGAACATCTGGGGCACGCTGAGGGCGAGGTCATCCCGTTGCCCTATCTCACCCAGAGCTGGCGGGCTCGGAAAGTCTGATTCGGCCGGTTCACGATAGGCTTGGAACCGTGAAGACCAGTGCGCCCTCCTCCTCGATCGAGGACTACGTCAAGGTCATCTACTCCTTCACGGAGTGGCAGGACAAACCCATCACGTCCTCACAGCTCGCGCAGCGGCTCGGTGTCGCCAATTCCTCCGTCTCGGAGATGGTCCGCAAGCTCAAGGACCAAGGCTTGGTGGACCACCAGCCCTACAGCGCCATTACCTTGACCCCCCAGGGAATGCAGCTCGCCCTGGGCATGGTCCGCCGGCACCGCCTGATCGAGACCTACCTCGTGAGGGAGTTGGGCTACAGCTGGGATGAAGTCCACGACGAGGCCGAGATGCTCGAGCACGCTGTCTCGGACACGTTCATCGATCGCATGGCAACCAAGCTGGGCAACCCCGGACGCGATCCCCATGGTGATCCCATCCCGGCTGCGGACGGTTCGGTGAGCCTGCCGCATGCGCACCGGATGATCGAGCTCGACGACGGCCATTCCGGGAAGATCACCCGGATCAGCGACGAAAACCCGGAGCTGCTGCGCTACCTGTCCGCCGAGGAAATCGACCTTGATGCCCGCGTCCAGGTGATTGGCCGCAAACCGTTCGGCGGTGCGCTGGTGGTCCGGATCGGAAAAGGTCCGGGCAGCCGCGACTACGATCTCGCTGATGAGGTCACTTCGGCGTTGTGGGTAGCCACGGACACCATCCACGAAGGCTGCGTCCTCGCGGAACGCTGACGAAGCTGTGACTGGAAAGCCGGTGTCTTGGAAAGTACTGTTCAGGCGCGCTGGGCAGCCGTCCCGCCGTCGTCGGCGGCTGGACCTTCCGGAGAGTCCATCACCGCAGCGCCCAGCACCGGGTTCCGGATCCCGACGGCGGATGCCGCCGCCCCGAGGAAGAACAGCACGGCGGTGACCACCACGGCATTCATGAGACCCTGGCGGCTGAAGACCGGGCCGATGATGAGTCCGGCAAATGCGATGCAGATCAAGCCCGCGATGCGGGCCACGGCGTTGTTCACTGCGGAGCCGATCCCTGCCTCTTCGGTGGGCACCGCGCCGAGGATAGCGGCGGTGAGGGGCGCCACCAAGGTGCTGAGGCCGATCCCGAAGACGATCTGCCCGGGCAGCACTTGCGTCCAGTAGTTCAAGGGCTCCTGGACGGCCAAGGTCATGAGAAAACCGATTCCGCAGATGAACGGCCCGGCCGTCATGAACCACCGCGGACCGTACTTGCCCGCGAGTCCGCCGAAGAATGAGGCCGTGAGCATCAGGAGGACCGTCGCGGGGAGCAACGCGATGCCCGCAGTAGTCGCTTTCATCCCTCCCATTTGCTGCAAGTAGATGCCTACGGCGAAGAAGCCGAGGGACAGGGCGCCGTAAATGGCGAGCGTCGCGATGTTTCCCCAACCGAAATTACGGATGCCGAAGAGCCGAAGGGGCAGCATTGGTTCCGGGGTCCTGGCTTCGTGGATCAGGAAGAGGACCAGGCCAACGGCTCCGACGGCGAGCGGCATCCAGACCACCATGTTGCTCCAGCCCATGCGCCCTTGTTCGATGAAGGCGTAGACCGGGCCACCGAGTCCCACCATGGCCAGGAACGCGCCAAGGTAGTCGATCTTCTTGCTTGTATCCGTGGCGGCATCGGACTTCCGCAGCCCCGCAAGGATCGGCCAGACGGCGACGGCCGGAATCACATTGATAAAGAAGATGACGCGCCAGGACAGCAGGTCGACCGATGCGCCGCCGATCAGCGGGGCGACGATGGCAGCCGCGCTGGTCCAGCCGGACCATTGGCCGATGGCTTTGGACTGCGCGGGCCCGGAGAAGAACGTGACGATCATGGCCAGCGAACTCGGGACAAGCAGGGCACCGGCGATCCCCTGCAGGGCCCGCGATACCACCAGCACCTCCCCGTTCCAGGCGAGACCGCACGTGACGGAGGTGAGGGTGAAGCCGGCGAGTCCCCATTCGAGGATGCGGGCGCGGCCGAAGTGGTCGGAGAGGGATCCGGCGACCAGGATCAGCGCGCCCAAGGTCAAAAGGTAGGCATCCACCACCCATTGCTGGATAACAAGTCCACCACCCAGTTCGCGGCCAATCGCGGGGAGCGCGAGGTTCACCACGAAGCCATCCAAAATGGCGATGAAGGAAGCCACAATAGCCACAACAAGGACCCGCTTTTGGAGCGGAGTGCTTGGCAGCAGGGCCGCTGCGTCGGTCATGAGCACAGCCTACGCCTGCTCGTCCGCTCCCGTCCGGATTCCTGCCCGATCCTGCCACGGCGAAATTCCCGTATCGTTGAATGGTGATTAGCAGACGTGACGCCGCACTGGCCCTTGATATTTCGATGGAAATGGCCCAACGCCACGGCATCCCCGCCAGGCTTTCAAAAGCCGAGCTGAGCGAGCTGCAAGACAATCCACCGCAGTGGCTCGTCCAATCCCGCGCCAACCGCACCGGCAAGCGTCCTGTGTGGGTGCACCTGAGCTGCGTCGTCTGCGGCTACACCGAGGCCGCCCGTCCCAAGAAATGGTGGCCGGAGTTCACCTACGTTTTCTGCGGCCACCACCGGAACAGCGAGGTTCCCGGAATCCTGCCCGGAGAGGTCCGCAGCGAGTACGAAGGAATCGGCTCACGATTCGTGGGCATTGTGGACGTCCCGGCTTCCGAAGCCTAGTTGCTCGGGCGTTCGGTTGCTTTCAACCGAAACAGGCGTAACTTACAAGGAGAGGGCCTTTCAGGACCCTCTTTGCAGGATCTTCAGGGAAGATCCGTAGTTAGGGAGCATGACATGCCTGACAAAGCGCCGCACCAGCACGAGACGAAAAAGAGTATCAAGACCATCAAGGAGAAACGGGCAGTGAAGCGTGCCAAGCACGAATCCGACGCCGCCGTGGATCCGGTGGCCCATTTGAGGATGCGGAAGAAATAGCAAAAAGCCGGAGCCATCGTGGCCCGGCTTTTTAGCTGAATGGTTCCGTCGTGACCCCGGCTCCTCATGAATCCGCGTCAGTCATTTCGCTGGGCACGGCGACAATCGCGTGGATCTTGCCGTCCCGGAGGACCGTCAGGAAGAACGGCTCCCCGATGGCCTGCGAAAACAAGAGTTTTTGAAGGCTCTCAGCACTGGATACGGCCCGCGACTGTGCGCTGAGGACCAGATCGCCCGCGAGCAGGCCTGCCCGCTCCGCCGGAGATCCGGCGATGACTTCCACCACCCGCAGCGCTTCCTTCTGGCCTGTCCGGATCACCGCACTCGCGTCCAACGGAATAGGGGTGCTCACCAAGCCAAGGTATGCCCGGCGGACCCGGCCGTCCTTCAGCAGGGCGGCGATGATCCGTTGGGTGGTGGTGTTGATGGGTACTGCAAGTCCGAGGCCCAAACCGGCCACGGCGGTGTTGATCCCCACAATCCGCCCTTTGGTGTCGGCAAGGGCTCCCCCGGAATTGCCCGGGTTCAACGCTGCGTCGGTCTGGATGACGTCCTCGATGACCCTGCTGTGCCGGCCGGACCTGACCGGGATGGAGCGTCCGAGGCCGCTGACGACGCCCGCGGTCACTGATCCTGCCAGTCCCAGCGGGTTACCCACGGCGATCACCAATTGGCCGACGTGCAGCGACTCCGCGTTGCCCAAGGTGGCCGGCGGCGGTGTGTGGTGCCCGCGGACGATTGCGAGATCGGACAAGGGATCCGCACCGACGAGTTCGACGTCGCTATGGGTTCCGTCGGCGAAGATTGCCCGCCCGGAGCGGAGCCCCGAGACTACGTGGGCGTTGGTCAGCATATAGCCGTCCCCCGTGAACACGACGGCCGATCCACTTCCGATCCTGACCTGGCCGTTTCTGCGGGCGCTGCTCATCTCCAATGCTGCAACATGCGGCGTGACTGTCTCTGCGACGTGCATCACTGTCCGCGAGTAGGCGTCCAAGGCTTCGTCATCCGACGGGGCGTCAGGGATGTCCTCGGGAAATACTTGTTCCGGCAACGTACTCATCGTGCACCTCCTGTAACCGGTGGTGTCTATATCAACGAATACGCTGCTTCGGTTAGTCCGTTCTGTCCTACGCCGTGGGTGAACTCTGTCACGCCGCTGATGATGGGGAAATTAACCCCACAATGCCTAGCCCCATAACGCTTTCCGCAGCAGTGCCTTGAGCTGGGCGACTTCCCCCTCGTCCAGCGCCGCCAGCACTTCGGATTCCGCGTGGCGGGCCGCAATGGCTGCTTGGGCAAGCAACCGGCTCCCCTTCGACGTCGCAGTCACCGTCTTGGCCCGGCGGTCCTGCTTGCCTGGCGCCCTGGCCACGAGCTTCCGCTTTTCAAGCTCGTCCACCAAGGCGACGATCTGGCTGGGGTCAAGGCTGAGGAAGTCCGCCAACTCCCGCTGGGTGGGCTCCAGGCCGCTGTTGGCCAGGATCAGCACTGAGTACGAGCGCTCCTTGAGGTCGAACTCAGCAAGCGCCCGGTTGTTCACGAGCGATCCGCCTGCATGGAGCTTGGCCAGCAGGAAACCCACGTCCTGGCTGATCGGAGCGGCGACCAGCCGGTCCTTCGTGGCAGCCTGTTGCTCGTCCTGCGCCTCGATCGTCATAACAAACTCCAATAATCTTCAAAATCAATCGTTGACATTTTCAACTATAAGTATTTTCATGGATACAGACAGCATCCCACGCCGAGGGCTTGGATGCACGGGTATCGAGCAAAGGAGCAGCGATGAGCCTGACAGGAAAAGTAGCGATTGTCACAGGAAGCGGTCGGGGACTGGGGCTGGCTTACGCCCGGGAACTCGCCCGTCAGGGCGCGGCAGTGGTCATCAACGACGTCGACGCCGAGGTGGCCGGCGAAGCGGTCCGGACCATCGAGGCCGACGGCGGCCGGGCAGTCGCCGCCGTCGCTCCCGTAGGCAGCACAGAAGCGGCGAAGCAGCTGGTGGAGGCGGCCGTCACGGAATTTGGCCGCCTGGACATCCTGGTCACCAACGCCGGCATCCTGCGGGACAAGAGCCTGCTGAAGATGACAGACGAAGACTTCGACCTGGTCATCAACGTCCACCTCCGCGGCACCTTTACGTGCGCCCGTGAGGCATTCGGCTACTTCAAGGAGAACGGGATCGGCGGCCGCATCATCGCCATCGGCTCCCCGACCGGGCAGCGCGGCAACTTCGGCCAGACAAACTACGCTGCAGCGAAGGCGGGAATCGTGGGCATGGTCCGGACCTGGGCACTGGAGATGAAGAAGGCCGGCGTCACTGCCAACGCCGTCATTCCCGTGGCCGCGACGGCAATGACCAAGACCATCCCGTACTTCCGGAAAGCGGTGGAGGCCGACGAGCGCGGCGAGGCCATGCCGCACTTCTTCCGCCACGAGCTTGGCTTTGGAACGGCCGACGACGTTTCCGGGCTCATTGCCTTCCTCGCCTCCGACGAAGCGGCCGGCATTACCGGCCAGGCCATCGGCGCCGGCGGAGACCGCCTCCAGCTATGGACCCACCCCGAAGCCGCCGCCACCGAATACCGTGAAGGCGGTTGGGGTTACCAGGACCTCGTGGAGAACTTCGGCCCGTTGTTCGGAGACAAGCTCCAGAGCGTCGGCGAGGAATTCCTGCCGCTCCCGGAGGAACTGCAGCCCGAAGCCGCCGCGGCTCAGGTCCGCTGACATGGCCGCACCCCAGCGCTACGAACTCGGCATCGACGCCTCGAAACTTGACGCTATCGACATGCACGTCCATCTCGAAGTGGACGGCCACGGCCACGAATCCCTGCCGCCGGCCCTGACGGAAGCTTCCGCGAAGTACTTCAAGGCCGAGGACCGCACGCCCTCGCTGGACCGGATCGCCGAGGTCTACCGGCAACTGAACATGGCCGCCGTCGTCTTCACCGTGGACGCCCGCACCCAGCTCAAGCACGAGCCCAACAGCATCCCCGAACTGATCGCGGGAGCCGCCAGGAACAACGACGTTCTGATCCCCTTCGGCAGCGTGGATCCACGCACCGGCGCCGAGGCCATCCAAGGCGCCAAGCACCAGGCGATCGACCTGGGCGCCCGGGGCTTCAAGTTCCATCCGAGCCTGCAAGGCTTCGATCCCTCCAACGAGCAGTTCTATCCGCTCTGGGAAACACTGCAGGAGCTGGGCCTCCCGGCCATCTTCCACACCGGCCAGAACGGCATGGGCGCCGGCCTGCCCGGAGGCTACGGCATCAAGCTGGCCTACTCCAACCCGCTGCTGCTCGACGCCGTGGCCGCGGACTTCCCCGGGCTGCAGATCATCATGGCCCACCCCTCGGTCCCCTGGCAGGATGAAGCCAACTCCATCGCCACGCACAAATCCAACATGTTCATCGATCTCTCCGGCTGGTCCCCCAAATACTTCCCCGAGTCACTGGTGCGCATGTCCAATTCCGTGCTGCAGGACAAGGTCCTTTTCGGCACGGACTTCCCGCTTATCACACCGCAGAAGTGGCTGGCCGCCTTCGCCGACCTCCCGCTCAAGGACGAAGTCCGGCCCAAGATCCTCAAGGACAACGCCGTGCGCCTACTCGGATTGGACGGCTGACATGAACCTGGAAACCCACGTGGAGACAGCGGCGGCGGAGCGCCTCTACGACATCTGCGACTACTACGACGCCGAGTCCCTCCTCACCGGGGACGAGCGCAGGGTCCTGGGCCGCTTGCGCGATTTTCTGGACCGCGAAGCGAAGCCACTGTTGGCGGACTACTGGGAGCGCGGCGAGTTCCCTGCCCAGTTGGCCCGGCCGCTCATCGATCTGGACCTGATGGAACCGGCGGAACTGACGGGTACCTCGGGCACAAACAATGCTCCTGCCCGGGGCATCTACCAAGGCTTCAGGATCTTCGAACTCGCCCGCACGGATGCTTCGCTGGCCACGTGGTATACGGCGCAAGCCGGCCTCTTCCGCACCGCCATACGGGTGGGCGCCTCGGAGGAGCAGCAGCGCGAGTGGATGCCGCGTGTAATCGATTTCTCGCTCAAGGGCGTCTTCTCGCTGACTGAACCGGAATCCGGCTCGGACATTGCCGGCGGACTCTCCACCACCGCGGATCGCGACGGCGATGACTGGGTGCTCCATGGTGCGAAGCGCTGGATCGGGGGCGCCTCCACGGCGGATGTCCTGGCCGTGTTCGCCCGCGATGTCGCGGACGGACAGGTCAAGGCGTTCCTCGTGGACCGCCAGGCAGCCGGGGTGAACTTGGAGAAGATCCACCGGAAGACCTCCTTGCGGATGATGCAAAACGCCCACATCACGCTCGACGGCGTCCGGGTCCCCGAATCCATGCGCCTGCACAACGTGAACTCCTTCAAGGACGTGGCGGCGATGCTCCGGGCCATGCGCTGTGATGTCGCCTGGATCGCGACCGGCATCCAGGCCGGCGCCTTCGAAGCAGCCCTCCGCTACGTCCGCGGGCGCCAACAGTTCGGCCGCCCGCTGGGTTCCTTCCAGCTGGTCCAGGAAAAGCTGGCCCGCATGCTTGGCAACCTCACGGCAAGCCTGTCCCTCGTGGTCAGGCTGACCGAACAGCAGGCACGCGGCGTCTACCGAGACCAGGACTCCGCGCTCGCCAAGATGCAAAGCTGCCTGGCCATGCGGGAAACAGTCGCCCTGGCCCGCGAGCTGGCAGGCGGCAACGGAATCACGCTCGAGAGTGATGTTGCCCGGTTCCACGCCGACGCCGAAGCCGTCTACTCCTACGAAGGAACACACGAAATCAACGCCCTGATCGTCGGGCGCGCACTCACGGGCGAGAGCGCCTTCACCCGATAACCCCACACTCTCTTCACCCACCACAACCACCAGGAGGCAACAATGCCCAATCTCGTCGTCGACTTCGACAAATTGCTCACCCTCGCCGGAACAGACCTCGGCGTCACCGAATACCGCGAAATCACCCAGGAACAGATCAACAAGTTCGCGGACGCGACCGGAGACGAGCAGTGGATCCACGTCGATCCGGAACGCGCCAAGGACGGCCCGTTCGGCGCCCCGATCGCTCACGGCTTCCTCACGCTCTCGCTCATCATCCCGTTCTGGGGCGAGCTGTTCGACGTCGAAGGCGTGACCACGAAAGTGAACTATGGCCTGGACAAGGTCCGTTTCACCTCCCCGGTCAAGGTGGGCGCGCGTATCCGTATGCAAGCCACCATCGCCGAAGTCACCGAGGTCAAGGGCGGCGCCCAGATCAAGGTGTCCAACACCATCGAAATCGAAGGCCAGGAACGCCCCGCAGTCGTGGCCGAATTCCTCGCCCGTTTCTACAAATAGCCCGCTTCTGCGGCACTCCCCCACCCCTGCTTTAAGGAACAACGATGTCCCAAATATCGCAGCTTCAATCCATGGACGCGGCTACCAAGCGCAAGGAAGCACGCACCGTCATTGCTTCCAGCTACCTGGGCAGCACCATCGAGTACTACGACTTCCTTCTCTATGCCACAGCCGCAGCAGTCGTCTTCCCCAAGGTCTTCTTCTCGGGAATGGACGACTGGGTGGGCGTCGTGGCCGCCTACGGAACTTTCGCCGCAGGATACGTGGCCCGTCCGCTGGGCGGGGTCATCTTCGGGCATTTCGGCGACAAACTGGGTCGAAAGGGAATGCTCATCGTCTCCATGTTGGTCATGGGCTTGGCTTCCGCGCTGATCGGCCTGGTCCCGGGCGCCTCGGTGGCCGGTCCGTGGGGAGCCGTGATGCTTGTTGTGCTCCGGGTCTTCCAGGGCATCGCCGTGGGCGGCGAGTGGGGCGGAGCCGCCTTGATGGCGCTGGAGCATTCGGAATCGGGGAAACGCGGCTTCGCGGCATCGTTCGTCAATGCGGGAGCGCCGTCGGGCGCCGTGCTCGGCACCCTCATCATGGGCGCTTTCTCGGCCCTGCCAAACTCCCAGTTCCTTGCCTGGGGCTGGCGCGTTCCCTTCCTGCTCTCGTTTGTCTTGCTCGCAGTGGGCATGTTCGTCCGGCTGAAAGTATCCGAGAGCCCCATCTTCAAAGCCGCCATCGAACAGGAAAGGGCGGCAGAGCAGGAAAGAGTGGCCAGGACCGCGGACAACCGCGCCGCCACGAAGCCCGTCATCCCGCTCCTCCAGGTGCTGCGCCGGCCCAAGACCCTGATCTTCACCATGCTCGCAGGTGCCGCCGGTTTTGCGCTCCAGGTGGTGCTGGCAACGTTCGCGGTCACCTTCGCGGTCTCCAAAGGCGCCGACCGCCAGGGCGTGCTGTATGCCTTCGCGGCCGCTTCTTTCATCTCCATCGCCTTCGTGATCCTTGGCGGCAGGCTCTCGGACAAGTTCGGCCGGAGGCCTGTGATGATCGGCGGTCTCGTACTCTTCATCGCCTATCTGGTCCCGATGTTCCAGCTGTTGTCCTCAAACAACATCCTCCTTGTCTTCGTCGCCTTCACGGTCGGCCTGATGATCCACTCAACGCTCTTCGGGCCACTGGCCGCCTTCGTGTCCGAGCAGTTCGGCACCACCTCCCGCTATACGGGAGCCTCGCTCGGTTACCAGCTCGCGACGCTCCTCGGTGCGGGCTTCACGCCGGGAATCGTGGCCCAGATCTTCAAGGATTCGGGCCAGAACACCGGCTCGGTGGTCTTCTATCTGGCTGAGATGTCCGTCGTCTCCATCATCTTCATCCTGTTGACCCGGGAACCGAAGAACAACGATTTGCAGACCGTCCGGCCTTGAGGCCGGGAAGGGTCTAGCTTGGGAATCAGAAAGGATCGTCATGGAGAATTTTGGCATCGGTTCGTGGCTGCAGCGCCGCCGCCCGAAGTCCGGAAGCAAGGTTGCACTGATCTCCGGAGACCGCCGACTCAGCTATGAGGAATTTGCGGAACGATCGGACAGGCTCGCCAACGCCCTCAAAGCCGGGGGCGTTGCCAAGGGCGACAGGGTGGCCTATCTCGGGGAAAACCATCCCGCTTTCCTGGAAACGCTTTTTGCCTGTGGGCAGCTCGGCGCGATCTTCGTGCCCCTCAACACCCGATTGGCGCCGCCGGAGATCAATTTCCAGCTTGAGGACTGCGGTGCCGTTGCGCTGATCCACTCCGCGAGCCTCAACGGTCTTGCGGCCAGCGGCGCGGAAGGCACCCTCGTGAGCCGGCGCGTCGTCGTCGGCGATTCCCTCCCGGGCGACAGTATCGCCGCTTCCGGAAGCGAAACCCCGACGGCGGCGGAGGACTATGAGGACGTCGTCGCCTCGGGAGCACCCCGGCATCTGGACGAGGAAATCGGGCTCGATGACGGGGCCATGATCCTTTACACATCCGGAACCACGGGACGCCCCAAGGGTGCATTGCTGACCCACGGCAACATCACTTGGAACTGCATCAACGTGATTGTCGACTTCGATTTCTCTTCCAGCGATGTAGCGCTCATGATCTCGCCGATGTTCCACGTAGCGTCGCTCGACATGGGAGTGTTGCCTACGCTTCTCAAGGGCGGGACCGTGGTCCTGGAGTCGAGGTTCGATCCCCAACGCACCCTTGAGCTCATCGAGCAACACAGAGCCACCACCATCAGCGGGGTGCCCACCACCTACCAGATGCTCTGCGAGCATCCGGCCTGGCCGACGTCGGACCTTGGCTCCCTCAGCAAGCTGACCTGCGGCGGATCGGCAGTTCCCATGCGCGTCCTCGAAGCGTACGAGGCGCGCGGACTGCACTTCTCCAACGGCTACGGAATGACCGAGACGGCGCCGGGCGCCACCACGCTGCCCGCCGCCAGGTCCCGGGACAAGGCGGGCTCTTCCGGGCTCCCGCACTTCTTCAGCGACGTCCGGATCGCCGACGTCGCAGGAGGCCTTGCCGAGCAGGGCGGCGTGGGGGAAATCCAGATCAAGGGTCCCAACGTCATCCACGAATACTGGAACCGGCCTGACGCCACTGCCGAATCGTATGAGGACGGCGGCTGGTTCAAGTCCGGAGACATGGGCTACAAGGACGCAGACGGATTCGTCTTCGTCTCGGACAGGCTCAAGGACATGATCATCTCGGGCGGCGAGAACATTTACCCGGCAGAGGTGGAACAAGCGATCGGTGAACTCGACGCCGTGGGCAGCGTAGCGGTCATCGGCGTGCCGGACGAGAAATGGGGCGAGGTGCCACGCGCCGTGGTGGTGCTACGCGAGGGAGCCCTTTTGACCGAGGACGAACTCAAGGAGCACCTGGCCGGCAGGCTGGCCCGCTACAAGATCCCGAAGACTGTGGTGTTCGTGGACGACATGCCGCGTACGGCCAGCGGAAAGATCCGCAAGAGCGAGCTTCGCCGGAGCACCGTAGCCTGAAGGATCCGCTTCTAAGGTGCTGGCGTATCAGCGCCGCCACGGCACGGAAGAGGACATCGAGCGGCTGAACCGCGAAGGTGAATTCCGCCGTCGTGACCTTTCTTTGAACTGGTTAACAACAACACTCGACGGACCGGAACAGCGGTCGCGTAGGAATCCCCGAAAACAAGTAGGGACTACTCAAGACAGCAATTCCCCGCAGTCCTAGGGTGTCGGACAGCGTCCATGCGACAACAGATGGGCGGATTGCAACGACTGGGCCCGGACTGGCGAGGGGCCGCAGCCAAAAAAGCAAGGGGGCTTGCTGAATGGACTACCCGCTTTTCAAGAACCGGGGTCGGTGCATCGCCTACGCAAACCATCAGGAGAAAGACTGGCTCCTTACCGGGCCCGCCCTCCCAGCCTAGGCAGACGGGGCGAGGGCCTTTCGCAGCACAATGCCGGACCCAGCCGACGGGCTGAGATTGGGGAGAACGTGGACGGGCAACAATGGATATGGGTCGTGATGGTCCTTGTCGGAGCCGCATTGGTAGCCGTTGTGATGGTCTTCGGACACCAGCGGCGGAGGCTGGTTGATCCCAAACGCGCCGCAAAACATCGCGACGGGGAACCCGGAAGTCCCGCGGACAACGTCGACAGCTCGGATGACGAGCCTGCAGCCCGGAGTCCGAACCACTAAGACCTCGGGAATGGAATAGCGAATCTCCGGCCCGGGACCACCAGCCCAGGCAAACAAACACAAGGAAGAAAAAACACCCCGGCCCGAAGACCGGGGTGTTTTCACGCCTGGTTAGAGGAAATAACCCGAGACATCCGCAATGAGCTGCGCGGTGCCGCCGGAACGGTTGTATAGCTTGACCTTTCCATCTGGTCCAATTGGGATAGTGACGCTATTAGGGACAATCTGTCCGGTGGCGTAGTTCAGGTTCGAGGCATTCGGGAGTGGTGCTCCGGACGGATAGGCTGTGACAAAACCGAAGGACGTCGAATTGGCGACCGTGAGGTTGAAAATCGTCGCAGCGGCGGTAGCTGGGACTCCGCCGACACCACCTACCTGGAACGAGATTGTTCCGTCCCCTGGCACCGCCGTGGTGTTCCTTGTATCAAGGAACCTCGTTGGGGCGATCGGCTCGAACGTACCCGGGAGCGTCGCAACGCCTGTCAGATAGTATCCCGAGACGTCCACGATCAATTGCGCAGTGCCGGTGGACTGGTTGTACAGCGTGACCTTGCCGTCTGACCCAACCGGAACCGTCACCCTGTTCGGGACGATTTGCCCGGTGGCGTAGTTCAGGTTGGATGCGTTTGGCCTCAGGGTTCCGGAAGCGTAGGCGGCGACAAACCCGAATGAAGTCGAGTTAGCGACCGTCAGGTTGAAGGTCACCGCCGACACGTTTGCCGGTATTCCGCTGACGCCGCCAACCTGGACCGAAATGGTCCCGTTGGGAGCCACGGGCGTGGGGGTGTTCCTTGTATCGAGGAACCTGGTTGGGGCGATCGGCTGGAAGGCCCCCGCGGCGGCCGCTGTTCCTGCGACGTAGTACCCGGAAACGTCGGCGATCAGTTGTGCCGTGCCGGTGGACTGGTTGTACAGCGTGACCTTGCCGTCTGCGCCGACTGGAACCGTGACGCTGTTCGGGACAATTTGTCCCGTGTCATAGTTCAGGTTGGATGCGTTAGGTCTCGCGGTGCCGGAGGCGTAGGCCGTGACGAACCCGAATGAAGTTGAGTTCGCGACCGTCAGGTTGAACGTCACCGCTGAGACGCTTGCCGGTATTCCGTTCACTCCACCGACCTGGAATGAGACGGTCCCGTTGGGAGCCACCGGCCCGCTGCTCGTCCTCGTGTCGAGCAAGCGCATCGGCGTCAAGGGCTGGAACGCGCCGGGCGGTAGCACCGCTTCCGTCAGGCTGTAGTCGTCCGTAACCAGCGTTCCCAAGCTGGTAAGGGTCAGGGCCATGGTCATGGCGGTGGCACCGGCAGGCGCGGGTGGAGAGGTATAGGTGACTTGGGTGTAGGCCGCGGAAGGAGGATAGAGCGGACTCGACGTCCAATACTGCCAGTTGCCCTGACCCAGCCTGTAGTAGAGCTCGAATTGGGTATTCGCCGTCGAGTTGTACCAGGCGGACATCGTGTATCTCTTGCCCGGCGTCACCGTCGGAGAGCATTGGCCTGTATCAAGCGGTGGCAGTATTTTGGCGTCACCGTCCAGGTAGGTGGTCATCACCAGTTGTTCGGCGGCAGTCCCGGTGTGGGCCCCGGTCACCGTGCTGTAGGTGTAGGTGTTGTTGCCGTAGCCCCCCGGAACCCAACACGAAGGCGCCCCTCCGGCGACAGGGCCGGCGGTCTCAAAACCGGGATTACGGAGAAGGTTTCCGGAGGTGATGGGCGCAGGTGGCGGCGGGCCGGCCGGATTGGTCTTGACAGTGCCGCCGATCACCTGGTCGACGGTTTTGACAATGATCCGTCCCGCGGCCTGCTCGGCCACCAGGAAGTCAATGAGGGCATTGAAGTTTGCAGTACTCACGTTGAGCGGGTTGTTCGCGACGTTGATGTGGTGGAAAGTGTATTGCATCCAGCCGCCGCCGGGCTCGGCTTTGAGGGTCAGGTCCTTCAGGTTCTGCAGTGTCCACGTGGTGTCGATTTGGTCCGGCGCCTTCGTAAGATATGGGTCAGCGGGCGGCATGGTTTCGGAGAGGGGCATGCCGGCTGAAGCGGGAATCTGGCTGGCAATGTCACCCAATCCACGGGCGCTGTTGTAGCCGCAACTTTGAACAATGGTCTCGATGGCGGGGGTTGACGAGGCGTAGGGGTACGCAAAGTTCGTTACGCGCAACCCCATGTTTGTCAGGTTTGTGCGGTCATCGCAAACCTGCCGGGTAACCTCGCCTGTGTCAGCCTGGGCGAGGTCGGGGTGGGTAACGGTGTGCCCCCCAATCTCGTTTCCCGCTGACTGAAGTGCGAGCGCCTGAGCAGTTGTCATGTGCAGAGAGTCAGAGTTGAGAAAGCCTGACGGAGTGAAGAATGTTCCGTGCAGGCCTTTGGAGTTCATGTAAGCCGCGGCCGCCATCTGATCGAGGTGGGCGTCATCGAACGTAAGGGTCACGGTGACGAGGCTGGCCGCCCGGGCTGCCGGTGCCAAGAGGATCGCGTTGAAGAATGCCGCCAGAACAAGTACCACGGTGCCGATAGCCGTAGCGGCGGTCCAGTGAGACTTCAGGATTTTCCACTTCCGGCCCCGTTCGGGCAGCGAGGGAACCGTCCACCGGTCTGCCCCCGCAGAAGTTTGTTGGGATTGCGCGCCACCCTGCCTGGATCGTTTCATAAGACCGAACTCGTTTCACAAATGCGGTTCGTCCCCCATGTCCTGCCTGGATATGGCCCGAACGAAACCGGAACGGGCATTCTCTGACGGCCACCCACACCCGCAGGTGGTCGACCCTCCCCAAAATACTGTCGTTCCCACACAGCGGCTTGAGTGTCGGCTACCTGTCTTTCGCACCCGCCACTCGGTTTCTTCCCGGTGTCCCGCGCATCGGGTAGCGGAGCGACGCCAGGCGTGAAAACCGGTAGGGCTGACAGGCTAGTCGCGAACGTGACCGGCGTGTACAGTCGGTTTTCGCAGCCCCTTCCGGTGTCCCCGACCGGGTCCGAGGAGTAAGGAGTGACTGTGACGTTGCCTGCAGTCGACAAACGCGAACAGCCGGAACGCGAGCACGGAAGCCCGTCCCGTGCTTTCACGTCGAAGTCTGCCGCCGGTCTCATCGTCGGCCTCGCCCTCATTGCACTGTTCGCGGTCGTGCGGGTGCTGGCACCATCGACGCCGGAGGTCTTTGGGCTTCCCAACGCCGCCCGCGACTTTGCCACGCTGTCGATCAGTGTCGTCGTCGAGTCCCTGCCGTTCGTTTTCCTCGGGATTGTCCTCTCGATCGCCGTCCAGGTCTGGCTGCCGGAGGGCATGCTGCTCCGCCGCCTTCCCCGGAGCCCCGTTCTGCGGAGGCTGGTCCTCTCGCTCTTGGGAATGCTGCTGCCGGTTTGCGAGTGCGGCAATGTTCCGCTGGCCCGCGGTCTGGTGGTCAAGGGCCTCACGGTTGCGGAATCGATGACTTTCCTGTTTGCGGCACCGATCCTGAACCCCGTAACCATCGTCACCACCGCGCAGGCGTTTGGCTGGGACAACGGCATCCTGGTCTCCCGTGTCCTGGGCGGTTTTTTCATCGCCAACCTTGTCGGTTGGATCTACAGCCGGCATCCGCGGCCCGGGGAGCTGCTGACCGCCCGGTTCCAGGAGACATGTTCGCTGGCAGACCACCACGACGGCGGTGCCGGCAGGGTGCGGCGCAGCGTGCAGATGTTCTCCCAGGAGACGCGCGCAATGATGCCTGCCCTGTTTGTTGGTGCAGGTATGGCAGGGCTGATCCAGGTTGCCGTTTCCCGCGAAGTGCTGGTCGCCCTGGGCAGCAATCCCGTCTGGTCTGTCCTGGCGTTGATGTTGCTGGCCTTCGTCGTTGCGATCTGCTCAAACGTGGATGCCTTCTTTATCCTGTCGTTCGGGGCAACCTTCATGCCCGGAGGCATCGTGGCTTTCCTCGTCTTCGGGCCCATGATCGACGTGAAAATGCTCGCCCTGATGCGCACCACGTTTACCGCGAAAACCCTCCTTCAGCTCAGCCTGCTGGTGGCGCTTTGCGCGGCGGTCCTCGGATTGGCGGTCAACTATGGTCATTAGGCGGCTCGTGAGCCGGTGGCAGGGCGTGGTCCTCAGCCTGATCGGCCTCACAGCGACGATCTGGCTGGGCCTGTCAGGGCAGCTTGCCTTGTATATCCATCCACGGTATTTCGTGTTCACGGTCATCATGGCGGTGATCGCAGGAGTGCTCGCCCTGGCGGCCTTCGCCTTTGCTCCAACTGCCCAAGACGGGCACGAGCACGGCGACGAGCACGAGCATGGCGATGAGCCCGGTTCGCGATGGGGCTGGCTGTGGCCTGTCGGGAGCGTGCTGACCATCATCGCCGCCGTCGTCGCCTTGCTGATCCTGCCGCCGTCGACCCTTACCACTGCCACTGTTGCACAGCGGGACCTCAACGGCTCAGCATCCGCCCTCACCCTGAAAGCACCCGCACTGCCCGGCAAGGGAGACTATTCCGCGTTCACGGTGAGGGACTGGGCATCGTTGCTTCGGTCCGGCGCAGGGCAGGACTTTTTTGCCGACAAGACTGCCACCGTGACCGGGTTCGTCAGTGCGGACAAGACAGATCCAAACGTTTTTTTCGTGACCCGTTTTGTGGTGACCTGCTGTGCTGTTGATGCCCAGCCGATTGGCGTTCCCGTTTATCACCCCGGGTGGCAAAACGAATACAAAACCGATAGCTGGGTCACGGTCACCAGCAGCTTCCGCGCCAACCCCAACGCGGCCAGTCGCGAGGCAATCGTTCTGATTCCGGACTCCATCAAGCCCACCACACAGCCGGCACAGCCCTATGTCTACTAAGGGCCGTCCCGTCTCAGCCAAACGGGCTGCAGCGATTGCTGCCGCAGCAGAACTGCTGGCTGGACGCCGTTTTGCCCGGCGCCTCTACGGCACCATCGCGATTCTTGCCGTGCTCGCGGGCGGGTTGACGGTAGCGAACCTTTCGAAGCTGCCGCACGCAAATTCCACCTCGGCCCTCGCCCGCTCCGCCACTCCTGCCGCCTTTGCGCTGTACACCCTGCAGAGGGACACCGGCAAAGACAACTCAGGGCTGAAGAAGCCGGACACCATCCTCGGCACAAGCCTCTCCGGCAGCGATCAGGGCACTGTCATTGTCAGCGCCCCCCGCATCCAGGAGTATGCCGCCCTGCCCTCCGCCCTCGCCGTCGTCACCCTCAACGAGGACAACACCAGCTCCCTTGAGATGGTCCCCCTCACCGGCGGCCCGCCAACGCTTGTTCCATTGCCAAGCCTGGGGACGGTGGCCAACGTTCATGCGGCAGGGGCCGAACACCTCATAGGCTTCACTTTCACCGCTTCTTCGGCCACTGGCCAGTACTGGAAAACACTCTTCGTCTACGACGTCGACAAACCGTCCTCGGCTCCGTGGGCCGTCCAGGGCATCCACGGTCCGGTCACAGCGACGGACTGGCGCTTTGTACCCGGCGCGGCCACCTTGGTGGCACAGGCAGACGACCAGTCCATGTTCCTCATTGACCCGCTGGACTCCGGCAAGGTCTCGCCTTTGGGCACGCATGCCGGAATCCTCGGATTCCCCAGCACGAACGAACTTGCCGTGAGCGACCCGGGGTTGAAGGTGGGCATAGACCCGCCACGGTATTCGACCCTCAATCTCTCCAACGGTGCACTCACGCCGACGACCCTCGCGGGAGGTGTCCCCCCGGAGAACAACCAAAGCGCCACTACCACCGTGGGCCAGCCCTCGGTCCTCGGCGGTTCCGGCCAGTACGCGCAGGTGGTGAGAAAGTTCGACGCCGGGAAGGAGACCTCTTTGGTCAATCTCACCGACAAGAACGGCTCGCGCGTGCTTTACCGGCCTGACGCTGCCTGGTCGCGCATCCTGGATACCTGTGTCTCTCCGGCCAGCGACTACCTCGCCGTCGAAACAGCGGCACCGCAATATGCCGGCGACCAATACCCCGTCCTCCCCGAACCGACCCCCATGCGGACCGACCTCGTGGACTTGAAATCGGGCACCGTCCTGAAAAGCGTTCCCGGTTTCCTCCCCAGCTGGTGCGGTTGAGCGAACCCGTGCAACAGCTGGCTCCGGAGGTCTGGTACTCCCTACCCGGATAAAGAAAAACACCCCGGTCCGAAGACCGGGGTGTAACCGATAAGTCGACTCATCCATGAAGGATGTCTCGACTCATCACAAAAAGTGGAGATGGGGGGAATTGAACCCCCGTCCGATGTCGTGTTGTCAGGGCTTCTCCGGGCGCAGTTCGCGTCGGATTTTCTCGGCCCCAGCTATCCTGCGAACAAGTAGCTGATCCGGGCCCAGTCATCTAAGAGTCCCGTTTGCCTCGATGACGAAGGCAAGCAGCAGTGGCTATCTAAATGACGCCAGGATCCGGGGCAATAGCAACCTCGGGCTGACGGACTGTCTTACTGCTTAGGCAGCAAGAGCGAAGTCAGTGCGCTTAGAATTGGCACTTATTGGTTTGCAGACAGCGTTTACGAGATAATTCTGCATCCTCGGCCCGCTTCACCTGTCGCGACTAACATCGTCGAAACCGATCATCCCCGTATTTTGTTATCAATCCCCGCGGCACAACGATCGCTCGAAAGCGATCACCCAAAAAAACCTGCCGGGTTAATCATCATAACGCATCGCGGCACCCGAACATTCCGGGACACGCTTTGGCTGGCGACCCACTTGGCGGCCCCTTCCGCGGAAGTCAGCGGCGGTTGCGCTCACGCAGTTCACGCAGCGATTCACGCTTGTCCTGTTGCTCGCGCAAGGTCTGCCGCTTGTCGTAATCCTTCTTGCCTCGAGCCAAAGCAATCTCGACCTTGGCGCGTCCGTCCAGGAAGTACAGCTGCAGCGGGACTACGGTCAGCCCGGTCTCGCGTATCTTACCGGAGATTTTGTTGAGTTCCTCGCGGTGAAGCAAGAGCTTCCGACGGCGGCGCGCAGCGTGGTTGGTCCAGCTCCCCTGGTTGTATTCAGGGATGTGGATCCCCTCCATCCACAACTCGTCATTGTAGAAAGTACAGAAACCATCGACCATCGATGCATGGCCTTCACGCAGGGACTTTACTTCGGTTCCCATGAGCGCAATGCCAGCCTCATAGGTATCCAATATGTGGTAGTCGTGCCGAGCCTTGCGATTGGTGGCCACTACCTTACGGCCACTTTCCTTGGGCACGGTAGAACTCCTTGGTTGTCGAAGAATCACACTAGTCTACGCCAGCAGAACCCTGTCGTGTGGGCTACAAAAGGTTCATCGGGTCAACAGCCTGCCCATTCACCCAGGTTTCAAAATGCACGTGGCAACCCGTGGAGTTACCCGTGGTACCTGAATATGCAATGAGCTGACCTTGACTCACCTGCTGTCCGGAAGAAACCACCACGCTGGTGTTGTGGTAGTAAACCGTGGTCAGGGAATCACCGTTGATGACTCCGTGCGATATCTTGACACGGTTGCCACCGCCATCGTTGCCCCAGCCCGCTGAAAATACCGTGCCGGCAGCGGCTGCGTATACGGGCGTTCCACAGGGGGCACCGAAGTCGATGCCCGTGTGCATGTAGCCGCCCTGGCCGTAGAAATCGATGGTTCCAGGCGGCGTCGCACGCCAACCGAAGCCCGACGTGATCGGAATGTTCGCAGGTACCGGGTGGATCAGGCCGAAGTTGGAGCGCGGGTTGCTCGCTGGTGGGACAAAAGGTTGCGGGGCTGCCTGGTTTTGCGCCTGGGCGGCTGCCGCAGCGGCTGCGGCGAGTCGTTGCTGTTCGGCCAACCATGCTTCGCGCAGTTTGCGGTCGCGCTCCGAGATTTCCGCAGCGACCGCGTCCTGATTCGCCTTCACTTGTTGGAGCTGGGCTTGGATCCCGGGCTTGGCTGCTTGAAGCTGGCTGTTGAGACGGGTGGTGTCGGAGATGAGCTTGTCGACCTCAGCCTTCTTGGCAGCGGCATCATCGCGGGCTGCCTTCTCACGCTCAAGTGCCGCGTCCGCTTTCGCCTTGAGATCGCGGATTTCCTGTTCGACGGCGGTGAGCCGGGCTTGGGAGTTCACGTTCGTGGCGCTCTGCTGCGTCAACTTCGTCATCGTGGCGTTCTGGCTGCGCATCGCCTGGTTGGCGAGGTCCATGGTTTCCGTGAGGTTGCCGCCGTCGTTCGCCCCGAACAGCAAAGCAACGTTCGTGGGAACGCCACCGGATTTATATGCCTGCGCCGCGATCTGGCCGATGAGCTTCTTGGTGTCGGTGATCTTTTGCTTGTCGTTTTCCAGCTGCTGGGTAATCTGGGCTTTACTCTGCTGCGCGAGGTCCACGCGGGCCGCCAGGGCATCAGCTTCCTTCACCGCTGTGGCAACCTTGCCCTGGGCTTCGAGTAGTGCCTGTTGCGCTCCGGGAAGCTGTCCCTGGTAGACCACCAGGTCGCCGGCCGCCTTGGCGATGTTGGCGTCAACGAATTCCAACGACTGCTGCACGCGCGCCGATTCGGCGTTGAGGGCGGCCTGCTGGTCATCGAGGTTGTCAGCGTGTGCCACGGGCGCGGTGCCAAGGCTCGCCGCGAGTGCAATGGCCAGCACGGAGCCGGCAAACTTCGCACGGCCACTAACTTTGCGCAGCTGCAGCGCAGCCTGGTACTTCCGTGTCATCGGCTGTCCTGTTCGCCCGGGATCAGTGCTCTTCATGGCTAGACCTTGAGATATCGACGGAGGGTCAGGAGTGAAGATATCCCGGCCAGGCCGCCGCCCAACGCTATCAGGACCGGAGCAATCACGAGTACCTGGGCCGAGGAAATAAACGGAGTGTTCAGGAACTGCTTCGACAAGTCACCATTAAGCCAGAACTGGGCCACCAACCAGAGCGTGCCGGACGCCAGTACAGCACCCACCACGGCGGCGATGACGCCTTCGAGGATGAACGGCAGTTGGATGACGGTCTTCGACGCTCCAACGAGACGCATGATGCCTGTCTCCCGCCGCCTGCTGAACGCGGACAACCTGATGGTTGTGGTGATGAGCAGGACTGCACAGAAGATCATGACTCCCGCGACCACCATTGCCGCCACAGAGGCGCCGTTCATCCACTCAAAGATCCGTTCAAGGACCTGACGTTGATCGCTTACGGTCTCCACCCCGGCCTGGGACGAGAATGTCTCGCTGATGATCTGGTACTTCTGGGGGTCCTTCATATTGATTCGGAAAGACGAAGGAAGCTGGTCCTGGGTTACCGAATCAACGATCGGAGAGTTGGAGAACTGTTCCTTGAAGTGCTTGAACGCATCGGCCTGTGATTCGAATTGGTAATCGGTGATGTACTGCTTGACTGCCGGCGAATCGAGCATTTTGGCCAGGTTGGCCTGCTGCTCTTTGGTGACCGCGCCCGAAGCACATCCCGTCGACGTCGAGGAATCGTTGCAGAGGAAGATGGCGACCTGGACTTTGTCGTACCAGTAACCCTTCATCTGGTTGATCTGCATCTGCAGCATGCCGGCGGCGCCAACAAAGGTGAGGGAGACAAAGGTCACCAGGACGACGGAAATCACCATGGACAAGTTCCGGCGCAGGCCGCTGCCGATCTCGCCCAGGATAAAAGCGAGCCTCACTGCTGGACCCCCTGTGCGCGGTCGATTTCCGCATCGCTCGCGTCCTTCATCCGCCGGGACTCCCCCACCACCGGAATCATCGAGGTGTAGAGGGCCCTTGCCTCATCACGGACCACGACTCCGTTCCGGAGCTCCACCACGCGTTTGCGCATCTCGTTCACAATGTCGTCGTCGTGCGTTGCCATGACCACAGTGGTGCCGTTCTGGTTGATCTTGTCGAGCACGCCCATGATGCCCATCGAGGTGATGGGGTCCAGGTTTCCGGTGGGTTCGTCCGCCAGCAGGATGCCGGGGCGGTTGACGACGGCGCGGGCGATGGCCACGCGCTGTTGCTCGCCACCGGACAGCTCGTGGGGCATGCGGCGTTCCTTGCCTTCAAGCCCAACAGTCTTCAGTACTTCCGGAACTGTCTCGCGGATGATGCTGCGGCTCTTGCCGATCACCTGCATGGCGAAGGCCACGTTGGCGAAGACATTCTTCTGCGGCAACAAGCGGAAGTCCTGGAAAACGACGCCGATTCCGCGGCGCAGCTTGGGGACCCGCCAGCTTGAAATGTTGGCTACGTTCTGGCCTGCGACGTAGACCGAACCGGATGTTGCCCGGTCTTCCTTCAGAATGAGCCGAAGAAACGTCGACTTGCCGGAGCCCGAGGCCCCGACGAGGAAGGTGAATTCTCCACGGTCAATCTCAAGGTTGACAGCATCCAGCGCCGGACGGGCATTGGGGTCGTAGACCTTGGTGACATTCTCAAATCGGATCATGACTCTTCAGAACCCCGCCGGACATGCCACGTTCGACCAGTCCAACCGCCAGCGCACGGGCTTTCATTGGGGGAAGTTGAGCGCCGGCTCTTCGACTATACGCACGCTCCGCGATGGAATCGCGGGCTTGGAGCGGTGTGTCGCCCAATCAGGCAATCAACGCGGTCGCCGTTATCCTTCGGCGTTACGGTTGCCCGTGCGCCAGCGAATGCCGGCGTCGATGAAGTCGTCGATGTCGCCGTCGAACACCGCCGACGTGTTGCCCACTTCGTGTTCGGTCCGCAAGTCCTTGACCATCTGGTACGGATTGAGCACATACGAACGCATCTGGTCCCCCCATGATGCCTTCACGTCACCTACGAATGCCTTCTTCTCAGCATCTTCCTGCTCCTTTTTCAGGAGGAGGAGCCTGGATTGGAGCACGCGCATTGCGGCTGCACGGTTCTGCAGCTGGGACTTCTCGTTCTGCATGGAGACGACAATCCCTGAGGGGATATGGGTCAACCGTACTGCGGAGTCCGTCGTGTTGACGGACTGCCCTCCAGGACCGGAAGAGCGGAAGACATCGACGCGGATCTCATTGTCCGGAATGTCGATCGAGTCGGTCTGCTCGATGAGCGGGATGACTTCGACCGCGGCAAAGGATGTTTGCCGGCGGCCCTGGTTGTCGAAGGGGCTGATGCGGACAAGTCGGTGCGTCCCGGCTTCGACACTGAGGGTACCGAACGCGTACGGCGCTTTGACCTCGAAAGTGGCTGATTTGAGGCCGGCCTCTTCGGCGTACGAGGTGTCCATCACGGTAGTCGGGTAGCCGTGGCGTTCCGCCCAGCGAAGGTACATGCGCATGAGCATTTCGGCGAAGTCCGCCGCATCAACACCGCCGGCGCCCGCACGAATCGTGACGACCGCTTCGCGTTCGTCGTATTCGCCCGAGAGCAGGGTTACCACTTCAAGTTCCTTGAGGGCCTTGCGAATTGAGTCGAGTTCCGTGGCGGCTTCGACCATGGAGGCGTCGTCGTCCTCGTCCTGGCCGAGCTCGACAAGAACCTCAAGGTCGTCGATGCGGCCCGTCAACCTGTTCAACCGTTCAAGTTCCGACTGCCGGTGGGACAACTTGGACGTGATCACCTGTGCGGCAGCTGGATCGTCCCAGAGGTTCGGTTCGCCGGCCCGCTCGCTCAGTTCTGCGATCTCTTCTTTGAGCTTCTCGACATCGGAAACCTGTTCGATGGAGCGGTAGGTGGAGCGAAGCGCGCGGATTTCTGCGGGAAAGTCAATCTGAGCCATGGTTGTTCCAGAGTACGCCATCCATTGGCGGCCTTGGCACGGGGCGCTGGACGTATGACGCTTGGAACTCAGCGGGTCAGCCGGGAACGCGCAGTGGAACGGGCTTCGATCGGAACACCTTCGGGGAGCAGAAAGCTGACCACGGGCGGATGGGCAACCGCGCTGAGCACCACTTCGGCCGTGGTGCTGTCCGGACTTCCAGTACCCCGTGCGACGGCAAGTTGATCGAACCGTGAATGGGCGCCGCTTTGGCTGAGGTATGACTCGGTAACGCTCCGTACCCGCTCGCTGTTGAGGACGGCCGATGGCGTTTCAGCGCCGTTGTCTACTTGGCCGAGGGCATAGCTGTCCGCGGCTGCCACCGAAGCTCCGTCCGCCACGGAGAGGAGCTTCTTATGTTCGATGTAGATGGCGGAGGCCGCAGCAACGACCGTTGCCAGCAACAACGCGATCACGACATAACCGATGGTCAAGACCATCAAATGGCCGTCTTCCCCCTCCGATTTACGGGACTGCAGCATGTCCCTCTTCGCGGGAAAGTCCTTCACCGGAACCGCCCGACGATTTGAGTGGCCGACGCACTTAGATTCGCGGCGTCCAGATTCAGGGTGTCTCCAAAGGGCAGCATGGGCAACGGCACCGTGAGCTTGACCGTCACTGTGACCGCAGCGCCGGCCGACAGGCAATCGCCGCGGTCGCACGCGACGTCGACAAAGGCCCGCTCCGCGGAATGGCCATAGTCGGCAAGGGTCAGAAGGGCAGCCTGTTCAGCGGCGACACGCCCCTGGGAGGTGTCCTGCTGCATGACATAGACCTTGGCAGCTTGGTCCGCTGCCCCCACGACGGCGAAGGAACCGCCCTGGATCTGTCCAATAGTGACGATGAAATAGACCACGGGAACCATGAGCAGGAGGGACAGAAGGATGAACTCGACCACTGCGCTTCCCCGCTCAGAGACACACCGCGGGCCGGCGGAATTCCGACCCTCGGCGGGTGGCAGGCAGACCGCCTCCCGGAAGCGGGCAAGCGCGGCACGGCCAAGATCAGCCGGGAGTCGCAGCATGCCCCCTCACCTCCAGCGCCGCTCCGGGTCCTATCAGCCCGATGACGGGCAACGGTGCCCGGACTGTCACTTCCAAGGTGCGGATTCCCTGGAAACTAGCCTCCGACGTCGACACGTCCCGGGCAAAGTCCGCGTTCAGCGCCGTTCCGATCAGCTCTGCGGTGCGCTCACGTGCATCGGCCGGTGTCCGGTCGGCAAGAGTGCCGTAACGGGCTCCCGACGAGGCCGCATCAATGAGGGTATTGCGCACATGCAGCACCAGGGTGAGTTGAATGATGGCGAGGAAGAACACCGTCAACAGACCGCCGACCAGCACAAAATCCACGACGGCGGAGCCCTGTTCATCGCCGCGGCTGGCACTGACGCTCCTGCCATCTTCCGCGCCCCGGCTGCGGAACGGCATGGACTTACTTTCCGACCTTGCTCATGGCCTGGTTGAAGAGTCCCTCAAGAGCCGGGCCGGCCAGCGCCAGCAGGCCCGCGACGAGGAAGGCGGACATCAGCGTGATCATGACCCACCCGGGTACATCGCCGCGTTCGGGATGATCGTCGTCGGGGACCAAACTTTCGTTCGGGGCGGTTCCCAGCGATGATCTGGACGGAGGGAGTGTCCACAGCTGCCACAGCAAAAGTCCTGAAGCGGGCAGGCTTCGGCGTCCGGGCTTCTTCATTTTTCCCCATTTCATTTTTCCCCATTTCGTTGTGCCGGAATCCGTTGTGATCCGTGCAGTTTTTTGTTTTGGCAGGGCGGATGCCCATGCGATGGATGTGGAAAGGCTTGTCGGAGACCGCCATCAGAAGCCAAGTTCCAGCGCGGCCAAGCCCGGATAGACGGCGAAGATTACGGTGAGGGGCAGGACGCCGAAAACCAGCGGAACCATCATGGCGATTTCCTTGCGGCCCGCCGCTTCCATCAGCTCCCGTTTGGCTGAATCGCGCACATCCCCAGCTTGGGCCCGTAAAACATCGGCCAAAGGAGTACCGCGTTCGACGGCGACGACAATTCCATCCCCGAAGCGAACAAGCGGGCCGAGCTCGGTTCGTCCCGAAAACTCGTGCAGGGCTTCAACCAGGGGCGTCCCGGCCCGGGTGGCGGCCAATACCAACGCAAATTCCTTCGCCAATTCGCCGCGGGCTGTGCGGCACACCCGATCGAGGGCACCGCTGGCGCTCTCCCCCGCACCCACCGCAAGGGCCATCAACTCGGCAAGGCTGGGGAATTCCGCCAGCATCCGCCTTTGCCTTCGTTTGATCCGCACCCCCAGCATGTAGTCGCGGAAAAGAAACCCTCCCAGTGCACAAACCAGGACCGAGGCAACCGCAGGCCCCGGACTGAACCGTCCCCCGGTCGCGCTCACGACCACGACGACAACCGCCGTGGCAAAGCCCGCCGCCGCCCATAGCAACTGTTCCGCGCGGAAGTCCAGCGCGGACTTTCCAGAACCGGCCTTTGCCAGCCTCTTGTTGAGGGAGGTGGTACCGAGGTTGAATTTCGCCAGATAGCGGAGCGCGTCCCGTAACACCGGCCGCAGAATGCGCTCCAAGGGGCCGAACGGTGCGATGTCCGGGGTTGTGGACAGCAGGCGCGATTCGAGGTTCTGGGACCTGAGTTGCGGCTCGATGCGCTCCACGAACGGGGTGGCCCGCATAAATGGCATGCGAATAAAGATGAGCCACAATCCGGCTCCCAAAAGAAGCCCGCAGAACACGGCCAGTGCAGTCAACGCCGTCATCGAAGCACTCTTTCATCTTCAGGAAGGGCGGCGATGCGCAGCATGACCCAGTAACAGAAGCCCGAGACCAACAATCCGCCTCCAAGAACGCTGACTCCGGCCGCCGAGTTGTACGCGGCAACAGCCTCCGGCCTGCTGGCCAGCAGCATCAGGACGATCCATGGGGCGGCAACGGCCAGGCGCGCCCCATTGATGGTCCATGATTGCCGTGCCTCGAGTTCGCTGCGGGTCCTCGCACTCTCACGAAGGAACTCGGCGAGAGTTCCCAGAAGCCGACCGAGATCGGATCCGCCCACGTCGCGGGTCAGCCTGAGCGCCTCAATGATCCGGTCGGCAACGGGGTCGGCCAAGCGCTCCTTTAGCTTGCTCAACGCCGAATCGAAATGGCCGCCGGAACGGTAATCCGCACCAAACTCCCGGAAGAGTGCCCGCAGCTCTTCGGGGCCCTTGTCCCCGAGCTGGATAAGCGCCTCGGGCAACGAAAGTCCCGCGCGGATTGCCGAGCGCAAATGGTCGACCACATCGGGCCAGAGCTCCCGGAGCATGGCGGTCCGCTTCCGCGCCCGCCAGCTGACAACGGCCAACGGAAGCCAGGCACCGAACAGGCCGAAGCACGCCGCGATCGAAAAGGACGCTGTCATGATGTAGATCACCAGTGTGGCGAAAAGGCCCAATCCGAGGCACGATGCGATGAATCCCCCGCCGCTCACCTTTTCGATCCCGGCCGTGAGCAACAAAGACTCAAGGCGTTTCGGTTTGGGCTCCTTGACAGCAAGCGGTTGTGGTTCCCAGGCCGACCACCAGATGAGAAAAACACCCAACCCGCAGAGAACGCCCAGCAGCGGCGCCATCAGAAGTGCTCCAGGAGCGCGGCGACGTCAAAACCCGCCCGGGCGAATTTCTCGGCGGCCGGCATGGAATTCGAAGTGGGTTGGAGTTTACCGTCCTGCATCGCGAATACCTTGGACGACTCAATGATGCCGTTCTCCACGCGTCGCCCCAGCGAAAGGATCTCCGTGACTTGCCGGCGTCCATCCGCGTGGCGGCTGCAATGGACCACGAGGTCGATGCAGGATGCCACGGTAGGAACGACGAACGCGCTGACGCTTAGTCTCAAGGCACAGCATAAGTCGCTGAGATTAGAGGCCAAACATGAGCAGCACGGAGGACTTCAAGGCCATGTTCACCGGCCGGCGCGTCCAGTTCGTCGGCACGTTCGGCAATGCTGACGGGCCGACCGGGAAAGTCTGGCGAGTCACCGCACGCGGCGTCTGGGTCACCTTTGCGGACGGACACCGGGAGCTATTCCACCCGGAAGACCTGCAAATTGTCGTAGCCGGAGATTAGCGTCCACAGCACCGAGCATCAAAGGTCTCCCGCTCGGTTGCACCACCACAAACCAAACCACTATTCCTCAGGGGGAAACATCATGAGCATCGCAACCGACACAATCACAGCTACCAGGCCGTCACTCGATGACTGGGGAGTTCGGCATGGGTCAGCGGCACAGCTTGCCGCTGACATCCGGGAGCGCACCGGCTCGACTGATGAGCTGCCTAGAGAGAATCCCCACTGGCTTGGATCGGATGACACTTTCGGTGAATCCACCGCGCTCGTTACCGACGTGATCCGCGAAGGCCAGCACATCGGTTTTGCCGTGCAGATCCCGTATGAGGGCCTCGAGTGGATCGGGCTTGAATATGACGGCCCGGCAGACGACGGCGTGTTCGAGATGGTCGGATCTCGAGCGCAGATCGAAGCCGCGGCGGCGTACCTCGCGAATGCTGCTGCGGCCCTCCAAGCATTTCTGAGGGCGTGACCAGCATGGCCGTCGCGCGCCAAACGGAGATGACCTCTGCTGAGGTATTCCGCCACGCGGTTTACGAGATCATCGACACAGATCTGACGGCCCACGAAACCCGCACCGCCGTCATGTCGCTCATCCCGAAGGAATACCACGTAACCCACCACAGCCGGTAGGAGTCGGTCTAGACTCGGCCCCGGTTCGCCCGCCCTCGGGATTGAACCGAGCCGTAATTCAAACCTTGCCGATTGGATGTCATCAAACTGTTACGCCCAGGCATTCGGCATTTCTTCAAGAAATTATTTCGCACTTGAAGCACCACGTTAGCCGCGATTTTCAGGGAGAAAAGCCCCCAATGTCGTGTTTCAGATAGTGATAAGTGGTGCCCGTACTGCGGTTTTTGTGAGCGCTAGTTATTATGCTGGTCTTTTGTCCTTCTAGAGCGGGTATCTTCGTCCTTAGACACCAACAGAACCATCGAAAGAGCACTAATGACTTCCCCTGCTGACGAGACCGGTCCCCGCACCTACAAGGTCGAAGAGCTCGCCAAAATCCTGCAACTCCGGCCCGCAACCGTCCGAGCCAACGCCCGATCAGGTGCATGGCCCTACCTCAAATTCGGGGAACGCACCATGCGATTCACCGAGGCGCATCTGGCGACGATCCTCACCGCGGCCGAGGCAACACCGCCCCTTCCACGGACCACGCGCCGAAGGACGCGACGGCCTTCGTTGTAAACCCGATTGCTTGACAAGCGCGGCGAGCTGACCCGGATTCCCGCAAGCCTGCCTTAGCATCGGCACGGGAGTTCACTTCACAATTTGGGGGTACAGGAGATGAGTAATTCAGACAAGCCGAATCGGTCTCGGAATTCGCACACGATGGGGTCGGGACAAGTCATCGGCGTAGGTTGGTTGGTTCTATCCTTGGTGTTGACTGGATGCGGCGGACAATCTGGAGCGGCCGCCGATTCACCAACAGCTTCGATATCTCCCACACCGGCGCCAATCACCTTGCCCGACTTGTCCGGGAAAACATTTCAACAGGCTTACCAGTTCATCCAGCCAAATGGACTCCGCTACGACGCCCTGGGCGATGACGGAAAGGCCTTCGCCAACCCTCCCTCGACTGCGATTATCGACAGCACGGAGCCCAAAGGCGGCGTGGAAGTCGGACCAGGGGCGCTGATTACTTTGCACCTGCAAGGCACCGATGCCAGTCTGAAGGCCGCTGCAGCCGCCTCGGCACGAGCCGTGCGATATGACTTCAACTGTACAAAGGCCGGGATCGTCGGTGTCTCGTCGACGACTGCCAAGCAACACTTCCACACCGTCAAAGCCGTATGGGCAGACCCGGACTTCAAGGCGTTCGAAAGCTGTGATGGACAAATCGGTGGCAAATGGTGGCATGACAAATACACCCTGGAGCCGGACGAACAAGCAGTAGTCAACCAGATCGGGGCCGACGGTGGAGACATCAGTGCCCCATCGTATGCCTTCAGTGGCGTCCTGGAGGCATGCATGCTCCCACCTAAGGCCGACTGGGGCAGGACGGGCGTAGACATCTATCGGCAAGAGATCCGGGCTATTGCCAAATCGGCTGCGGCCATGTGCCCGGATGCGCCATTCGCGGCCCAACTGCAGCACGTCGGAAGTGGGGATCCCGACACCCAAATGCGCGATGGCACCTACGTAGTAGGCAAGGACATCGCCGCGGGAACGTACCAAGTCCAGTCGAACAGCGTCCACAACTGCTATTGGGAACGAACAAGTGCTCAAGGCGGAACGATTGCCAATGACTTGATTACGTTTGCACCCCAAGGTCCAGTCGTGACCGTGTACGCCGGCGAGGGATTCGTAAGCCAGAGCTGCGGAACCTGGAAAAAGATCGACTAACTGCGTCTCGCCCGGGGCCAGAGAGATGAGACCGCCGCTTTCTATGGAAGGCCGTGGCATTGAATAGGACGGAAAGTAACAACATGAGTGGAATCCCCGCCCCCTGGCAAGAACTAATGGACAGAGCAGGCGTTACGTCGCTGCGGAGCCTCAGCGCAGCGTGCGGAGGCCAGCCCTCGCCAAAGGCCGCTGGTGACATCATCCTTCGAGGTGCCCGTGGATCTGATGGATCGATGGCGAACCTTGCCGACGCTCTGGGGGTCGCCATCTCGGACCTGTACGAAATACAAACAGGGCACCGGAGAGAACCGCTCCGCATGCCTTCAGGGACAGAGAAGCTGTCCCCCAGGGCTAAGGAAGCAGTGTTGGAAATGATTCGGGTTATGGTGGAAATTGCGGAGCAACTGGACCGAGTCCGTGCCTAACGCACCCGCGGGTCGATGGTCCGGCGTCGCACCCTGGACGCTTCCACCCAGACCTCTTTGCGGCCCTCGTAGTAATCCATCGGCCAGGGCGCCGGCGCATCCCGTCTGGCAGTGCGGAAGAGTTAACTCAGAAGCTTGGCCTTTTGGTTCGAAAACTCCTCATCAGTTAGCACTCCAGAGTCCCGAAGAGTTGCGAGCTTCGTCAGTTCGTCAGCGATAAGCCGCCCGTCCAGGCTTGGGACCGGCGAGGCGTCCGCAGCTTCATGGGAGCGCTGATTGTCGTGGAAACTTGGATGTGCGCGGAACCATTCCTCAATCTTTTCAGAGGTTCCATGATTCACGCTGACGGACGCAAGCTCAGTCCCGTTACCGAGAATCTTGATGGTACGCTCAAGCGCCTTATTCCCTCGCGTTACAGAGAATCCTGTAACATCGGAAATTCGGACGCGGAAAGCCTGCGTGAATTCGATGGGCTTTTTATAGGATGCAGTTCCGTCACCATTATCGATCATTGTGCCGTCCCCAAAACCCAACTTGGTCGTAATCATAGCGAGTGAAGGGTAGCTTCACATCGGAGATGGCTGTCCCAATGCTCCTGCCGACTACAGCCTGAAGCAGACTCTAGGGCGTTGCCGGGCAGTTGCGCTAGGGCTGGTCCCTCTTGAGGCCCTGGGCAATCCCTGCCAGTGACGCGCCGCCTTGATGCTGTCCCTTATCTGTGATTCTCAATATGCTGGCACCAGCCGGTCAAGTTGATCGACCGATGGGGAATATTGCATATGAAGTCTTTCCTAGAAATCAGTGCTGGGCCTCCGAAGCAAACGTGTTGTTCAAGGGGTTCCGGGGCGAGAGCCCGCGGCGCCGCCCTCACACTTGCCTTGATGGTCTTTGTTGTATCCGATATCGGTGCGGCGGCTCAGGCTGCACCCACGTGCCGTGAAGCGTCGGGTGATCCGCAGCAGTGTCAAACCGCGAATTCCCCCAAGCCTGCCGCAGACAACGCACAGCCGAACCGTCCTGCACCGTCTACTCCACCCGTTATCGTCCCCACCGTTGTTCCAACCAACCCTGGCCCTGTACCACCGGCCCAGAGCCCTTCCCTCCAGCCCATCAGGGTTCCGGTCCCGGCGCGGCGCATTGCGCCTGTCCCCGAGCCGTTGCCGGCCCGTCCCGCACCAGTGACAGCCCCGCCCACTGCCGAGGACCCGCCATCGCCGGCCGATGCGACAACCGTGCCGCAACCGGAGCCATCGGCAACGACGACAGGGCCCACCGATCACACCTCCGGGCCTTCACCGTCGTCGGTGTCCGGAACGGTACCGCCAACGACTCTTTCCCCTGTTCGGAGCACGCAGGTCGAAAATCCCAGGACGGACCAGACACTACTGTGGTGGGTAATTGGCGGCTCCGGCGGCGGGCTTCTCGCTCTCTTGGCGATGACGTGGTTCCGGCGCGCAAGATGAACGGCGCAACGAAACACTTAAGTTCGGAGGCCTCGGGCGTTGATGTAGACGTCCGGGACGGTCTTGGACTTCAGGAGTGTCCGCGAGTTCTCCCTGGCCGGTGGTGTTGCGTTCTGACGAACTGGCATCACGCGCAGACGCACGCCTGCGACGTAGTGGCTATGCGCCCGCCAGTTCGCGGGCCTGCGCGCTTTGCCAAGGCCACAGGCCCAGGCCTCCGGCCCCGCGGGGGCATTTGTGGTCGGCACAACCAAATCCAGGTTTACGAAGTGAGTAGGGCCGCTGCCTGGCTAGCCCATAGCGCCATGCCTGCTGGGGTCTGGTGTACTCCGTCCCCGTTGTAAAGGCCGTTGGGGTTTCCACCTGCATAGGCGCCGATCCTGTCGTTGACATCGAGGACAGGACAGTTAGAGGCTTCCGCGGAGTCGAACATCGAGTCCGCATAGCCCTTCCACGCGGTCGTGGAGACCGTGCCGGTGTTGCACGCCGGCGGGATAACGAGAATTACGGTTGAGCCGAGCGTCTGGTATTGGCTGATGAGGCTATTGATGTTCGCCCGGTAGGTGGCCAGTGCGACACTGGCTGCTGCGTCATTTTGGAGCAGACACAAGAACACGATGTCAGGGGCGAGGATACCCGGTACGAGATTTTTGGGGTTGTAGGCGGCATTGTTGAGCCAGTTCGAGGTCTGGGAGCCTGCTATCCCTGCATTAGTGACTTCGACGCCGTTCCCTCCATACGTGCGGACGCCGCAAAAGTACGTAGCTGTCGCCGTAGTGGTGGTGACCGCAACCATGTGCGTGGTGTTGGCGAGCCCGGAGAAGGTACGAACTGTGGGACCAGCCGCGCCCGCAGGTGGCGTGAAGGCCACCGCAGCACCGCCGTCAATGCTGATCGTCACCGCACCTGAGCCGGTGAGGAACCACACGTCAACGCTGGTCCCTGCCGGGTCCCCTGCTAGCGGCGTATAGGTGGCCACGGCGCCGGAGACCGACGCCTGTACGAAAAGGTCCTGCGCCGAGAATTGGGTGAAGTTAGTAAAGGCCCATCTTGCGTCCGGGCTGATCGCGTCATTCTGGGCAGTGAACACCATCCCGGACCCGGCCAGCGGGTAGCCGCGGTTCGAGAGAATCTTCCGAAGCGTAACTGGGTACGACTGGGATGCCGGGAGCCCCTTGTACCCTTCCGTCAAGGAGTCGCCAGGGCCGCACAGGACGGAGCACGTGCCGGTTCCCGACAAAGCCGCGCCGAGTTTCGCCCGCGCTTTGAGCATGTTCTGAGCAGTCGCGTTGTAGGCGGATGCTTTAGGGTCAAATGGATTCTTGCGGGTGACGGCCGTTGAGATGGAGGCCGACAATTTGGAGTAATTCCCATCCAATGCCCCTCGAGTAGTGGAAGCAGTGGCGTTGACTTTCTGGCCCACAAGCGTGTCAATGGCGCCCGGAGTGGATCCCGCGCCGCTCACAAACCCGGCCACTGCAGAATCTTGAGTCGGCGGTTGGATTGCGATGATGGTCCACGCGTACGTCTTTGTGGAGTCTGCAATGGTGACTGTCGCCTGCGTGGCCTGCATGAACTGCGGGAACACGCCCTGCGTACCACTGTTCAGGATGTTGCCGGGAAGAGGCGTCCCAAAGGTGTCAGTGATCGCAAGAGGCGTGGTGAATGCGGTGTCCGCGGTGGCGTACACCTGGAACGACGCGTTCTTTACCGGCTTGTTGGATGCCGGGTCATAGGCGACGGCCGCCGTGAAGATATAGCTCATCGTTCACCCTCAAATACGAATCCGGCTGCCTCAGCGACGGCTTTCATCCGTCCGGCGTAACTGAATAGCCTCTTGATTTCGTCCGGGGTTGGCATGATCTGGCCGTCCTCGACGGCGACCGTGATCCACTCCAGTTCGGGCATGATTTCCCACAGGCGAACCAAATATGGGCTTACTGGGGTGGGAACCAGCGTCGGGCCTGGATCTTCGTTGCTGAATGGCATGGGGGTCTTTCTGCAGATTCTTGAATTCGGTGTATTGGGGCCTAATGAGGCTGCCAGTCTTTGCGGTCATCCGGCCCTTCAAAGGCCTGTTTGATGTAGTTTTGAACGTCCTCTTCCCGGAACATCCTGCGTCCGCCTATCAGGGCCGACTTGGGTGCGGTGCCGGAGTGGATCATCCAACGGAGCTGGGCAGGCGACTTGCGCAGCCGCTCGGCAGCTTCCGCCAGCGTTAGCAACTTGGCAATGTCAGGTGTCATCGCTCCTCATATTCTCACTGGTACTTACATTAATAGTCCTGATATGAATATCATTGTTCATCGTTGGTCGCCTTGTCAAGCTCGGTGGGACTGCGTAATGTATTCGCATGGAGAATATTCGCTCGAGACCGAGTATCAGCGAGCTCGCCGAACAAGCTTTCGGACGCAATGTCCGCAGTAACCGCGTCGCCGCTGGGCTGACACAGGCAGAACTTGCCGAAAGATTGACCAGCTTGGGTCTGCAAATGAGGCAGTCAATGATTGCCAAACTCGAACGGGGGGCCAGGCCAACCTCCGTAGGTGAGATAAGCGTCCTAAGCACGGCTCTCGCGGTTCCTGCGGCGACTCTCCTATCGACTGACGAGATGATTCCAAGCGATGTCACGGTCCTGCTAGAGATGAGGAGGAGCGCGGTGCAAGTCGCCAATGCGCTCGAAGACCTAATAGAGCAGAGCCGACATATCTCTGAGGGGATTGACATCAAACGGGCACTTCTCGTGAGCAGCGTCAGTCTCTACGACAAGACCCTGGCAATTGTTTCTGAGAACCGGGGCGTGGATTGGCTTGCTAGCCAAGGCATGGACAACACTCCCTTGGCCGGCCAGGACCCACGGTTTGTCGCGTTGGGCGCCTACGGAGAGAACCCCGGCCCGGAAGATGAGTATGTGCTGGCTCACTTGAAGACGTCTCCGCGGCCAGTCTCCAAAACAAAATAGCCTTGCCCACGTCGGAAGTGGCGAACCGGACAGCGAAATGGGGGGGTACCTACGGAACGATGGCCAATGACTGCATACCGCCGTCATGTCGCTCATCCCGAAGGAATACCACGTAACCCACCACCAGTAATGCGCGGGTTCATGACCTCAAACCCGCGGGGCTTTGCAGTCGGGCGGGGTGGTCAGGAGCCAACAGGTCACGTTTTGATTTCGAAACGCGCCCGCGCGTTCATCGAATGATACTGTCCGAACAAATCCGCCTCTGGGAGGCAGGGTTTCAACGTTCATTTTGGGGGAATGAGTGAATAGAAACTTTCCGGTCCTTGTCGGCGCAATAGTCGCGGCGGCTGTCCTGACAGGTTGCGGCGGCCCGCAAAAGGATGCCACCTATGAGAACGCCACGAAGCTACGGGAGGCCGTGATCGCGTCCGGGGTGGACTGTCCGGGGGATGCGCCTGATCCGTCCAAGGATGGGACCGAGGACTTCATCAAATGTTCCAGTGACATGGGGTTGCACGTGTTCACGACAGACAGTGAGATGAGCCTGGGCAAGACCCTGATGTCTTTCACGAAGACGACGTCCCTGCAGGGGCCTCGTTGGATCGTGGAAGCTCATGACGCGTCCGTGCTGGCCAAGATCAAGGACAAGCTTGGCGGATCGCTGGTGGTCCCGTGAGCGGCAGGAAGCCGCGTCGGCAGGGTTGCGACATCAACGATATAGCGAAGGGGTAAATGATGAAACCAGGTAAGTCGCGGAAGTGGATCATCGCTGGACTGATACTGCAGGGAATTGGCAGCGCCCTTTATTTAGGGGGGCTGGCCAATTCGTTGAAAGCGTCTATTTTCAGCGATACCAGCGGTTCGAACAGCGGAATGGCAATCGGCGGGTTGCTGGCCCTGCTCGGTTGGATATCACTTCTGGTCGGCATAAGCCGTGCCAGTGCTGGGATCGACTACCTTGTTAGCTTGGCCCCCGAGCCAGTAGCGAGGCTCGAGCAAGCACAAGTTGCCTCGGCGCAAGCTGCCAAAGACGGTCTAGAACCGTCCTGATAGAAGGGGACTGCAATGACTAATCCCGCTGGCTGGTATCCGGATCCGTCCAGTGCGCCTCAGACGCGCGCCAGTGTGACCTCTCGGGCGGACAGTGAGTCTGCCAAAGGATCGCGACCTAAGCCTTAGTATTGCCGCAGCGGTCCAATCGAAACCATGGGGGCATCGTGGAGTTCAGCAAGTCGGCTAGTGTGTTTCTTTCCGGCATCATTTTTATCGTTGGGGGTTCCGCTCTTTCCTGGTTCTTCGGATTTATTGCTGGCGTGGCGGTTACGCGCAATTCCGACCCCCAGCTATTTGTGATCTTGGCGTTTTGTGCCCTTGGCTTGGTACTTCTGGGGTTCATTCAACTGGTGGTGGCTGCGTACCGAGCGCTCGTGAAGATTGACGCACTACGTGTGCCCGTGCCGAGGGCTGTTGAGCAGGAGTGGCGCAGGTAGTTGAATCGCCCCCCGCTACTGAGAGTCCTGAGGGTTCGACGGTCAGGCGTCACCTCATGTGATCGCATTGATTTGCAAGACCTAACAAAAGAGCCCCGCCATCGTGATTAGCAACCACGGGGCAGGGCTCTTTGGTGATCGGGAGGTGGGTCAGTCACCGTTGACCCGGTTTATGCGCTTTGGAGCACCTTCTTGATGGTGGAGGCGTACCAGCGGGCGCCACCCTGAGCCGTCGGAACTTGGCGTTCTGTGAGGCTGTTGGCAATGGCCAGCATCGACCGGCCGGATGCGTGAGCAGTCTTGATCTCGCGCACGACATCTGCGGACATCGTGCGGGGGCGGCCAAAGTTCGTCGGAATGCCGCTGTCCATGGCCTGGCGCTTCTTTTCTGCCATGCCTTCGCGGGTACGGGCGCCGATCAACTCCCGCTCATACTGTGCGGCCGCCGCCAGGATGTTGCCGGTAAAGCGGCTTGCCGGATCCGACGTGTCAATGTTCGAGCCTGGAACGACTATGCCCCATCCCTTACGGGCGGCACGGTCCTGCATGCCGGCAAAGTCGGCCACAGAGCGGCTGACGCGGTCGAGACGCACAGCCAACAGGAAGTTGGCATCTCCTGCGTCCAAACGATCCAGAGCCGACGTGAGGCCCGGGCGCTTCATGTTCTTGGCGGAAAGACCTTCGTCCGCAACGATCTCGACATCCCAGCCGCGGCGTTCCGCTTCCGCGAGAAGCGTTACCCGCTGCGCGTCAAGCGATGCGCCGTGTTCCACCTGATCAGACGTACTCACCCTGACGTACGCGAGGGCGAGAGGCTTGATGCGGATGGATTTCTTCGTTGCCATGTCCCTGAATTTACACCAAAGGTTCCATTGGTGTAAATAGTCCATGCGTGAAACAGAAAAGACGCCGCTCCCGGCGAAGGGAAGCGGCGTCTTTTCGTTTGGGTGGTGTCAGCCTTGAATCTGGGCCTGCCTTAGGGCGAAGGCAGCGCCGGCGAGGTATGCCCTTTGCGCTTTGGTGGCCTCGAGGGCCCCCGAGTCAATGAGCTCAAGGATGCCTTCGATCTGTCCGGCCGACTTGCCCGCAATCTCGGCGGGAAGCTGCTCGGCCGCGCCTTCCGGGTCGAGGTTGGTGCTCATGGTCCAATTCTCCAGCTTCTCCGGTGTATTCAAGGTGTTTTCGCTCCCGTTCACAGGTGATCACCCGCGTGGACGTCGAGCCCATTCGCCTCGGTGACGTCGAAGTGCGCGTCGATGCCATGGGCGCGCAGCCACTTCATGAGTCCTTGAATGGCTTCCGTCACAAGGATGACATGCTCCGGGGTGACGAGATCAGGCCGTTCCTTTAGTTCAGCGATGATGGCCTGCAGCTCGGCCCACTGCGTTTCAAAATGCGCGACGATCGCGGCATTCCATACCGCTACCTGCTCGTTCGCGGGCATCACATCATTGAGGCTCGGGTTCTCTATGTTCGACATGTCGTCGGGTCTCCTATTGCTGAGGCTGGATGGTGTATGCCAGCGGCGCCGGCTGCGGTGACGGGGCCGCGGATGCAGGGACGTTCGCTGCAACCGGGGACGCCGCCGGGGGTGTGAAGGATGGGATAAGGGTTGCCATCGCGTTGTTCAGGGCTGTGATCTGCGCGTCCTGGTGTTTGACGACTGACAGAAGCGCGACGCTGAGCAGGTCGTACCGGACAGAGTCGATCTGGCCTTCAAACCACTGGACGAGTTCGGGGCAGTATTGAGCAACCTGTTCGGCAATGAGTCCGTATTCGTTTGTCGGCGCCGTGGCCGGGGCTTTGGGGATCTTGTCGTACAGGACCGGCGTGAGCGCGAGGACGTTTGCGGGGTCGGTGTAGTGGCTCCGTACGTTTTCCTTGTACCGGATGCTCGAGACGTTGCGGCCGAATGAGTAGTTGGCGTCGTTCCCTACCCAGACTTGGTAGAAGGACGTTCCGCCGACGTTGTTGGTCCACCCGGATTGTGAGCCGATAGCGTCCGTTGCCGAAGCTACGCGGCTTGTGATGTCGCCACCGGCGTGCGTGTGTGCTGACGGGGCGTAGGTGGCCGGTTTGTTGGTGATGTTTGGCCAGTCAACATTCCCGGAACCGACCTGAGCCCACATGCCGTTGTATTTCACTTCGATGCCGTAGTTGCCGGGACTTGAATTGGTAAGCGGCCCGAACCTGGCTACCGGATTCCCTGCCGTGTCGTAGGCGGTGATCGACCCGTCATTGGTGAGCATCCCGACGATATTCTTGCTGTTGGCGTCGAAGGCGTGCACGCCTTTGGCATCGATCGTGATGCCGGGGACACCGCCGCCCTGCCCCGTGGAGGCGTTCAAAAGGATCGGTTGAGTGGACAGGTCCCGGAGCACCCGCTCAATCTCGTTGAGGCGATTTACGAGGTAGTACTGATCGCCTAGAACCGCATTGACCATGTTTTAGAGTTCCTTTGCTGATTGGGTGTTGCGAGGATGATTGGGGCAGCCGGCCTCATGGCTGGCTTCGGAGATGTTTAGGTAGTAGCTGTCCTCTACGATCCGGACAACCGGGACGCAAAGCTCGCACTTTCTCGGCGGGGTGGGGTACGCCCCGCGGGGCGTACCCCGGCCTTTGGCGGGAGTGGTGGCACTCAGTGCGGTATAGCCAAGTGCGAGCGATTCAGGGGCGTTCAGCGGCTCAGGCATCGAGCGCTCGCAGTTCTTCCGGTACGACGGTGCCAACGAGTATCTGTTGCGCCGGTGTCAGGTCCAGCCGGTTCAGGACGTTCTTCATGACAGCGACGAACATCCCCGCCGTCTGCTCGTCGATCCGTAACCTACGTTCCTCAAAGTTCGACTTGGCCAGGAGATCCAGGAACTTCGCAGTCCTCTCAAGCGCCCGTTCGTACAGGCCGACTTCGACCTTCAAGGATTCAACTCCGAGCTTCGACGTCGTGGAGATCTCCTGCAGCGCGTTCACCCTTGCAGCCAACGCAGCCTTCATCGCAAGTGACTCGGTGGCCAGTAGCGCTAAGGCCTCCAGCGGGTTTGTGACGGCTTCCAAACCCTCGGAGGCAATCACCGCACGGACGTCCGCTTCTACCGCTGCCACCTCCAGCCTGCGGGCCGCTGCGGCCTTCACGTGGCCAGCGGATCCGCCATGTGTCGCGCAAACAGTGCCACCCGCAATCGGCGAGCGCTGGCATGGCCCACCACTTGAACGGTGAGCGGAACACTTCGATTTCATAGGTCGGGCTTCTTTCGGGGCTTCCATAGGTCGGGTGTATTCGTCTGCGTCATTCATGCGGCGGTCCTCGGCGTGGGTGGGGTGCCTTTGTCGAGCGCCATTGAGTAGTGGCCCAAGAAGTCAAGCTGTGCGACGTTGGTGGAGCCGTTGCGGTTCTTCGCCACGAGCATGGCGAGGTCGCCTCGTTTTTCGCCCATGATTTCCCGGTGGAGCAGGATCACTACGTCTGCGTCTTGCTCCACCGCGCCGGATTCGCGGAGGTCGGAGATTTTCGGCATTTGGTCATCCCGTTGCGTGGATCCTCGGTTGAGCTGGGAGAGGGCAACTACTGGGATCTCCATGTCCATAGCGAGGATTTTGAGTTGCCGCGACATGTCCGCGACGAATTCATGCCGGGGCCGTTTATCGCCGGCCGGTTGGGACATGAGCTGCAGATAATCCACGACGAGCCCGGCGAGCGGCTGGCGTCGGTTTACGGAGCGGGCAAAGCGCTTGATGTCCGTGATTGACACCCCCGAGTTGTCATCGACAAAGAGGGGGACGTTCTGCCATGCGGCACGTCGGGTCCGGATCTTCTCCCAGTCGCCCGGGGTGAGGTCCCGTTCGATGAGTCGCCGCAGGTCGATGCGCAGGTCCGCGGATACGGCCCGCATCTGCACATCTGACTCCGACATTTCAAGCGAGGAAAAGGCCACTGAGCCTTTTGCTGTCAGCGCCTTGGCAAGCTGCAGGGCAATCACGGATTTACCGACCGATGGCCGCGCCCCCACCACATACAAGCCGCCTGGACGTAGACCACCGATGATGTCGTTTAGGGCAGACCAGGGCGTTGGCGCATAGTTCGGCTTCTCGTCCAGTTGCCCGAGCATGGCATCGATGGTTTCCCCGAAGTGCTGCACGGTCGATGTAGTGGCCGTCGATGTCGAATCAACCGCTTTCCGGGCTAGTTCCACAAGTTCGGACTCGTCGCCCGGTTGATGTGCCATGGACGCGATCTGCTGCCCTGCGGTGGCGAGACGGCGGCGGATGGCCTGCTTCGCTACGATCTCCGCGTAATACCCTGCGTTCGCCGCGGTAGGCACGTTCCCTGCTAGCTCGTGCAGGTAGGCATAGCCGCCGACCTTCGTTACCTCGCCTTCACGAGTCAACGCATCGCTAACGGTAACGACGTCCACGGGTTCTCCGCGGCCAAGCATTGCCACGATCGTCCGGAAGATGGTTTCGTGCGCGGGCCTGTAGAAGTCCGGGCCATTGATGATCTCTGTGACGTCCTGAACAGCATCCCGGGACAGCATCATCGCCCCGAGAATAGATCGTTCCGCCTCGATGTCCTGTGGCGGCGTTGTTGCCTCGCTCATGCTGCACCCTGCGTCCGGTGGAAGCTCGGGTCCCAAGGGCTACCTGTCGGGATCTGCAACTGTCCCGAAGGCTCGTCTTCCCAGCGACCCTCGTTCAGCCAGGTTGCCGGGTGAGGCGTGAACTTGGGATCCTTCCCGGCCACCTCAATTCGAAGTGATTCAACGCCGGACATGATCGTTTCGACATCGGCAGACTTCAGCGCCTTGACGAAGGCCTTTTGCGCAGCCACCTTTCCGACCCTGCGCGGGTAGCTGGACCAGAAAGCATCAAACTCCGTCGAAGAATTTGATGAAGAAGTATTCTCTCGCTCTATCTCTCTCTCTGCTTGAACAAGGCTTGCCGAGGGCTTGGAAGAGGCTTGATCCTGGCCTTGAGGGGTGGCTTTAGCCTGGGCTTTAGGGGTAGCTACAGGGTGGGCTACAGCCTTGGCTTGAGCCTTGGCTTCGGCTGCACGCTTGCCACCCTTCGCCCCACCCGCCGACATCCGCCGGGACCGTTCAGCTATCACTTGTGCAGGATCCTGATGCTCGAGGTAGTCGTGCACGTAGGCCTTGCCCTCGGGCACTTCCGGGCAGTCCGGGCAATCATGTCCAGCACGGTGCCACATGTCCGCCGCGACGAGCATGTCGGCATCTTCCCTACCGGCATTAACCGCGTGGAGCCCGACTCGCTCGGGGACAACTCCGTCTGTGAGCATTTGGGCCGAGTAGAGGATCGACCAGAGGTGCAGCAGGACGGCCGCGGGAGATTCGAGGAGTACCTCGCCGGTCTTCGGGTTGGAAAAGTAGTTCCGATCCACCTTTGCCCAGAGTCGTTTATCAGCCATGATTGACCACCTCGGCCTCTTCGAGGGCAGCCTCCCAGGCAAGTCCGTTCGCGATAGTGTCCGCCTCGACCATGAAGCACAAGTCCGGACGGGCCCAACTAAGCGACTCGGGAACAGGCGCGGGAGCCAGGTCACGGACTAGGAGCCGGATGACATCCCCCGGCCGGGCACGGCCGAGCTTCTCGTCTGCGTAGCGATCTAATTGGGCCGCATCGTAAAACCGGCCGGAACGGTACTCGTAGAGGTCAATGAGGATGACTTGAGAGATGATCACGCGGCGGCCCCGCGTGAATTCGGGCGGAGCAGAACCGCGATGCGGTCTATCTGTTCATTTGTGAGGGGCGGAGCTTCCGCGACAACCTTAGAGACGTAGGCCGCGAGCTTGGCGGCGCGCAGGTCGCGTCGCGCCGCCAGCAATTCGGAATCGTCTTCGCAACGGGAGCGGGACAGAGCGCCAACACGGGCGTTGTAGTGGGTAACAGACTTCATTTCGGACGGACTCCAAGTAGAGTTCCAGTCCGAAACGGATCAGGGCGCTTAGCGCGTACGGGAGGTGGTATTTGCCGCTTTCCTCCCGGGGCGGCACCGAATCTCGTTGGTGTAATTACAACGCTTAGATTCGCCTAGCTCGATCATACACATGCGCATGGGCTTCCGCAACGCAGTATCGTCCGCTGCGGCTGTTACTTCGCAATCCCACCCTCGATGCTGCACTTGTCCCGCCCGCTGAACACCGTTTCCAGATACCGCTTCCCCATGGTGGTGAAACGCATTCCCCCACCCTTCCACTCGCACTTACCGCAGTCTGGAATTCTCGGGTTCAGCTTGATCCAACTGCCGGGTTCTACCGGCATAGCCTCGAGATACTCGGCGGACATGTCTCGACGGTCAAGCTCGAGCCGCACAATCTCATTTCCATCAGGGCCGACCTGGATCCGGAGCAAGCCTCTGACCCGTGCGATTGCGTGGCGCTTCTTGGGACAGGTGAACGTCACCCAAGGCATCCGAACCGGCACCCCAACCATCCTCGGGTTCCGAGCATGTCTGCGGGCCTCTGCCACCCACTGTTGGAGTGGAGCGAGGTTGATTACCTCTTTTGCAATCCTGTCCCACTCCTCGTGCAAAGCTCGGCCATGTTTGTCGACGGGTGAGTCTGACGGGTAATAGGGGTGGGGTTGGACGTGCGGCAGAGCATTCCAATCAATTGCAGCAGATCCTTTTGCGTCCGTAGCCTCCACGCCAGTCATACCGTCCTCCATTCGATGCGGATCCTGTTTGGGTCGAACGTCCTCGGCGCACTCTTCCCTATTGGATCAACGATAGGCACTAGAAGAGCGTCAATGACGGCGCGCTGCCGCTCGATGCCTGCCGACTCCCACCATGCCCTTACATTTTGGGCCGCAGACGCGGGCACCACCGCTGACCGAGCTGCTGCAGCGATGTCCTTGTCAATCGTGTCGAGCTTGGCCTGTACACGGGTAGTAATGGCCTCCAACTGCTTCCCGGTAATCAGGCCGTCCGCGAAACTGTCAGCGGCTTCGTCCATGCGTGCACGCAGAGTGAGCGCTTCGCTCTGCAGTCGGTGTTGTCGCCCTTGGTCCTGAGGTCCGGCGAGGCGGGCAATGACCCCCGGCTGATCCAATCGCAGCAGTACGGTCTCAGTGACCAGATGTTCCACTGGCTCCGCTGTTTGGAAGGCGTGGCCAACGCCTTTTGTTGGGCACTTGTAGTAGAACTTCGTGCGGGAATCGCCGCCTGCCCGGGATGACGTTTTCATGGCGCCCCCGCACGTTCCGCATTGCAGCAACCCAGCGAGCAGGTGCCGAACCCTCGAGTCAGTCTGGGTGCGGCGCGCCGGGTTGGAAATGATGGCAGAGACCGTACGCCATTCGTCCTCAGTGATGATGGGAGGAAACGTAGACTTCCCCACGATCTCCCCTCGATAGGCCGACAGGCCGGCATTGGTGGGCCTGAGCAAGAGGTTTCGCACGCTCGTTGACGTCCATTGCTGGCCCCGCCTCGTTGCGATCCCGCGTGCATTCAAGTCCTTCACTATGGATCCGATGCTGGCTCCGCTGATTGTCGCAGAGATGGCTTGCCGGATTTCCGCTGCGTCATCCTCGATGATGAGCGGCGTGCCGTCCGGCATCTTCCATCCGAAGGGCACAGGACCGCCCGTGAACGCCCCCGTCTGGGCTAGTTGTAGCTTCTTGCGGGTTATGCGCTCAGATTTGTGTTCAGATTCGTACCGCGCCCACGCTCCGAGCGTTCGGGCAACGGCCCGGCCCGAGGGTGTGCTCAGGTCAATTTCACCGGCCTTGACTGTTTGCGTGGTGATCCCCTGGGCCTCCGATACGTCGATGTATTCCTCCAGCTCACGCGGAGATCGGTGCAAACGGTCGGTGTGCCACGCAACGACGCCTTGAACCGTGCCGGCCTTCATTGCTTCCAGCATTTCCCGGTACCGCGGCCGAACCTTGCCGCCGTAGGCGCTGATGTCGTTGTCGACAAATACGTGGGCAACTTCCCACCCGAGCTTGTGCGCAATTTCGCGGCAGTCCTGTTCTTGGCGCTGAACGCCCAAGCCCGCGCCTTCGCGGTCTTTCGAGATGCGGCAGTAGATTGCTGCGCGGATGTGTTGCTTCATACTCCAAACCATAGTGCATCCGTAGTGTATTGACATAGAACGCGCTTGAGATGTTCCCGCCGGCCAGCAGCGGCAGGGTGCAAATCTTGGTCACGGCATCATGGGCAGAGTTCGCATGGACGGTACACATGCCCGGCAACCCCGAATTCAACGCAATAAGCATGTCCAGGCTTTCGGCTTCCCGGACTTCGCCCACCACGAGACGATCCGGCCGCATGCGAAGAGCCTCTTTGACGAGCCGGCGTAAGGGAATTTCGCCTTGACCCTCGAGGTTTGGCTGGCGGCACTGGAGGCCAACGACGTCACGCAGCGGGAAATGGAGTTCAAAGATCTCTTCGACGGTGATGACCCGCTCCCGGGAGCCGATGTTGGCCGCCAGGCAGTTGAGCATTGTGGTCTTTCCTGCCTGGGTGGCTCCTGAGACGAGAATGTTCAATCCACTGGCCACCGCAGCTCCCAGGAATCCGGCCGACCCGGCCGTCAGCGTCCCCAGCTCCACTAGATGCTCGAGCCGGGTCGCCTTGACCACGAATTTGCGGATATTCACGGCCCAATGGCGGCGGGTGACGTCGGGAATGACGACATGGAGCCGAGAGCCATCGGACAGGGCGGCGTCCACAAAGGGTGAGGAGAGGTCCAGCCTGCGCCCGGAACTCTTGAGCATCCGCTCAACGAGGTCGCGAACCTGCTGCTCGGTGAGGCTGATCGAGGTAAGTTCGGATTCGCCATTCCGGGCAACGTAGACCTCGTTGGGCGCGTTGAGCCAGACCTCTTCGATGGTGGGGTCGTCCAGAAGCGGCTGGAGCTGCCCGAAGCCAGCAACGGCGTCGAACACGTACTTGCGCGCTGTGTCCAAATGCCCCAAAGGAGGCAAGGGGCCCAGAAGCGCCCGCTCATCGTAGTCATTCACGGCGGCCTCGACGAGGCGGTGCACTTCGGCTGCCTGGCTCAAAGGATCCAGTCCGCGCCGACGAATCAGCTCCCGGACCTCGTCCTCGACGATGCGCAAAGCCTCCATGTTCCCCCCAATGCAGCATGCGCCCAGGCGCTGCGGAAACCTTCAACAGGGTTAAGGCTAGGGGAGGTTGCAGCACCCTGCCAAGTCAATTCGGGGCGGTTGTGGATAACCATCAACAGGATGCACGAAATCGGGACGGAGCTTGGCCACTACTCGAGTGTTGACGGTGACTAAATACGAGTGTTGACACCCTGATTGGCCGCTCGTAGCGTCGAGTAATCAGGCGCGCGCCATTGGCCAAAAGGGCCAAGCGCCTATTGCTGTTACGCCATCGACGCGCCACCGGGTTAATAACAAATGAATGCCCACGATGAGTACTGGCAACGCCCGAATTGTGCTAGCGGGAAAACTGCACGGAAGGTCGCACCAGTCATGTTGCAGGCGCGACGAACGGACTTGAGATGCAAGACGGGTGCATGGTGGCTTCCCGCATTGGGCGGAGGCCCTCCTTTAAAGCTCAAAAAAACCACCGAAAAGCGTTTGCCATGGCGGCTGCCGCGCTTCTTTTAGCGACGCTCTTCAATGCGGCCCTTCTGACCCAGCCAGCCCAGGCTGCTGGTCCTCTTACGGTCACTTTGACGTTTGACGATGCAAATGCCGATCAGGTGGCTGCTGCGGCTTATCTGAACTCGAAAGGAATGTTCGGAACATTCTTCCTTCCCTCCGGCTATCTGAATGCGCCGACTTACCTGACAACCGCCCAGGCACTCGCCCTCCAATCGGCAGGCAATGAAATTGCCGGGCATACGGTCACGCACCCCGATCTTGCCCAGATGGATGCGAACGAGGTGGCACGCCAGGTATGCAATGACCGCGTCAACCTGACCAACATGGGCTTCCGGGTCACGAATTTCGCCTACCCCTTTGCATCCGCTACTCCAGCCGTGGAACAAACAGTCGCATCCTGCGGCTACAACAGCGCCCGCGGCCTCGGCGACCTGAAGAGCAAAGCTGCTCCAACGTTGACCGAAGTGGCCGAACCGTTGCCGGTTCCTACCGCGGACCTTTACTTCACCAAAGCGCCTGACGAAGTGGACAACACTTGGGCCCTGACTGACCTGCAGGCCGTCGTGACCCAAGCGGAGGCTGGTGGCGGATGGGTCCAGTTGACTTTCCATCACTTCGACTCCACCTCCGATCCGTTGACCGTCACGACAGCCAATTTCCAGGCCTACGTGAATTGGCTCGCGACGGAACAAACGGCAGGCAGGATCGTCGTCAAGACGGTGCGTCAGGTGATGGCCGCCCAATTTCCGGACCCGGCAAATCCGGCGCTCGATGTGGATAAGCCACTCGTCAATGGACCGGCTGCCCCGCCACCCATCACGGTCGGAAACCTGATCCAGAACCCGAGTTTGGAAACGGCCGGTCCGGTGGCCACTGGCCTCCCGTATTGCTGGGCAATTGGCTCATTCGGCACCAACACCCACACCTTTACCAGCGTGTCCCCGGGTCACACGGGAATCGTCGCAGAACAGATGGTAATTTCCGGCTACGTTGACGGCGATGCCAAGCTCCTGCCGACTTTGGACTTGGGCCAATGTGCGCCGAGCGCTACGCCCGGTCACTCCTATCAAATGTCCGCTTGGTATACGGCGACGGCGCCGACCCAATTCGAGCTGTACTACCGAACGGGCCTGGGCACGTGGACTTATTGGACCGCAAGTCCGAATTTTGTCGCCGCAACAGCCTGGACCCAGGCCACCTGGACCTCACCGCCGGTTCCGGCAGGTGCGAGCGCAATCAGCATGGGCTTGAATCTGCTGAGCAATGGAACCCTGATAACGGATGACTACGCGCTGTACGACTCGGTTGCGGTGGCCAGTGTGTTCAAGTCGATCACCCCGAGCAGGCTGCTCGACACCCGCAACAGCACCCCGGTGCCGCCCGGGGGCACTGTCTCCTTCCAAGTCGGCGGCGTCAACGGCATCCCGGCAACGGTCTCGGCGGTGACCTTCAACCTCACGGTGGCCAACCCGACGTCGTTCGGATTCGTCACGGCCTACCCATCGGGAACCGCCCGTCCGAATGCCTCCAACGTGAACTACGCCACCGGTCAAATCGTCCCCAACCTGGTCACGGTTCCCGTGGGGTCGGACGGGAAGGTCACCCTTTACAACCAGTCATCGGGAACCGCGCAACTCATCGCGGACGTCTCCGGGTACTACCTCCCGGCTGCCGCATCGGCGCCCGGGGACTTCCAAGCGCTGGCGCCAAGCAGGTTCCTTGACACCCGCAACAGCACACCGGCGGCACCGGGCGGCACGGTCTCCTTCCAGGTCGGCGGGGTCAATGGCATCCCGGCGACGGTCTCGGCGGTGACCTTCAACCTCACCGTGGCCAACCCGACGTCGTTCGGATTCGTCACGGCGTACGCGTCCGGAACAGCACGGCCGAACGCCTCGAACCTGAACTACGCCACCGGACAGATCGTCCCTAATCTGGTCACGGTTCCCGTGGGGTCGGACGGAAAAGTCACCCTCTACAACCAGTCATCGGGAACCACCCAACTCATCGCGGACGTCTCCGGGTACTACCTGGCCGGCACCGCAACGGCATCGGGAACGTTCCAACCCATCGCACCAAACAGGTTCCTCGACACCCGCAACAGCACACCGGTGGCACCGAACGGAACAGTGTCCTTCCAGGTCGGCGGTGTCAGCGGCATCCCCGCAACGGTCTCGGCAGTCACCTTCAACCTCACGGTAGCCAATCCGACGTCGTTCGGATTCGCCACCGCATACGCTTCCGGAACCGCACGGCCGAACACATCCAATTTGAACTACGCCACTAATCAAATTGTCCCCAACCTGGTCACGGTCCCGGTGGGTGCCGATGGAAAGGTCACGCTTTACAGCCAATCCTCGGGCACGGCACAACTCATCGCGGACGTCTCCGGGTACTTCCTGCCATGAACTCCTGAATACACAGCACCGAAGTAGAAAACACCGCCGCCCCGGCCTGCAATACGCAGGCCGGGGCGGCGGTGTTTGCAGAGTTGCGGCCGGGTAGGAAGTATCTGAACCGCACTGAACCACTCACTCAAATCCCATTGACCACATTAGCACCACCTTGCACATCAGTGTTATGGTTGCCTTCGAATTAGAAGTGCCAACAGCCAATTGCCGCCGCAGATTTGAAACGGTGGGATGAATCAGGGTGCCGCTCCATCGGGAACCGGCAATCTCGTGTGGAGCCAAGAAATGAAGACCATTCAATTTAAAGCCCCTGCCTCCACTTTCCGGGTGCGCCGCGTTCATGACCTTGCGCTAACAGCTTTGTGCGGCGCGGCGGTCTTGCTTCTCTCGGCAACGACGGCGGTTGCCGCACCGGTTCCTTCCCCGACGTCGTCTCCCGCGGTTTCACCCCAAACGACGCCGACACCGCTGCCGACCGCAAGCTCCACGCCTTCACCAACGCCGCCAGCGGCAAAAAGCCAGGCGGCAACGCCGTCGCCAACCACGACGACCCAAAGCAGCGCAGATCGCCAAGCCGGAATGCGCGCAGCTGCGGGACCAGGGGGCGCGCAAATGGGCCAACGCTCCCCACGAGTGCAGGGCGCGCTAACTGCCCAGGGCAGCTGGACGCCCACCTTCGGCATTCAGGGTCTTGATGTCAGCTACTACCAGGCTGGTGTCGATTGGCAGCAGCAGTGGAACATGGGAGCGCGATTCGCCTACGTTAAGGCCAGCGAGGGTAACTATTACACCAGCCCCTCCTATAGTTCGCAGTACCAAGGTTCACGGGCGGTCGGAATGATTCGCGGCGCCTACCACTTCGCGATTCCCAACTGGTCCTCAGGCGCGGACCAGGCCAACTACTTCGTGCAAAACGGCGGCGGATGGAGTTCGGACGGCGCAACCTTGCCACCCGTCCTGGACATTGAGTTCAATCCGTATGCAGGGCAGACCATCAACGGCGTCTACATGGGCAATACCTGCTACGACATGTCACCCGCCCAACTCACGTCGTGGGTACAGAATTTCGGCAACACCATGCGTTCCCTGACCGGCCGGCTCCCGATGATCTACACCAACACGAGTTGGTGGAAGCAGTGCACCGGAGATCCTGCCGGATTCGGGGACTACCCCCTCTGGGTCGCCGCATACCCAGGCGGCCCGTCGAACGACGCTGGAATTCTTCCGTCCAGTTGGGCTAACTACAGCATGTGGCAGTACAGCAGTACCGGTCCCTTCAGCGGCGACTCGGACGTCTGGAACGGCGACTATGCTTCCCTCCAAAGGTTCGCCGGAAGTCCAGCCAGGGGTTCATTCGATTCACTGTCCCTCGTTCGGGACACCACCTCGGCATACCTGAGGGTCACGGGCTGGTCCGTAGACCTTTCCAGACCCTGGGTATCGACTCCCGTCAATATTTCGGTCACCGATCCGGGCAACGTGACCACCGGGTACTCGTTCCTGGCGAACGCATATCGGCCAGACGTGGATCAAGCCTTCGGTTATGGCCCGGCACACGGTTTTGACAACAACATCCAGATCACCGCATCGGGTACATACAAGGTTTGCGCGAGCGCCGTCAGCGTCAACGGCAATGTTGACCTTGGCTGCAAGAGTTTTCAGGCAAATGGAGTTGAACCTCCCGTCGGGTCGTTCGACACCCTCGGACAGGTTCGTGCTCCGGACGACGTTTCCCTTCGCCTGACGGGCTGGGCCGTAGACCGCGCCAACCCTCAAACTGCCTCGTTCGCCGACGCATACGTCACAGACCCCAGCGGACAGACCACGGGCTACCGCATCACGGCCAACACATCCAGGCCGGATGTGGGAAGCGCTACTGGCTACGGTTCGAACCATGGCTTCGACAAGTCGATCAGCCTTAGTAAAGCCGGCACCTATCACGTATGTACCTACGCCATTGGGCAGTACTACAACACCGCGCTGGGCTGCAAAGACATCACTGTCGGATCCAACCCGCCGCCGAAGGGATATTACGACTCCATTCGAATCTCGCAGGCACCTGGCGCGGCCAACATCGTTGTGACGGGCTGGGCGTTCGACCCCACCAACACCGCGGCCAGCATCCCCGTGCATGTCTACGTCCAGGCACCGGATGGAAGCAATGTCGGCACTGCGTTCACGGCAAATCAATCCCGTCCCGATCTGAACAACGCCTTCGGCATAAGCGGTAACCACGGCTTCAGCGCCTCGCTCGCGACAAAGGGCACCGGCACCTACACCGCCTGCGCTTATGCCATCGCAGTTGCCCCGCTCGCGACCGGGAACACGGCGCTTGGATGCATGTCCATTCAGGTAGGCAGTACGCCAGTCCCGGCCGGCTATCTCGACTCCGTCGGAGTTGCATCGGTGTCAGGACAGGCCAATATCAGGGCGACGGGGTGGACATACGACCCGGCGGTCCCGGGCTCGTCCAATCCTGTGCACGTCTACATTACGTATCCTGACGGGACCCGCCAAGGGTACGCCTTCACGGCGAACCTTTCGAGGGCTGATGTGAACAACGCTTTCGGCATTACCGGAAACCACGGCTACTCGACCCTGGTCCCCATCACCCAAAGGGGCAGATACACAGTTTGTACTTATGGCATCGGGATAGCACAGTACAGCTCAGGCAACTCGCTCGCAGGCTGCCAATCCCTGAATTACTAAGTCTCCTGCAAGGAGCAGGACCTGTGTACCGCGCCTCAACCAGCGGGCGTCGAGCCGAAACGGGCTACGGCGCTCAGGTTGAACGGTTAGGGTTATCAAGACGCAAGTCTCAGCTATACCCGTAATCGAAAGGACCCCCGGTGCATCATCGGTCGATTCACCGAGCGGCAGGATGCCTCCTGCTTCTCGGTATCAGCTTGGCCGCCTGTGCCAGTCCCCCAGCCAAACAGCAAAACATCCGCGGCGCGCTCACTGCGATTGGAAGTCCCATTCAGAGCGATCCGATCGGAGCCTGGTCCAGCGCTTGGAAAAAGACCTTCACGGCCACGTCATTGAGCTACTCCCCGGACGGCTCTGACGTCGGGCTGACAGCCTTGGCCACGGGCCAAGCCTATTATGCGGCCCTCGACGCCCCCTTGACGGCTCCACAACAAGACGCGACCAAGGCCGAGTGCGGTCCCGGCGGGGCTTTCAGCGTCCCGACCTCGGTGACCTCTATCGGCGTCGTCTTTAACATGCCAAGCATCCGGAGCCTCAAGCTCACGCCAGACGTGCTCGCTGGGATCTTCACCGGAGATATCAAACGTTGGGATGACAAGGCGATCGCAGCGATCAATCCGGGAACCACGCTCCCGGACGCGCCAATCGTCCCCGTAACAGCGAGCACAACTTCAGCACTGACCTCGGCCAGTACGGGCTACCTGGCGTCCTCCCCCAGTTGGTCCTCCGGGGTAACCAACAAATGGCCCAAGGTACCTGGCGGCCAAGAGGTAAAGAACTTCAGCGACATCGCCAAGAAAGTCGACGGCACCGCCGGCGCAATAGCTTTCATGGACTCAGCGTCCATCGGGTCCAGGTTTGACACGGCGTTGCTGTCGTTCGGCGGCAGCTTCGTCAGAATGTCCAAGGACTCAGTGGCAGCGGCCGTCCAGGATGGCACCACAACAACGGTGGCCACGGGAGTCGAGTTTCACCTTCCGGGCAAAACCGACCACGGCTACGCATTGGGGAACGTGAACTACCAGGCATTTTGTACGAGCTATAAGAACGGGGAGGTTGCGTCCCTCGTGAAATCCTGGGCAGACTTCGTGGTCGGTTCCGATGGGCAGGTCGCATCGACCTATTTCGCCGGGGTGGCCTCCCCGAGTGAACAGTCCCTGCAGGATGCTTCACGCCTGATTAAGAAGATCGGGAGCGACCAGTGATCGACCAACCAGCTGCTCAAGGGCCTGCTCGTCCCGACGTTCGAAGGCAGGCTCTCCCTCCGGCAGGACGGCTGCGGTCCCGGGCCCGCAATGTGTCGCCCGCCACCAAGGCCGGATTCGGTTTCTTCATCCGCGTTTTCGCGTTGCTCTCAGTGCTGATCACGCTCTGGATCCTGGCCACGCCCCTGATGGCGTATCCCGATGAGCCTGCCCACACGATCAAGGCAGCAGCCGTGGCGAGGGGGCAGTTCTTCCCGGGTCCCGGCGAGTCCTATGGCAACGGGATCCACGTGCAGGTTCCCTCCTACATCGCCAACGTCGATTCCCAGCGGTGTTTTGCCTTCCTCAAAGAAATGCCCGCGGGCTGTGCGCCTGATATCCCCCTTGGCGACACGTACACCACCATCGGCGTGACCTCGGCGGGCTTGTACAACCCCTTCTACTATTGGTTCGTCGGGCTCCCTAGCCTGTTCATGTCCGGGGCCCCCGCAATCTTTGCCATGCGTATTGTCAGCGGTCTCATGTCGGCCGCCTTCTACGCGGCCGGATTCACCGCATTATCCAGGCTGCGGCATCCCAAGTGGCCCATGGTTGCCGCCGCCGTCGCAACAACGCCCATGGTTTTCTTCCTGGCCACCGGAGTCAATCCGAACTCCTTGGAAGTCGCGGCGTCGATGGCGGCCTTCTGCGGCCTGGTCTCCGTACTTGAGAACTCAAGCCAGCTTCATCTTGCCCGCCCGGGAATCCTGGCAGTCGGAGTATCGGCAGCGACCTTGGCCAATACCAGGAATGTGTCATTGTTGTGGCTCCTTTGCGGAGCGATTGTGGCCTGCCTCTTCTTCCGGGGCGCCGACATCGTTGCAATCTTCCGCAATCGGTTATTGCTCATTGTCGCCGGATTGTCCGCAATCGGAGTGGCACTGGGTGTCATTTGGAACTTCATCATGTTGACGGCGCCTCCTTCGGCAGGCGAGGCACCCGCCGGAATTTCCAATGCGGTTGAAGGCCTCCGCCCCTCCAATGCCTTCGCCACCATGCTGGACAGGTCGTTCGACTTCGTCAACCAGTACATCGGCGTCGCGGGCTGGCTTGATGCTCCGGTGCCGCAAGCCGTCCTGATGTTCTGGAACATGCTTCTCATTGCCCTGCTGCTGATGGTCTTCCTGATGCGTCCGGCTCGATTGCAATTGGGCTTTTGGGCAGCCATCGGAATGCTTGCGGTCGTTCCCGCCCTGGTCCAGGCTGCACTGGTCACCAGCAGCGGTTTTATCTGGCAAGGACGGTACAGCCTCCCGTTGTTCGCGATCGCTGTCATTTCGGCCGGGTTGGCGCTCCGGTTCCGCAAGTTCCCCGCGAATCTCATCGGCCGCAGGGTCACCAAGATTCTTCTTTGGGCAACCTGCGCTGCCCATGTGTACGGCTTCGTGTATATCCTGCGACGGTACGTCGTGGGAATACCGGACTTCGCGAACTGGCTGGTGATGTTCACCAAGCCGGATTGGCAGCCGCCGCTTTCCTGGGAAGTCCTCACACTGCTCTTCGCCGGTGCATTGGTCGTTGCGGCCGCCCAGCTGTACCGTTTCCTCTACCCCGGTCTGCCGTTCCTCCCGGTCCCGGTGATCCGCGCGCTGAGTTGGGCGGCTCGCCGCCCGGCGACGGCCGCCGCCGGGCAGCCAGGCCGGCAAGCAACCCGGGAATCTGCGGAACGCCAGCGCGTCGAGTAAAGACAACTCCCGGTAGCAAAACCCAACGCAAAAGGTCTGGCCAGGCATTGCCTGGCCAGACCTTTTGCGTTGACGAGCTGCGCTTCCGAGTGCTAGCCCCGAAGGTAGGCCGTCAGCCTCTCGCCACTGCTCGCTGGAACAAACCCTGCGCCCTTGATCTTGCTCAAGTCAAGGATGCTCTTCGGCGGCCGCGGGGCTGCGGCCTTGCCTGCAAAATACTCCTCGGTGCTCACGCCGGTGACATCGTCTCCCGAGGCACCGCGGAGCTCGTAGACGTCTCCTGCAATGTCCGCCCACGACTGCGGTTCACCGTCGTTGCTGAGGTTGTACGCGCCGTACGGCGCGTGAGACTCCAACAGGTGCCTGATCCCGGCAGCAATGTCTTCCGTGAAGCTGAGCCGCCCGATCTGGTCGTTGACGACGCTCGGCTTGATTCCGCGATCGGCGAGCGAAGCCATGGTCCGGACGAAGTTGCTGCCTTCGCCAATCACCCAACTGGTGCGCACGATATAGTGGCGCGGGACCACGCTGACGACGGCGTCACCGGCGGCTTTGGTTTGACCGTATACACCAAGCGGGGTGAACGGCTCGTTTTCGTCGTGCGATTCCCGCGACCCGTCGAAGACATAGTCGGACGAGACGTGAACGAGCGTCAGGTCGTGTTCGATCGCGGTCCGGGCGAGGCGTGCAACGGCTGAGACATTTACCTGCCAGGCGGCTTCCCTGCCTTCGGGGCTCTCGGCTGCGTCAACCGCGGTGTAGGCGGCCGCATTAATGATCGTGGAATAGTTCTTCCAGTTCCGTCCGTCGAACGACTTTTCCTTTGACAAGTCAAAGTCGGCTCTTGCCGCGAACTCAATCGAAGGGTCGCCGTCGTACAGTCCACGCAATGCCTTGCCGAGCTGGCCGTCGGCACCCACCACGAGGGTCTTGCGGGACGGCATCGGCTCGACCTCGGCGAGGCGCGGGTGTGCTTTGTCCTTGTCGGACAGCTCAGCCTGGTCCAACGGCACGGGCCAGTCGATGGCGGCCGTCTCGTCGGCCAGGTTCAGGAAGGTGTACTGGCTCTGTGCGTCCGCCGACCAGTGATCGTTGACAAGGTACGTGTAGGCCGTATTGTCCTCGAGGGTCTGGAAGGCGTTGCCCACTCCACGCGGAATGAAGATGGCCTGGCTCGGATCAAGCTCCGCGGTGAAGACCGCCCCGAAAGAAGGACCCTCACGCAGGTCGACCCAGGCCCCGAAAATCCGGCCCGTCGCTACCGAAATGAACTTATCCCAAGGCTCTGCGTGAATGCCGCGCGTTGTGCCGGCCTTCTCGTTGAACGAGATGTTGTTCTGGACAGGACGGAAGTCCGGCAGTCCAAGGGCGACCATTTTCTCCCGCTGCCAGTTCTCCTTGAACCAGCCGCGGTTGTCGCCGTGAACCGGCAGCTCATAAAGAACGACGCCGGGAATCGGCGTTTCGCGGGCCGCGAGCGGCTTCGAAAACTCGATCGTCATGGTCTACTGGCCCTGTTCCTTGTATTTGGCTTCAGTGGCTGCCTTCTGCGGACGCCACCAGGACTCGTTGTCCCGGTACCAATCGATGGTGGCTTCGATTCCGGCGTCGAAATTGGAGTATTGCGGCTGCCAGCCGAGCTCATCGCGGAGCTTGCTGGAATCGATCGCGTACCGGAGGTCGTGGCCCGGCCGGTCAACGACGTGGTCGTAAGCATCGTGCGACTGACCCATGTGCTTGAGGATGAGCTCAACAACGTCTTTGTTGTTCTTCTCGCCATCGGCACCAATCAGGTAGGTTTCGCCGATCCGGCCCTTTTCGATGATGGCGAGCACGGCGGAGGAGTGGTCGTTCGCGTGGATCCAGTCGCGGACGTTTTCACCCTTGCCGTAGAGCTTGGGGCGTATGCCGTCGATCACGTTGGTGATCTGGCGTGGAATGAACTTCTCCACATGCTGGTACGGCCCGTAGTTGTTGGAGCAGTTGCTGATCGTCGCCTGCAGCCCGAACGATCGCACCCAGGCACGCACCAACAGGTCGGATCCGGCTTTGGTCGAAGAGTAGGGGCTGGACGGGTTATACGGCGTCGCCTCCGTGAACCGCTCGGGGTCGTCCAACTCCAGGTCGCCGTACACCTCATCGGTGGAGATGTGGTGGAACCGCTTGCCGTGCTTCCGGGCAGCCTCAATGAGCGTGTACGTCCCGATGATGTTTGTATTCAGGAACGGGCGCGGGTCATGCAGCGAGTTGTCATTGTGGGATTCGGCGGCATAGTGGACCACGACGTCGCAGTCTTCAACCAGCCGATCCACAAGCTCCGCGTCCGAAATGTCACCCTGGACGAACTGGAACCGTTCATCCGGCAGCCCCTTCAAGGAGTCCAAGTTGCCGGCGTACGTTAGTTTGTCGAGAACGGTGACACTGTCCTCAGTGTGCTCCAGGACGTAGTGGACAAAATTCGAACCGATGAAGCCGGCACCGCCGGTAACCAGAAGTTTCTGCATGGGAACAGCCTACCGAACCCCAACGTCAGGGCCGTCAAGACCCCGGACGCACCCGGCGCACCGCTTCGAACATCAGGCGGGCGATCATCAACCGTGCTTTGATGATTTTCACGAGCGAACGCCACCCGGCGGGTGTCTGGTTGTCGTCGTGCAGACGTCGGAGCACAGTCGATTCGTCAAGATGGCGGATGGACCGTGCGACATTTCCGCAAATGGCCAGCCAAAGGTCATGCGATTCGTTGACATAAGACGGAATCGGCACGAAGTAATTGAGCGCATCCCGGCGAATGCCCATGGCGCATCCGTAGTAGGCGCGGTACCCGATCAGAATCGCGAACAGATTGGCCAGGTGCCTCCCCGAGTCGGAAGAACGGAGCCTTGGAATCCAAGGTCTCGGTCCACCTCCGAGGACGTCAAAGTTTCCGGCGACGATCTTGTGGTCGGCCAGCGCATCCAGCATGATTTCCACTCGCCCGGGAATCCATACGTCATCCTGATCGGAAAGCATGATGAATTCGCCCCGGCTCATTCCCACGGCGTGTTCAAACGTCCTGACATAGCCCTTGTTGACTGATGCGCCCACAAAGCGGATCCGTGGGTCCCGAATGCCCCTGACGATCTCGGCGGTGTCATCGGGCGACGCGTCGTCCACGACCACCAGTTCATCGTCGGGACCAAGATCCCGAAGAATCGAGTCAATCTGTTCCTCAATGAAGCGGGATCCCTTGTAGGCCGCAAGGCAGACACTCACCCGGATCGCCTGTCCGTCCGGCGTCGTCGAATCGTTCATGACCTCCACTCTAGGCGAGGTACCGGAACGTTAGCGGGCAGGCATCATCGCGTATCATCGTAAGGTCACGCCGTCGAGCAATAGGACCTACCAGTAATGAAACCCGTGTTGCTTCGACTCGCTGGATTCACGCTGCTTCCGCTTCTCGCACTGGTACTGCCTTTCCTCCTGCTGCCTGTCATTGCCCGTGTCGCAGGGCCGGCTGGTTGGTCAAGCATCACATCCGGCCAGGCCATCGGAGTTTTTGGTGCCACGATCATTCTGTGGAGTTGGAATATTTCAGGCCCTGTGGCCATTGCCCGGAGCCCCTCACCACAGGCTCGCGCGTCGCTTTATTCAAGAAGCATCCGAACGCGCATCATCATTGCGCTTGTTGTCTTTCCGCTCATGAGCATCATCGTGGCCCTCGTAGCGCACGACGGTTACCGCCTTGACGCGATCACCATGGCGTGGGCCACTGCCCTCACCGGCTTTTCCCCGGCCTGGTTCGGTATCGGCACAGGACAACCGCGGATTTTGGCCGTCTATGACACTCTTCCCCGTTTTTGCGCGGCACTGCTCAGTGTGCCATTCATTATTGCGACCGGCCAGATTTGGATCTACGGCGTCCTCGCACTCCTTGCCACCGTTGTGGCCTCGATAGCATTCCAGCTTCGATTCGGAGAAGGCGGGACGTGGTTCCCCAGGCGCCCGGGGAATGCCATCCGCGAGATCGTTCCCGAAACAGGAACCGCGGCAATCAATTTTGCCGGAAGCGCCTACGCCTCATCCCCGGTCCCAATAGCCACAGCGACAGTGCCATTGGCCACGGCCACAGCCGGATTTGCCTCCGCGGACAGCATCTACCGCTTTGGCCTTTTCAGTGTGGTGGCCGTCGGCAACACTTTTCAAAGCTGGACGCTTGAAGGAAACCCGGAGGACTCCCGACGGCGCCACACAGTTGCGCTGATGACGCACCTTGCGCTCGGAGCCGCCGGCGCGCTTGGCCTGGGCCTGCTGGGTCCATGGGCTTCTGCCATCTTGTTCAGCGAGGCGAACAAAGCCGACACCGCGACGTCCGTCTTCTATGGGATTTCCTTTTTCTTCCTCTCGGCTTCAACGCCCCTCATCAGGAACCTCCTCATTCCGGCCGGACGCCAACGAACTGTCCTTCTGTGGACGGGACTCTCGGCAGCTGCAGGAGTCGCGTTCATGGTGGTGGCCGGCTTAAGCTCAAATGTTCCGGGTGTGGCACTAGGAATGGCCATCAGCGAAGCGTTGCTCTTCATCGGCCTTCTCCTCCCCGCGTCAAGGCTGCTGCCTGCCAAGGCGCTCCCCGTAAGTGTGGACGGGTAGGATCATCTCCGTGATTGAAAGTCCACAAAGACGAACCGCAGCGGTGATCGCCGCTTTCAACCCCGACGACGAGCTGCTCACCAACGCTGAAGCCATCGCAACGCAAGTTGACGAGCTCATTGTTGTCGATGACTGCAGTACGTCTCCGGCGTCGGGGCTGATCTTCGACCGCCTTGCCGGGAACGGAACGAAGATACTGCGCCTGGACAACAACTCCGGGATCGCGGCCGCCCTGAACCGCGGACTCGAAGAGCTGGAATCGACCAGCCGCCCGGATTTCGTGCTGACTTTCGACCAAGACTCACTGCCGGTCCCGGATTACGTCTCACATGCGCTGGCCACTTATGACAGCGCCACGGCCGAAGGACAGAAAGTGGGCTTCGTGAGCGCTGAGACGTTCAGCGGGCATCAGGTACCGGTCCTCGGAATGTCCCGCGGATTTTCAGAAGCATTCGATCCCATGCAATCGGGTTTCTTCATCCCGATGACCACCTTGGCCGACGTCGGCAACTTCGAGTCGGGCTTTTTCATCGATTGCGTGGATTCCGAGTTCACCGCGCGAGTCCGGGCAGCCGGCTACAGCATCCTCATCGGGGCAGGCTGCGAAGTCGGGCACAGGCTCGGAGCGCGCCTCCCTGCGAAGGTGCTTGGGCGGCCATTACGGCTCCGCGGCAACGATTTGTCTTTCAACTACTACTCGCCTTTCCGGATGTACTACATCATGCGAAACGGTACTACTCTCGCCCGCAGGTACTGGCGCCGGAACCCGGTTTGGGTGATTCGGCGCCTGCTGGAAGACGCGAAAGCACAGCTTCTCCGCTTCGCCTTCAGCCCGGGTCGACGGTACCTGGCTATCGCCGCTTGGGAGGGGCTCATCGATTCATGCCGCGGACGGCAGGGTCGCATCAGCCAGGACCTCCTCAACCGCATCCAGCCACGATGACTTATAGGAGAACGATGGAAAATCATGACTCAACGCGGGTCCTGGTCATCATGCCGGCGTGGAATGAAGCCGAGTCGGTAGGCGACACCGTCCGCGAAGTCCTCGGTGTCGGATGCCCTTACGACGTGCTGGTCGTCAACGATGGCTCCACCGACGCCACCGCGGAAGTTGCAGCCGAAGCCGGAGCAACAGTCTTGAACCTGCCCTTCAACCTGGGCGTCGGTGGCGCTATGCGCGCCGGCTTCAAATACGCGAAGCGCCTCGGCTACGGCCGTGTGATCCAGGTCGACGCCGATGGGCAGCATGATCCACGGAACATCGGCGAGGTGCTCGCCGGGCTGGAGCACGCCGACATCTCAATCGGCGCCCGATTCGCGGACAAAGGCGAATACAAGGTGAGCGGCCCCCGGAAATGGGCAATGCAGTTCCTCGCGAAAGTCATCTCCGGCCTCGCAAAGACGCGTCTCACGGATGTGACGTCAGGATTTCGTGCTGCCAATGACCGCGCCATCAGCCAGTATCTTGACCACTATCCCGCGGAGTACCTCGGTGACACCATTGACTCCCTTGTCGTGGCGATACGTTCCGGTTGCAAAGTAACCCAGATCCCCGTGGCGATGCGCCCGCGCCAGGGCGGAACTCCGAGCCACAATCCTGCCAAGGCAGCGATCTATCTCGGCCGTTCCACTTTCGCGCTCCTTTTCGCGCTTACCCGTAAGAGATCCGATATTCCATCCGCATCAACAACATGGGCCCAGGAGGCATCCTAATGGGAAATCTGGCGGCCTTCCTCCTCGCTTTGGCGATCGTGGGGATCGTGTTCGAAATGCTGCGGCGCAAGAAGCTCCGTGAGAAGTACGCGGCACTTTGGCTCGTGGTAGGCATTGGAACCTTGGTCCTTGCCGCGTTCCCGAGCTTGCTGACAATCGTTGCCGAACTCGTTGGCGTGCAGCTTCCGTCGAACTTGCTTTTCATTATCAGCATCCTGTTGCTACTGGGAGTCTGTTTGCACCTTTCCTGGGAAATCTCGGTCGTTGAGGATGAGACCAGGACACTGGCCGAGGAAGTTGCGATCATGCGCACCCTCCTTGAGCGCCTCCAAGCTGCCGAGACCCCGGAAGACGACGCATCCACTCCTTCCGGCCCAAAGTAAGGAACCGAATGGCCCTTGACATCTTCATCCCCTATTGGGGGGATCCTGACTACATGCGGCAGGCAGTCGACAGCGTACTGGCACAGAATTCGGACGATTGGCTCCTGACCGTAGTGGACGACGCCTATCCAGGCGATGAGGTCCGCCGATACTTGGAAGAAATCAACGATCCCCGCATTACCTATGTCCGCAAGGAAATCAACGAAGGAATTACGGCGAACTTCCGCACATGTGTCTCCCGCGCAACGCAGGACACGCTTGTGGTCATGGGTTGCGACGACATTCTCCTGCCGAACTTCGTTGATGTCGCACTTCGCGCGCACCGGGATTTTCCAGAAGCCTGGATCATCCAGCCGGGCGTGGAAGTGATCAATGAGGCCGGGGAGAGCGCACGGCCCATTGCGGACCTTGTCAAGCAACACCTGGTCAAGCCTCGCGGATCCGGGCCCAGGGCGGTCAGCGGCGAGAAACTGGCAGTCAGCCTGCTCCATGGTGACTGGCTCTACTGGCCGTCCCTGATTTTCCGTCGGGACAAGATCGAGAACTTCGATTTTCGCGATGGCCTCCACGTCATCCAGGATCTTGGGTTGATCATCGACATGGTCCTGGCAGGAGCTGAGCTGCTCATCGAGCCGGAGGTATGTTTCGCATACCGCAGGCACACGGCCAGTGCCTCTTCGAGCAAATTGCTGGACGGCTCCCGTTTTGCCGGGGAACGCGGCTATTTCGAACTTGCGGCCGAGCTCTGCAGGAAGAAGGGGTGGCGAAATGCGTCAAGGGCAGCGGCATTGCGTCTGACGTCCCGGGCCCATGCTTTCTTGCTCCTGCCCAACGCGGCGTTGCATGGCAGCCCCGCAGCTGTCGGGTCCCTCCTTAGGCATACTCTTGGAAACTAGGAAATTCGACGTGCCACCTGAGATTGAACCGTCGAAGCGGCTAAACCACGTAGCCGCGGTCGTCACCGCCTATCGTCCGACGTCGCACCTGGTCCGCAACGTCACCTCTTTGCTACGGCAACTGACCACCGTAGTAGTAGTCGACGACGGCGGCGGGCCCGGTTTCGATCAGATCTTCGAGGACGCGGCGAAGGCCGGCGCCATGGTGCTGCGGCTCGAAGAAAACTCCGGAATCGCATCCGCGCTGAACGCGGGGATAGATTTGGCGCGTACCACGCCGGTTGACTACATCATCACCGTCGACCAGGATTCACTCCTGACCGCCGAATACGTCCACCGGTTACTGGAGGCTGCCAAGTCCGCCGAGGCCGCAGGTATAACCCCGGGCCTCGTTTCCCCGGCCCGCATCCACGGCAATCCCGTGAAGAAGGCCGGTTCGAAATCCGGAATCCAGCTGGGACGGGAACCGATTCAATCCGGGCTGCTGATTCCGGTTTCCACCCTGGACGCGATCGGCAACTTCTGGGATGGCCTGTTCATCGACCTCGTGGACACGGAATACTACTTCCGCGCCCTTGATGCCGGACTTCCGACCGTACTTGCGGACGCAGAATTCGACCATTCGCTGGGAACCTTGGTAGATGCGAATATTCTGGGCAGGGACATCAAACTTCAGGATCGTCCATTGAAAATCCGCATTGCTGCTTCCTGGCGCTATTACTACATCTTCCGAAACCGGATTCTCGTTGGCCGGCGATACGCGAAGGTACATCCAGGATGGGTTGCCGGCGGCTTGTTGCTCGACATGAGGCACCTCCTTTTCGTGACGGTATTGGCACCCGGCCGCGCTGCCCGGCTCCGGTCCGCATTGAGGGGAACCATCGACGGTATCCGTGGCCGGAGCGGAAGAGCGCACCGCGGCTAGGAGCTGAGCCGGGGGCCATTGGCCAGTCGCTGGTTTTGCCGCGGACTCGAAGGTAAGGGATGATGGGGACCATGCGTGGAATCATTCTTGCCGGTGGCACCGGATCTCGTCTCCATCCGATTACTCACGGCATCAGCAAGCAGCTGGTCCCGGTTTATGACAAGCCGATGATCTACTACCCCCTCTCGACGCTCATTTTGGCGGGCATTCGCGACATTCTCGTCATCACCACTCCCCACGACGCCGAACAGTTCCAACGGCTGCTTGGCGACGGTTCCCAATTCGGCGTGAACATTTCCTATGTCCAGCAGCCGTCGCCCGATGGACTCGCCCAAGCATTTATCCTGGGTGAGGAACATATCGGAAATGAAACTGTTGCCCTCGTCCTGGGAGACAATATCTTCTACGGACAGGGCATGGGAACGCAGCTTCGGAAACATGCAAACATCGACGGCGGTGCCGTCTTTGGTTACTGGGTGAAGGATCCCAAAGCCTACGGCGTGGTCGAATTCAACGAAGATGGCAAAGCCATTTCCTTGGAGGAAAAGCCGGAGCACCCCAAATCTCACTATGCCGTTCCCGGCCTGTATTTCTATGACAACGATGTCGTGGAGATCGCGAAGAACCTCAAGCCTTCACCCCGTGGCGAGCTCGAAATCACGGACATCAACAGGACATATCTTCAGAACGAAAAGCTCCATGTCGAGATCCTTCCGCGGGGCACGGCATGGCTCGACACCGGTACCTTCAACGACCTCAACGACGCGTCGAATTTCATTCGCACGGTAGAGAACCGCCAAGGCCTGAAGATCGGGGCTCCCGAGGAAATCGCCTGGCGCCAAGGTTTTCTTTCGGACGACGAGCTGCGCGCACGTGCCGAGCCGCTGATCAAGAGTGGTTACGGAGCGTACCTCCACGGCCTGCTGGAAGACTAGTCGCCGCCCGTGTGGTGGTCTGTCCTTCCGCAGTTAGTCGGTGCTGCCTTAGTGCTGATTTCACCCGGACTGCTTGTGGCACTGGGATTGCGCTATCGAGGATTTGACGCGCTAGCGCTGTCCCCTGCCCTGTCGGTAGGGGTGATTGTCATAGCTTCGACGCTGAGCCCCTTTTTGCATGTGCGGTTCACCCTGCTTCCGGTCGCTATTGTGGCCGTCGCGCTCGGCGCGGTGGCATGGTTCGTTTCCCGATCCCGTCCCCGCCGTGGGGAAACGCCGAGTCCGGGACTTTGGCGGCGGTCAGCACCATTTGTGGCCGGTGTTCTCGCACTAGTGGTGATCGGCGCCAGGGTCATGCAAGCCATCGGCGGGCCCGAGCATTTTTCGCAGACCTACGACGCCGTTTTTCATCTCAACTCCGTCAAGTACGCCCTTGATACCGGGAATGCCTCGTCCCTGACGATCGGCGACATGACCGGCGGCGGCTTCTATCCCGCGGGCTGGAACGCGGTGGCGACGTTGGTCGCCTCCACCTTCGCGCTGGACGTACCGGTCGCCGTGAACCTCACGAGCATAGTCCTCGCGGCAGTGTTTTGGCCTCTGGGCTGCCTCTTGGCGGCCAGATGGACCATTGGCCGTTCGTCCGCGGTTGCCCTGGCAGCCGGCGTAGCATCCGCCTCGCTTGGCGCATTCCCGCTCCTGATGATGGACTTCGGCGTCCTGTACCCCAATCTGCTGTCGATCAGCATCCTGCCGGGTTCGATCGCCCTTGCCGCGGCAATTTCCAGGGTTTCCCCGGCCTGGGTTCCGCGGGACCTATCGGCGATCCTGGCACTCTTGTTGAGCCTTGCGGGGCTCGTTGTGGCGCATCCAACCACCTTCATGGCCTGGCTGACATGGACGGCCCCGATGGTCGGTGTCCTTGCGTGGAAGGCCTTCAAGCTCCGGAGACGGGGTTTGCTCCGTGTCGGGAGGGCCAGGTTTATGGTCCCCCTGGTCAGCTATTGCCTGGTTTTCCTTATTCTTTGGGTCGTCCTCAGGCCACCTTCGGACGCTTCATTCTGGGGCCCGTACCATACGGTCCCGCAGGCCCTCGGCGAAGCCATTGTTTTCTCTCCGTTGGACTTGCCTGCCGCTTGGCTAGTGGCACCGGTGGCGCTGCTGGGCCTTTGGACTGCAGTGGGGAGGATTCGGTACAAGTGGCTCGCAGGAGTCTTCCTGATTTTCACGGTGCTGTTTGTGGTTGTTTCCGGTTTCCCCATTTCCAGGGTACGGAGTGTTTTGACAGGGGTCTGGTACAACGACAGCTACCGTATTGCAGCTCTGTTGCCCCTTGTCGCCGTCTTGCTTTCTGCCGTGGGCGTCGAGTGGATCTGCAATAATCCGTACCTATCGCAACTGTTCAAGCGGGTTTTCCGTGGAAGCGGCCTTGGGATCCACCGGTCCGGTCTGCGGAATGCACTTCAATGCGCCGTGGCTGCCGTTCTCGTCGTCCTAGCCGTCCTCGTCGGGCAAGTGGGCGGAGTGAACAAGGAAGTTGAGCAAGCCGCATCAAAGTACACCTTGTCAGCGGACTCCCCTTTGGTCTCGAGCGACGAGCTGGCAATCTTCCAAAGATTGCACAACGACGTCCCCCAAGATGCGATCTTGATCGGGAACCCCTACACCGGAGCGGCTCTTTCATATGCCCTCGGTGATCGCAAGTCCGCGCAGCTCCATATCCTCAGCTATGTTTCCCCTGATCTCCAAGAGATATACGACCACTTGGACACTGTCTCAAAGGATCCCGCCGTGTGCAGGGCTGTTAGGAGCCAGCATTCCTATTACGTCCTTGACTTCGGATTGCTGGAAGTCCATGGAGGCAACCACACTCCGGCTGGTCTCACTCACCTGGACCAAAACCCGGGAGTTCAACTCGTAGACAGCCAGGGAAATGCAAAGGTCTACAAAATAACGGCCTGCGGAGCCGGCTGATAAGGCGCACTGCCGGCGGACGTCCGCAGCTGGTCCAGGCCGGGCCGTAGCCAGTCGGCCGACCTCCCCCTGTGGCTAGTCTGCAGACCTCCGCCGGAGTTCCCGAACGACGTCATGAACTTCGCCGTCCATGATGATCTCGCCGTGTTCCAAGAGGACACCACGCTTGCACACAGACGCGACCAGATCCAGGTCGTGGCTCACGACGAACAGTGTCTTGCCGGCCGCGGCCAATTCGTTGATCTTGGTGATGCATTTGCGTTGGAACGGTTCGTCGCCCACAGCCAAAATCTCGTCGATGAGGAAGACCTCAGGGTCCGTGTGGACCGCGATCGAGAAAGCCAACTTCAGGTACATGCCCGAGGAATAGAACTTGACCTCGGTGTCGATGAATTCTCCGATTTCGGAGAACTCCACAATCGAGTCGAACATTTCATCGATCTGGTTTTGGCTCATCCCAAGGATGGCCCCATTGAGGTACACGTTGTCGCGCCCGCTGAGGTCGTGGTGGAAACCGGCTCCGACTTCGATCAGGCCGGCCACTCGTCCTCGTGTATGCACGGTACCCTCGTCCGGCTGGAGCACGCCTGAGATGAGCTTCAAGAGGGTTGACTTGCCTGAGCCGTTAAGCCCAAGCAGCGCCACGGTTTCGCCTTGCTCGACATCCAGCGAAACGTCCTTCAGCGCATCGAACTTCTTGGAAAGGTCCCCTTTGCGCCCGGTCAGCAACCAGACAATGGCTTCCTTCATACTGCGGGTGTGCCGGAGCACAAACTTCTTCCGCAAATTCCGGCAGGTGATGGCCACCCTGTCGGACACTCCCGCAGGTACAGTCATTTCAGAGCTCCTGGGCAAAGTGGACAGACAACTTCATGAAGACGAGCTGGCCAATCACGAGGACGAGTACAGCGACGCCAAAGGCAGAGGGGAACCAGACGGTGATCAGGTCCGGCGGCATGGAAATCGATCCGGATTGCGCAGCGCTCAGTGTCGGGGACCAAAATGCCCAGTGGAAGATTTCGACGGCGACTGTCACCGGATTCAGCTGGTACAAGAAGAACCAGGGACCCATGACGCGTTGCACCATCGGCCACACGTAAAGTACCGGTGAGGCCCACGTGACGATCATGAGGATCATGTCCACGATGTTCTCGGAGTCGCGGAAGTAGACGTTGGCCGCACCGAAAAGCAGGCCGAGGCCGGTGGAAAGAATCGCTGTCAGCACAAACGCTCCGACGACGGCCAGCAGTTGCCAGATCGAGGGACTCCATCCGGTCAACAGGCAGGCTCCGAGCAGGACCACTACCTGGGGAAGCAAATGGGCTGCGGAAACCCACACGGTAGAGACGGGGAACAGCTCCCGGGGCAAGTAGATCTTACGGATAAGGTCCCTGTTGTCCACTATGGAGCGCGTCGCGTTGCCCAGCGACTCCGTGAAGAAATTGACCAGCACGATTCCCGCGAAGAGATAAATCGCGTAGTTGGGGGTTCCGCGCTGCATGTCGAGGAAGACTCCGAGAGCCACGAAGTAGATCAAGAACTGCATCAGCGGCTTCACATAGGACCAGAGGAGTCCCAAGACGGAGCCGCGATAGCGGATCTTGATCTCCTTGCGTACCAGTAACTGCAGCAGGAACTTGTGTTTGTAGACGTCGACGATGCCGCGGCCGCGGCCCGGTTGGACCAAGTCGGTCACGGGCTGTGTCATCTAGTGGCCTTCCTCGTCGGCCAAGCCAAACGTCTTTTTCCAAGCTTCCATGGAGGTGATCTCCGGCAGAGCCTTGCGGTACTGCTCCGAGAGTTCCTCCCATTGGCGGTAGAGATTGGCGTGAAGCTTTCCTGCTTCCGCCAGCATGGACTTGAGCTTCTCGGGGTCGCGTTTGTACCAGGAAGCCGCGGTGCCATCGGCGTTCGAGACCACGACGCTGTCATAGTGCGCCAAGCGGAACCATCGGTTGTCCCGGTGAGCCAGGAAGCCTTGGGGTCGCTCTGCTGATTCCGCTGCCGGTTTCTTCACCAACTGGCGCGCAACCGTGGTGACACCCCATTTAACGAGGTCCTTCTTGTTGGGAAGTCCAATGGGGTTGAGGCCGGAGGGTCCGCGGCCCAATGCCGGGGCCGGGAAATCATCGACGTTCTCGCGCATCTCTGCATCGGGATAGTCGGACTTCAACGCATTGATCTCGCCGAGCTTCGTGGCGAGATTGCCATGCAAATGCCCGGGCCCGAGGAAGAGATCCTTCAAAGCATCGAGCCGCGAATGTTCGGTGAAGTACTGCATGGAAACCAAGTGCTTTACATCCGCTTGGAACGACTCCCGGATAACGCGGCCCCCCTTCTTGTAGGGGCTGTAGATGAGCGTCGTGATCAGGCGGTTCCTGCCATGGAAATAGGCCTGCCAGCCAACCAGATCGTCCTTGTCGATCCAGGAGACATGCCAGACGGCCGCTCCGGGCAAGGAAACCGTGGCAAAGCCCGCCTCACGGGCACGAAGTCCGTATTCGGCGTCGTCCCACTTGATAAAGACAGGAAGCGACAGCCCGATCTCACGGATGATTTCCGTCGGGATCATGCACAGCCACCAGCCGTTGTAGTCGACGTCGACGCGCCGGTGCAGCCACGGCGTTTGCCGAAGGTTCGCGACGCTGAAGTCATGCCTCATCTCCATGTCCGCATGGGGCATTGCAGGCACAAATCGATAGGGGTCCACCACTTCACCAAAGGTGTGAAGAACGCTGCGGCTGTAGAGGTCGAACATGTGGCCGCCCACGATAGTCGGCTTCCGGCAATGATCCGAGAAGGTCAGCAGGCGCGAAATACTCTCCGGTTCGATGACGACGTCGTCATCCAACAGGAGCGCGTAGTCGCTGCCGTTCTCCACGGCCTCATACATACCGCGGGAGAAGCCACCCGAGCCGCCGAGATTGGCTTGGTCGATGATCCGAAGCTTGTCACCGAGGGCCGACTTTACCTCGGCAAAGCCTGGCTGCTCGGCAACCTTTTGGGTTCCTTGATCCACGATGAGAATTTCCTGGACATGCTCCAGCACCTCGGGATGCTCAGAGAGAATCCTGGCGTTGTTCAGGCAGAAGTCCGGCTTGTTCATGGTGGTGATCTCCAGGGTCACCTTACCGGGGTTGCCCTCGCGCTCCGCGCCCTGCCATTCCGCTGAATCGAGCGTCAGTTCTTCCCGGCTGGAGGCAAGATCGAACCAGTACCACCCGCCGTCGCCGAAGGGCTTAAGGGAGAGCTCGAATTCGGTGACAGCGGTGCCCTGGACCCTCGCACCATCAACACGCTGAAGAGTGCCACGCGCGTTCGACTTATAGACCGTGACGGTGCCGTGGCCCGTTGTACGTACAACGAGGCGGACCATTTGAAGGTCTGTCCAGCGGCGCCAATAGCTCGCAGGAAACGCGTTGAAGTACGTTCCGAAGGAAAGCTGCTCTCCGGCGCGGAGCCTTACGGAACTCCTGGAGAGGACGTCTTCAAAGTGGACCTCTTCGCTGCCCGAACTGACGAAGTGAAGCTTCTCCTCGGTCGACTTGGGGTTCCTTGCGAATTCGTCGTTCTCGCGCAGGCGGATACCGTTCGCCGGGCCGGCGTCGACGTACAACGCAGTTGTGTCCAGCTGGTCATCAGCGGGCAGGATAACCCGCTGCAATACTTGCATCTTGATTTCGCTGCTCACGCGTCTACTCCTCCGCTTTCAATTGCTGTGCCGCTTTCGAAGTGCGGACGAATCCTGTTATCAAACATCGACAGAGCCGAACCGATGGCCATGTGCATATCGAGGTACTTGTAGGTGCCAAGACGGCCGCCGAAGAGTACATTCTCTTCCGCCGCTGCCAAATCCCGGTACTTGAGCAGCTTCTCCCTGTCGAGGGCCGTGTTGACCGGGTAGTACGGCTCATCACCCTTTTCCGCGAATCGAGAGAACTCCCGCATGATAACGGTCTTCTCCGTCTGGTATTCACGCTCGGGGTGGAAATGCCGCGGCTCGATGATCCTGGTGAACTGGACGTCGTCGTCGTTGTAGTTCACAACGGACGTTCCCTGGAAGTCGCCCATGTCCAGGACTTCCTTTTCGAAATCGATGGTGCGCCAGGACAGATCTCCGGCGACGAAGTCGAAGTAGCGGTCTACGGGGCCGGTGTAGACGACGGGAATCTTGCCGACAACCTTGTCCTTCGAATACTCATGCGAGTCGTCGAAGAAGTCCGTGTTCAAGCGAACTTCGATGTTCGGATGCTCGGCCATCTTCTTGACCCATGCGGTGTATCCATTGGTCGGAAGGCCCTCATACTTGTCGTTGAAATAACGGTTGTCGTAGTTGTAGCGGACGGGAAGCCGGGAAATGATCCCGGCCGGCAGGTCCTTGGGGTCTGTCTGCCACTGCTTGCCGGTGTAGTGCTTGATGAAGGCCTCGTAAAGCGGACGGCCGATCAGCTGGATGCCCTTGTCGTTCAGGTTCTGTGGATCGGTTCCGGCAAGTTCGCCGGCCTGCTCTTGAATGAGTGCCCGCGCTTCGCCGGGCGTCAGATTGGCCCTGAAGAACTGGTTGATGGTTGCCAGGTTGATGGGCAGGGAGTAGACCTCGCCCTTGTGGACGCCGTAAACCTTGTGGACGTAGTTGGTGAAGGTCGTGAACCGGTTGACGTATTCCCATACCCGTTCATTCGAGGTGTGGAACAGATGCGCGCCGTACCGGTGCACCTCGATGCCGGTCTGCTCTTCCGTTTCGCTGTATGCGTTGCCTCCGACGTGGTGCCGGCGGTCGATGACAACAACCTTCAAGCCCAGCTCGGTGGCTGCCTGTTCTGCGATTGTCAGGCCAAAAAAGCCTGACCCGACAATGACGAGGTCAGCGGTCACAAAATCTCCTGGTTCGAATATGAGCAGCCCAATGGTGTGCATTGGCTGCAGGTCAAGCCTACCCGAGATGGCGCGCCCGGTTTTCGGGCCGGTCCCTTCCCGCGCGAATCAGTGCAACGTTTTCCACATAGGCCAACTGCCCTGGAACGCCCGGTCCTCATCACAAATATCGTGGAAGAACAGCAGTCCCGCGAACCGAAGGAGCGGACACAGTGACATTCCATTGCACCCTCGTCCGGGCCCCGCGGGCGTTACGGCAAGGCGAACCCATCGAACTGGCCATAGCCGCCTGCAACGGCACCCCTGGGGCAGTGGTCGAGGCTGCAGTCGCGGCCGAGTTCGCAACTGGAAAACTTGCAGTAGATGGGCTGCCACTCAGCGGTCTCACCGTTGGCTCGGCGCCGCTCATGTCGGGAGCTGTGTTGGTAGACGGGTCCGATTCGGAGGCGCAAGACACCCGTGATCGCGATCGCAGTCCCGCAGCGTTGTCCTTGCTGGTTCACGCCGGACCAGCCGCGGGCATGGTCATACCGCTGGAACGGGGCACTTACGGGATCGGCCGGAGCAACGCCGATATCTGCCTCCCGGATCCTGATGTTTCCCGGGTTCACGCTGTCCTGACGATTTCCGAGACAGCGGTCACCATAACCGACAACGGGAGCGCGAACGGAACGGTGGTGGATGGACGCAAAGTCCGCTCCGCCCCTCTCTCAACCGCCTCGAGGATCCGATGTGGCGGCTCTGTCATGTCAATTGTCTTCGGCGACGGAGAATACGGAGCGGAGTCGCTCGGGGCAGCGGGGCTGGGCATCGCCCAGCCGATCCTGGTCCCCCGGCGCCACGATGCGGGCAGCCGCACGCAACTTCTCCTCACGGCCGGGCTCCCGTTCCTGCTGGGAGTCGGAATGGCTCTGGCCACTGGCATGTGGATGTTCCTCGGATTCACCGCAATTTCTGCCATCGCGGTCCTTGCCCCGGCAATTTCGGGAAGGCGGGAGCGCTGCCTTCTGGCTGCCGCGATCGCGGCGGCCGTCGAACAAGACCGGGCCCGACGACGGCGGTGTTCACCGTCCGCCGCCGAGCTCGCCTACGCCGTCAACTCAGCAGTTTTCCTCTCAAGGGAACGCGGGCGAATGCAGTTGACGCTGCCACGAACCAGCACAACCCAAGGCACCGGCACATCCCAGGGACCCGGCACGGAGCAAGTCACGGGCACGGAGCAAGGCGCGGTCACAACGCAAGGAACGGCGGGCTGCCGCGATGTCTGGCTCCGGCTCGGCATCAGTCCGCAGAACGCCCGGGTTGCACTCGATCCCGCGGACCCGGGCTTTCAGCCACCGCGGTTGGGCCCCGTTCCCGTGGTTCTGGATCCCTCGATCCAAGCCGTTTCCCTCACAGGACCCGAAGCCAAGGTGCAAGGAATGTTCAGATTCCTGCTCATGCAGCTGGCGGCTTTTCCCTGCGCAGCCAACGTCCCTGTTCTGATACACGGACCGATAGCCCTCTTGCCGTCAAGCGCCCGGTTCCTCCCCCGCGTCACCTTGACCACGGACGCCTCTTCAGCCGCGGCTGTTCTTTCCATGCCCGCGGATAGACCGGGAGCACTGTTTCTGGTGGGGCCCGAACGTCATCCCGCCGTCGACTCACTCCGGCTGGCGGCGATCGAGTCTGGTTGGAGAGTCTTCGAACGCACCGCGAGCGGGGACGAAAGCGGTTCCGCAATCGAGCTCTGGAACAAACGCTCAGTCCTCCGCTCGTGTCTTTCAGAAACTGAATTTGACCCTGACCTTGTGCCGCACCCGGTCTTCGACCGCTACTGTCGCTCATTGGCAAGAGTGCCTGGCCTGGCGACTGAAAGGGCACCCCTTGTCCCCTCTACCTGCGAGCTTGCCGAACTGCTTCTCCCTGAGCCCTCAAGCATCGCGGCCCGCTGGAGCGCTTCCTCAGTACGCGGAGGGCTATCCGCAGTCATTGGGCAAGGAGCCGACGGTCCCCGGTCCCTGGACCTGGTTTCGGACGGCCCGCATCTCCTCGTTGCTGGAACTACCGGATCGGGAAAGTCAGAGCTTCTGCGCACAATAGTCTCCGCGATCTCGCTGACCCATAGCCCGGACAGGGTCAACTTCCTGTTCGTCGATTTCAAGGGCGGTTCGGGCCTCGGGCCATTGCTCGACCTACCGCAATGCGTCGGAATGCTTACGGATCTCAGTGAACACGAACTCGAACGCACCCTCTCCTCCCTCCGCGCCGAGGTCCGGATGCGGGAAGCGATCCTTGCGAAGGCCGGTGTCCCTGATTTGCCCGCATATTGGGCCACAGCCGGAAGAACCGGGGGCGGGGGCGCGGCGGGACGAAGAAGCCAACTTCCCTTACTGCCCCGTCTGGTACTTGTCATCGACGAATTCCGGATGCTCATTGAAGACGCCCCGGATGCCCTGGCCGAATTGATGCGGATCGCCACCCTGGGCCGGTCTCTGGGCATCCACCTGATCATGGCAACACAACGTCCGCAGAGTGCACTGAGTGCGGACATCCGGGCCAACGTCACCACCAGCATTGCTCTTCGCGTCCAATCAGAAATGGAATCCCGGGACGTCATCAACTCGCCGGCAGCGGCATCGATTCCGGTGTCCCTGCCTGGCCGCGCATACATGGTTCGCGGAGTGGAAGATCCCGAGCCCTTTCAGTCAGCGACCCTCTCGGTCGGCGAAAAAGCCCCATCACTCACAAAAGCCATTGCCCGGCCGGCAGCGGGGTCGCTCCGGTTCAGCGGTTGGTTGGAAACCGCAGACGCAGAGACCCAGGGTGCGGTTGCAACGCCAGCAGAGGCCGCCCGCCCGATTATCAAAGCAATCAACCGGGTTTGGGGCATCCTCGGGGGTACACCGCCCCGGAGACCTGTTGCTCATCCGCTTCCCGAGTCCATCCCGTTTCACGAATCCCTCGGCACCTCGGCAATGGCGGGCAAGCACGCGGCAAGCGGAACGCCGGCAGGCCCGACAGCCTACCTTGGCTTGGCAGACTTGCCCACACAACAACGAGTTGCCGGCGTGTCCTGGACTCCGCTCGTCCACGGGAATCTTGGGCTCGTTGGCCCTCCTGGAAGCGGAGTTGAAGATACGTGTCGGGCAGCGGCGGCGCAGCTTGTAGGAAGTGCCGATGAACTCCATCTCTATGTCCTCGACGGTGACGGTTCGTTCACCGACGTGGCAGCCCAGGGGCGCGTAGGGGCCGTTGCCTCCCCCAACGACATCAGAAGGGCAGTCCGCATCCTGGAGAGGTTCGCAGCTGAGATGTCGGCGCGGCAATCCCCGGGAACCGTCGCCGGGCAGGTCCCCCTTCTGCTGGTCATTTCAAGCTGGGGTTCCTGGGTCTCCGAATTGCGCGCCGGACCGCTGGCCTGGGCCGAAGACGTTGTCCACTCGATCGTCCGCGATGGACCGAAGGCAGGACTGGCTGTTCTTGCCACGGGTGACCGCGAACTGACCGCCTCGCGCATGTTCGCGTCAATCCCCAACCGCGCATATTTTCCCGCTGGGACCACAGAAGAAGGGCGGTTGGCGTGGCCCCGGTTCGCGGCAATGAAGCCCCTGAAGGGCCGGGCAGTCGTGAGTGGCAACTTGCTTGATGTTGACACCGCAGTCGCGCAGCTCGTGGCGACCCCGCCAAGCGCGGCCTGGCCGTACTGTGTGCCCCCGGAGACTGCACTGCGCCCATTCCGGGTGGATCCCTTGCCCCAATTCATCCGGGCTTCGGACCTCGCTGCGGATGGCCGAACCGAAACCACTGCCGTTTCCCGCGCTGATGCGCAGGGGTCGGTGCTCCTTGGGGTTGGAGGGGACGAACACGAACCTGCTTGGATCAAGCTGCCGCGCCCAGCCGTCCTCCTCGCCCTCGGCACACCCGGTTCCGGCAAGTCGTCGTTGCTCACCGCATTGGCCGTGCTCAATCCAGGCCATCATTGGTGGACACCACCCGAAGGGGCCGATCCTGATGCCTTTTGGGCCGAATTCCACCGGGATGCAAGCAGCAGGTTCGTGGGAGCAGAAGTCATCCCCCTTGTGGACGACGCCGAGCGCCTCAGCAGCGAAACCGCGTGCCTCCTGGCTGAACTTCCCGGTATGGGTTTCTCAGTGGTGGCAACTGCGGGCAGCCCTGTCCTTCTGCAGCGGACGCCCCTTGCTTCCCTGGCCCGAAACCACGGAAGCGGAATTCTCCTCGGCAATGGGCCGCCTGCCGCTCGAGAATTCTTCGGCGTCCGCGTCGACATCGAACCGGCGCCACCACCGGGTCGTGCTGTCCTCATCGAGTATGGACGAACACGCTCCGTCCAGATCGCTGCTCCGGACTAGGAAGCCGTACCCAAGTGAAAACAGCTAGATTGCAGCGCGGGATCCGCCCGTTCGGGAGGCAAAGGCAATGACCCGCCTGTCGAACAAGAAGACAATCCCGGCCAGAGCCGGCACCACCATGGCAAGACCGGCGAGAACCAGCCCTCCCGTCATGGTGGGAAACCCGATCGTCAGGGCGAACAGCTGGGCAACCAACGCGGGTGCCCGGGTCCAACGGTAGCCACGGAACAGGAAGTGTCCCACCGCAAACAACAGTGCAGAAAAGGCCAGCAGAAGGCCGAGGGTAAACACGGCTCCCCAGAATGAGGCCACCGGAGCCCCGGTCACGAGCTCGTATATATACAGGGCGCCGGCGGTCAACAGGGCGAGGGCTTCCAGCACAACCACAATCGAAATAACAACGATTCCTACAGGACGCGGTCCTCCGCCGGATGCCCGGCCGATGCTGTCGCTGCCGGTCCCGTGGCCGTCGTCGCCGGGCGCTGCGGGGTCATGGTTGGGGTTCAGAGGGGGTCTTGACACACTGGCACAATACCGGACATAGTCGAATACCTGTGAGTAGACCGGTGGCCAATGTGATGCATCGCTCACGGTTTCAAACGCTAGAACCCCTTGTTTACATGGCGTTAACATGACACGCTTGACTCAGACGACCAAGGGGGCCCAATGGGTCCCCTTTCCTATGAAGCCTCTAGTGAATATTTTCACAAAAGGCTTAACTAGTACTCACGAATGGAGTGACTGATCAGCATGGATTGGCGTAACCGCGCAGCCTGCCTTGACAAGGACCCGGAGCTTTTCTTCCCAGTAGGCAACACCGGCCCTGCGCTTCTCCAGATCGAGGAAGCGAAGAGTGTCTGCCGTCGCTGTCCCGTCGTGGACACATGCCTTCAGTGGGCCCTTGAATCGGGCCAGGACGCTGGCGTCTGGGGCGGTATGAGCGAAGACGAGCGACGCGCACTTAAGCGCCGCGCCGCCCGCGCCCGCCGCGCTTCCTAAGCATCTGGGGCCCACAAAGCACGGCGCCTGAGGCAAAGAGAACATACGAAGATGGCCCGGACCGAAAGGTCCGGGCCATCTTCGTATGTCTAACCGCGGTTACCGACAGAGCGCGCCGCCGGCGGCCGGCGTCAGCTTCGCACCAGGTTCAGGACGATCTCGACGGCGGTGCCTCCGCCGTCGCGCGGCCTCCACTGGATGCTGCCACCCAATTCGCTCGTGACGAGTGTCCGCACAATCTGAAGGCCTAGACCCTCTGTGTACGACCCCTCCGGCAGTCCGACGCCGTCATCGGCGATGGTCACCGTCAGGAGTTCATCGCCGCGCTCCCCCGTGGAACGATCGGCCATCAGCCATACCGTTCCGGCCCGTCCTTCAAGGCCGTGCTCCACGGCATTTGTCACGAGCTCATTGATGACCAGCGCAAGGGGCGTGGCGAAGTCGCTCGGCAATTCGCCGAACAGGCCGGCGCGCTCAGTCCGGACGTGCTGCGAAGGGGACGCTACTTCTGCCGAGAGCCGGAACTGACGTCCGATGAGTTCATCGAAATCAACGCTCTGCGTGAGCCCTTGAGAAAGGGTCTCGTGAACCAACGCAATCGTCGCCACTCGCCGCATTGCCTGTTCCAGGCCTTGCTTCGCCTCATCGCTGACCATCCGTCGCGACTGCATGCGCAGCAAAGCCGCCACCGTCTGCAGGTTGTTTTTGACGCGGTGGTGGATCTCACGAATCGTCGCGTCCTTGGTCACCAGCTCGAGCTCGCGACGTCGCAGTTCGGACACGTCGCGGCACAAAACCAAGGCACCGAAGCGATGCTTTTCGTCGCGCAACGGAATCGCGCGCAACGACAAGCTGACTCCGCGGGACTCGATTTCGCTCCGCCACGGCATCCGACCGGTAACCACAAGCGGCAACGTCTCGTCCACCATCCGCCGGTCCTTGAGGAGTCCTGCGGTTACTTCCGCGAGGGACCGTCCTTCCAAGGTTTCCACCTCGCCGAGCCGGCGGAATGCGGAGACGCCGTTCGGACTCGCGTACTGGACGATGCCTTCGGCGTCGAGCCTGATCAGGCCGTCACCCACGCGGGGAGCGCCACGGCGGGAACCCGTCGGTGACGCGAAGTCCGGCCAGAGGCCCAGCGTTCCCATCCGGAGCAGATCGTAGGCGCATTGCCTGTACGTGAGCTCCAGGCGGGAAGGCATCCGTGAACTGGAAAGGTCCATATGCGACGTGACGACGGCAAGGGTCCGTCCGTTCCTGACCATGGGCACCGCCTCAACCCGAAGAGCCATCTCGCTGCTCCAGCTCGTTTCACTGGAGCGTTCGATGGAACGGCTGGACCACGCCTTGTCGACTATCGGTTGCAGATCCGAGCGGATGCCTTCCCCGACGAAGTCCGCATGGAACACCGTGTGGCTCGTCGACGGCCTGACGTGTGCAAGCGCGATATAACCGAACTCAGGATGCGGAAACCATAGGGCCAAATCCGCGAACGCCAGGTCGGCGACCATTTGCCAGTCGCCGACCAGGAGGTGCAGCCATTCAGCATCTCCAGGCCCGAAATCAGCGTGCTCCCTGATGGGGTCTGTAAAGATTGCCACTGCACCTCCATATGACGCCCGGGCTTGTCCCTAGCGTCGAACGATTGACCTCAAGAGCCTCAATGCTACCGACAGAGAAGCCATGTCGTCGGCCTCCAGCGCGTTGACCTCGTCGAACATGCTCTTCGCGCGCCCCAACTGCTCGGCGTTGAGGTCTTCCCAAGCCCGCAAACGAGCCTCGGCGTCGAGGCCGGCGTCGCTCGATTCGAGCACCGACGTCGTCATGTCCGCTACGGTCGAGTAGAGGTCGTCGCGCAGGGCTGCGCGGGCAAGCGCCTGCCAGCGGTCATCGCGCGGGAGTGCCGTAATTCGCTCCAGCAACGAATCGACGTGGAAGCGGTCGAACACCGTGTAATAGACATGGCTGACCTCTTCCACACGGGCCTCGCGGCTATGCGTGATCTTGGCGATGTCCAAGAGTACGAAACTCTCGAACAGCTCGGCCCAGCGATGGGCGAGCGTGTCGGGAAGGCCCCAAGAGCGCGCCTTTTCAAGCCAACCGGTGACCCGTTCTTTGTCGCTGCCGCGCAAGTAGTCGAGCACCCTGGCCCGCATCGGATCCATCATCGGCTTGAATTCCGCGACGATCTCCGAGATCGGCTTCGAGGCGTTACCCTGGCTGAGCAACCAGCGAACGGCCCGGTCCAGAAGCCTCCGGATGTCGAGGTGCACCGTGCTCCAGTGTTCCGTGGGGAACGAAGCAGGCAGGGCTTTGAGCTCACGCACCATCGAGTCGAGTTCGTAGATCTCACGGAGGGCTACGAACGCCTTCGCGACGGCGACCTCGGTAGCCGAGGTCTCCTCCATGGTGCGGAAGGCGAAGGTGATGCCACCCAGGTTGATCATGTCGTTGGCCACCACGGTTGCGATGATCTCGCGACGCAAGGGATGGGTGTCCAGTTCGGCGTCGAACCGTTCGCGGAGCTGCTTCGGGAAGTAGGAGCGAATCGTCTTACGGAACCAGGGATCATCCGCCAGATCACTGTCCCGCAATGCCGAGCCCAATTCGATCTTGGCGTACGCGGCGAGGACGGACAGTTCCGGGGACGTCAGGCCCTGGCCCTGTTCAAGCCGCTCACGAAGGGTGTCGGTGGTCGGTAGCGCTTCAAGGTCCCGTTTGAGGTCGGCGGACTTCTCGAGCCAGTCCATCAGGCGCTCGTAGCTCGGGCTCCATTCGGCGACGCGTGTCCGGTCGTTGAGCAACAGGATGTTCTGATCGATGTTGTCTTCGAGCACAAGGCGCCCGACCTCGTCGGTCATGTCGGCGAGGAAGGATGTGCGCTCGGAAGCATCCAGTTTCCCTGCGGCAACCATCCGGTCCACGAAGATCTTGATGTTGACTTCATGGTCGGAACAATCCACGCCGGCGGAGTTGTCGATCGCATCGGTGTTGAGGATGACACCTTGCAGTGCAGCCTCGATGCGTCCGCGCTGCGTCATTCCGAGGTTGCCGCCTTCGCCGACAACCTTGACGCGCAGCTCGCGCCCGTTCACGCGGATGACGTCGTTTGCCTTGTCCCCCACCTCGGCGTGGGACTCGGTGCTGGCCTTGACGTACGTTCCGATCCCGCCGTTGTAGAGGAGATCGGCCGGAGCCAGGAGTATTGCACGCAGAAGGTCGGGAGGACTCAGCTGAACCGTTCCGTCCGGCAGGCCGAGGGCCCTGCGGACCTCCGGCGAGATCGGAATGACCTTGGCTTGGCGGGGGAAGACCCCGCCGCCTGCGCTGATGAGCGAGCGGTCGTAGTCATCCCACGAGGAGCGGGGAAGGTCGAAGAGACGCTGCCGTTCGCCGAAGGACGAAGCCGCGTCCGGCGTCGGGTCCAGGAAGATGTGGCGGTGGTCGAAGGCGGCCAGCAGGCGGATGTGCCTGGAGAGCAGCATTCCGTTGCCGAACACGTCGCCGGACATGTCGCCGACGCCGACCACGGTGAATTCCTCGGTCTGGGTGTCAAGGTCCAGCTCGCTGAAGTGGCGCTTGACCGACTCCCATGCACCACGGGCCGTAATGGCCATGGCCTTGTGGTCGTATCCTACGGAGCCACCGGAAGCGAAAGCGTCCCCCAGCCAGAATCCATACTCGGCGGCCAGGCCGTTCGCAGTGTCCGAGAAGGTTGCCGTGCCCTTGTCCGCAGCCACTACCAGGTACGAATCGTCGTCATCCTGACGGACAACGTCCGACGGCGGCACAATCTTCTCGCCGTCGGCTGTGGTCACGAGGTTGTCGGTGAGATCGAGCAGGCCGCGGATGAAGGTCTTGTAGCTTTCGATGCCTTCCGCCATCCACGCGGCGCGGTCAAGTGCCGGATCCGGAAGTTGCTTCGCGAAGAATCCGCCCTTGGCACCGGTCGGCACAATCACAGCGTTCTTGACCGTCTGCGCCTTGACCAGCCCGAGGATCTCGGTCCGGAAGTCTTCACGGCGGTCCGACCACCGCAAGCCGCCACGGGCCACTTTGCCGAAGCGCAAGTGCACGCCTTCAACGCGTGGCGAGTACACCCAGATCTCGTACTTGGGGCGCGGGAACGGCAGGCCGTCGATCGTGGTCGGATCGAGCTTGAAGCTGACGTACGACTTGCCTTGGAAGTAGTTCGTGCGCAGGGTCGACTCAATGAGGTTGACGAAAGTCCGCAGGACGCGGTCGGCGTCGAGCGTGGCCACCTGGTCAATTGCTTCAGCCAGTGTGGCGCGGGCGCTCTCCTGGCGGGCCGGACGCGCGGCGTCGGGCGACGAAGGATCGAAGCGGGCCCCGAAGAGGTCAATCAGGCCGCGGGCAACCTCCGGGTTGGCGAGAAGGGTATCCGCAATGAACTCGAAGGAGTTCGTGTTCCTCATCTGCCGCATGTACTTCGCATAGGCGCGGAGCATGACGACCTGCCGCCAGTGGATACCTTCCCGGAGCACGAGACGGTCGAAACTATCGGATTCCACCGCACCTGTCACCGCGGCGCTGAAGGAGTCCGCCAAGAGCTGGCCGGTAGCCACGGGATCGACACCGGCGGGGTACTTCAGGCCAAGGTCATAGAGGAAGAAGTCCCGGTGGTCGGCAGTTTCAATCTCGAAAGGCCGCTCATCGAGGACCTCAAGGCCAAGATTGTGGAAGTAGGGCAGGATCTGGCTCAGGCTCTTCGGTTCCAAAAGGTAGAGCTTGACGCGGGCATCCTCTTCGAGGAGCTCACCGGCGCCGTTGGGCAGGTAGACATGCACTCCGGGGACCGCCTGGACAGCGACGGCGTTCCGGTCGGTTGTGGCCGCGTACTTCTCGAAACGCTCAATGTCCTTGAGGGCGTCCTCGACTTCGTAGTCGACACGGTATCCGGCGGGAAACGCATCCGCCCACAGGACTGACAGTCGCTCGGCGTCCAGCCCGCTGGTGTTCTCGCGGAGCACCTCTGCAATACCTTCAGCCCACGACCGCGAAGCCCGGACAAGCCGCTTTTCGAGTTCACCGGTGTCGACGTCGCGGAGCTCCGCCTCCCGCGGCAGCCGGATACGGAAGAACACCCTCGAGAGTGCGGACTCCGTGATCCGGGCCTCGTAGTCAATGCTCTCGGCCTCGAAGGTCTCGCGGAGTTCCTGCTCAATTCGTTGCCGGACGTTGGTGGTGTAGCGGTCACGGGGCAGGTAGACCAGTGCCGACATGAACCGTCCGTAGATATCCGGGCGCAGGAAGAGCTTCGTGCGGCGCCGTTCCTGCAGACGCTGGATGCCCAAAGCCGTTGCTGCCAGGTCCTCGGTCTCGATCTGGAAGAGTTCATCACGGGGGTAGGTCTCGAGAATACCGACGAGGTCCTTGCCGGAGTGGGAGTCCTGCGGGAACCCGGCCGAGCGGAGCACTGCGTCGACCTTTTCCCGAACGATGGGGATGTTCTTGACGGAACCGGTGTACGCGCTCGTGGCGAAGAGGCCGATGAAGCGGCGCTCACCGTTGACGTTGCCGGCAACATCGAAGCTCTTGACACCGATGTAGTCCAGGTACGCGGGGCGGTGCACGGTGGACCGCGAGTTGGCTTTGGTGATGACCAAGGCGCGCTTCTCGCGCGCCTTCCGGCGTCCGGCGTCGGTGAGGTGCTGGATTTGGTGCGGGTGGTCCCCCGCCCTCAAGAGCCCCAAACCGCTCGCTTCGCGCAACTCAAGGACGTCTTCACCGTTCTCGGTGATGAGGTCGTATTCCCTGTAACCCAGGAACGTGAAGTTGCCGTTGTCCAACCAACGCAGCAGGTCCTGCGCTTGCCTGAGCTCCGCGATGTCTTCCGGGTGGGCCACCTTGTCCAGGGACGATGCCAGCTCGAGCGCCTTCGTGCGCATTTTGGGCCAGTCTTCGACGGCGGCGCGGACGTCGCTCAGGACGCGGTGGATTCCGTCCACGAGTTCCTTCTGGAAGTCGTCGGCCACTCTGTCAACCTCGACGGCGATCCACGACTCCATGTGGGAGACGTTGTCACCTTGGGCGATCAGATGGGCGATGTTCGGCATCGCCGCGGTGTCACCGCTTGAGATGCCGATGTTCGACGGCACCCGGGCGATGTCGGACAGATCGCCAGTGACGTGATCACGAGAAACCACGAAGAGTGGGTGCATGACGAGCCGGATGGCGCAGTTCTGGCGAACGAGTTCGGCGTTCACCGAGTCCACCAGGAACGGCATATCATCCGTAACGATGTACAGAATGCTGCGATCACCCTCGTTGGCAATCCTGACGTTGGCAGTGCCCGGCTTGCGGCTCTGCCCCGCTTCCCGGTGTGCCGCTGCCCTGGAGGTCAATTGCTCGGCATCGTATCCGCGGGCGTCCTCCTCTGCGAGATGCTCGTAGTAGTCCCCGAAGAACCCTTCCCGGACTACTGCAGGTTTAGAACGATCCTCCACGCTGGATCCTGACGACATCGACAAACGCCTCCATCACATCTCAATTGCTGCGTCCTTGCAGCCCACATGGCGAGCCTAACGCTTTAGACGACGCCTTGCTCTGGAATAAATGACAGAGGATTTGCCATTTTGCTGGACAGGTGCACAGACCATTTTTGCGATTGCGAGGCGCAAGGGAGACTCCGGCGCAGCTTCGAAGAGCACGGCACCGGACAACAGGGCCGCGTCGCAAGCTTCAGGATCGGATGGAAGGAATTCCTCGATGCCATGACCGGGGCCGTACCGCTCCCATGCTTCGCGGAGCTCTCGTTCGGGTGAGCGGCCCGCGGATGCTGCCCGGACCTTGTTCAAGACCACCCGGGGAGCCGCGTGCGGGACTGCCCGTTCAAGTTCCGCGAGGCCACGCACGAGCCGCGGAACCCCGATGGCATCGGCCGCGCCGACGGCGTAAACGGTGTCCGCCAGTTCGATGCTGCGGAGGGTTGCGGCGTTGCGTCGAGGGGCCATGGTGTCGAAGCTGAGTTCCTCGTCCGCCTCAAGGCAGAAACCTGCATCGACCACGACGACGTCCGCGATCTCCTTGGAGAGTTCAAGCACCGAGGAGAGCGCGGCGGCCCGGAGCTCCGTCCACCGGTCCGCGCGCGTAATGCCGGTAAGAACCCGGAAACTGGTGGCTTTGGCGAAGACCGGTGCGGCGATCCGCTTGAGTGATTCGGTATCCAACAATCCCTGATCCGCCAGTCGACAAGACTGCGCCAGTCCGGCGGATTCGTCCAGCAAGCCGAGCGACGCCGCGACACTGGCCCCGTAGCTGTCTGCATCGAGAAGGATCACTGATTTGCCTTCAGCCGCCAGCTCTGCAGCAATGTTGACAGCCACAAGAGTCCTGCCAGGCGCCCCGGTGGGCCCCCAGACGGCGATGATCCGACCCGCCCCTGCCGGCACGTGCTCCGGTTCTTCCTGTGCATCGGTGGGACGGAGTTCGGCGGCGGTGTCCGCAAACCCGGAATCCCGCGGCTCCGCGCGTCGCCTTCCTGGTCCGGGCAGCTGGCCTACGGCATCGGAGATCTTGGAAGCCAGCGTTGCCGAATCTACATCCAGGGACGCTGTCACGACGCCGATGCTGCGCAGGCGGCCTTCCTCCTCCGAGTCATCGCTCAGGGCAACGATGGAGACTCCGACAGCCGCCAGCCGGTCGACCAGCGACGCCGTCAATTCCTCGGCACCTTCGGCTATGACCGCCGCGCGCGCGAGACCGCTTTGGCAAGCGGCCAGAAGTTCCGCGAGTTCGCCGCACCGACGCACCACCGTCACCGGCCCGTGGAGCCGCTCGAGTCCCCCGACCAAATCTTCCCGGGACTGCCCGACTGTGACAACGGGGATACTCACTTGCCGGCACCGCCCGGATTCCAAACCACGGCAATCTTCGCTTTATTCGCCTGCGCTCCGAGAAGTTTCGGCATCTGCTCATCGGTCACAAGGACCAGAACCACTTTCTCCTTCGACGCTCCGAGGGTGGAGGCACCCTCCGTGACCTGGGCGATCTCCGCGCCGGGCAACAGCAACTGCGGCGTGCCGAAACCGTTGCGCGCATCGGGGGGTGATACCCAGACGTCAACGCGGGATCCCGCCACAGCCTGGGAAGGCAGTGATTCCTGGATCGCGATCGCCACCGGTTTGCGGTCCAGGGAGTCGGCGGCCCCCAGGCTCTCCTGCGGGACGAGTTGGTTCTTGGCAATTCTCTGAACGGCAACTCTTCCCTCGGGCAGACCGTCAGCCAGAGTCACGTAACTGGACTCAATGTCGTCGAGCCGGACTTTGACGATCGTAAGATCGTCCTTGCTGATTCTCTGGCCGACGGCAATCGACTCGCGAGCGGCATACACCTGAATGGTGCGGTCCGCGGTTCCAACAAGGGCGATGACTCCAGCCAGCGATGCCAAGACCAGGAGAATCCCCACCAAAAGTCGCGGATCCCTCCATGACGGTTTCCTGAGCCGCGCTGCAGCGGCCGCGGTAGTCACACCCATCCTGCTCCCCCGTTTGCATTGTCTGTCGGCGTCGACCTTCAGTGGCCTTTATTCTGACCGCAAGTGGGTCCCTTCCGAAAGCCAAATGCCTCAAATTACGTCAACCTGTGGATAACCGCGGCAAGTGGGTCGAACGGTGGCAAAATGGATGCATGCCCCGATTCCTCACCCTCGCTGATGTCGCCGAACAGCTTCAGATCAACTCGCCGCAGGCATACGCCTTGGTGCGAAGCGGAGAGCTCAAGGCCATCCAAGTGGGTGGCAGGGGCCAGTGGCGCGTCGAAGAGAAGATGCTGGAGCAGTACATTGAGGAACGCTATGCCGAGGCGAGCAGGATAATCCAAGAGGCCAAATCCAAGTCCTCCTGATCTCCGTCCAGCCCCCAGGTAGCTGCGGCGGGACGCTGGCCCGGATTACAAGTCTTGGCCCCGCAATGAACGCAGCGCGGAAAGCGACTGGAACGGAATTGTTGCCACGGACACGACGTTTCCGGACCGGCGGACTTCACCAGGCAACATGACGGCGAGATCAAAGTGGTCCCTGCCCACGCGATCAATGACGCCCCGCATCGTCCGCTCCTCCCGCACCGACTCAAGCAGGTGAACTGCCAGTTCCGCCCGGTCGCGGGCCAGCATTCGGAGTGCGCTGGCCAGGCCAAGCCGCTGTGACGCCTTCGACTGGCCTGCCCGCACCTGCCGGCCCAGGCCCTGATAGGTCAATGCTGCCGTGACGGGCACCAACCACTGGTGGCGAGCTTCGTCCAGGACCAACGATTCGCTTCCGACATGACTGAGCGTCCCGGACACCTGCGTTCCGGACCGCAGCGTCACATCAATCTTCTGGCCGATTGCTCCGCGCAACCTGTCGGAGACGTCGATTCCGGCCATCTCCACGCGGGCCCGCTCTGAAATTTCGGACTCAAGTCCCAGCAATCGTTCGGAGGCCAGTTGTGCCTCCATGTCTTCAAACAAAGCATCCCAACGCATTGCGTCAGCGTAAGCGTGCACCCCTCGATGGTCAATCTTTCTTCATAGACAACCAACTCCTAGACAAATGCCGCTTACTGTGCCCAAAATAGGTCAAGCAGCATCAAGTACCATCAAACAGCATCAAATGTCATCAACTGGGTAAGGGGAACCCATGGAACAGACGAACACGCTCGTTCGGCACGATGTTGCAATGGCGGCGACCATCCTGGTGCTCGCTCTTTTGCTCGCTATCACCGGACTGATCTTGGTTGGCCGATGGCACTCCGCGGCAGGACGATTCCAGGCACCCATGTTCGAAGACCTCCTGGGATTTGTCGCAACTGCCGCCGGTCTGGGGATCGGGGTCTGGTGGATCGCCACGTTCCTTCTGGCAATGGCCGCCGCGCTCCTCCAGCAATCGGGAAAGGACCGCTGCGCGAGCGCCACCGCCAAACTCAGCCCGGCCTTCATGCGCAGACTGGCCGTTGCAATTCTCGGCCTGAACCTCGTAGGAATCCCCCTGGCGAATGCGTCACCGGAACAGCTTGAACCAGCGTGGAGCCCGTCAAACGGCTCAGCACCGTCCAGCGGCATCTCTGCCCAATGGTTACCCGCCTCCAGTCCTTCTCCCCATCTCCCAGTCGTGCCCTCACTTGAGTCCGGCTCATCGGAGATCGACCCCCATTGGCAACCCCGCGCACCTGCCGCCGAGCCGGGGCTTCTGGGTACCAGGCCACAGCGGGCCGCGGAACAGTCTGCCTCGCCGAATCAAGGCGAAGTGGTGGTGAAGCGAGGCGATTCACTGTGGTCGATTGCCGCCCGGCAGCTAGGCCCCTTGGCCAGCGACGTCGACATTGCCCTCCAGTGGCCGAAGTGGTACGCCACAAACCGGAATGTCATCGGAGACGACCCGGGTCTCATTGTCCCGGGTCAGATCCTCCAACCACCTCCCAAGTAGCTCCGCGGCCGAACCACCAGCCGAACCGCCAGCCGAACCACTACCAACCGCCATCCAGCGATCCGTAACCGAGGGAGTCCATGAGCGCATCACCAGCCGTCCACAGCTTGCCCGACGCGGTCCTCCAGGCGACTTCGCCACCCATTGCCTCCCGTTCAATCGTGGCTTCGCCTCGCGCCAAAGCCCGAACGGACGGTCCGTCCGGCAGGGGGCCATCTTCTGCCCGCAAAGCGGCCCAGCTCCTCAGCCTCGACGCGGAAATCCGCGCGCTGGCCCGCAGCATCGCCCAAGCCGCCGTCGAAGTTCTTGCCGGCACCCGGCCGGCGCAACAGCTCTCACGGACCCTGGACCCCGGATGCCTCAGTGCACTGCAGCACCGGGCCGCACTGACGCGGGCCCATGCTGCCAACGCCCAAGGCGGGCAGTCTCGCCTTCACCGAAGTCCGATGGTCCGCTCTGTGCGTGTCTGCGCGGTGAACGACGGAGTGTACGAGGCCAGCTTGGTTGTCTCAGAAGAACTCCGCTCCCGCGCCGTAGCCATGAGGCTTGAAGGGAGCAACGGCGCGTGGAAGGTCACCGCCCTCGAAATCGGCTGACGGCGGGGTTCATCAAGGACCGGAAAGGAGAAGGACCAGAACGGGTGTTCTGGTCCTTCTCCTTTTTCGCCGCAAGCATCCGTTTGTTGGATACGTCCAGCGGTTGCGGGCGTCCGTCAGCTACAGGCGGCAGGCAATCGCGGTGTCAGCGGCGCTTCTTCTTGTTGGATCCGCGCTGCTTGTCATCGGCGGCAGCCTTGGCGGGGTTGCCTGAGCGTCCCGAGGCCCGCCCTTCGACGCGGGTCTGGCTCGCGCCGTCTTCACCAGGTGCCGTGTACTGCAGCTGAACAGGCTTTTCCGGGGCTTCGAGGCCGGCGGCGCGGATCTGTGGATCGTGATGTTCAACGTGACCGCCTTCAGGGCTGCCGTCCACCACCACCACGTCTTCGGCCGGCGTTACTTCCACTTCCAGGTTGTAGAGGAAGCCAACGCTCTCCTCGCGGATGGCTTCCATCATGCTCTGGAACATCGTGAACCCTTCACGCTGGTACTCGACCAGGGGATCCCTTTGGGCCATGGCGCGCAGGCCAATGCCCTCTTTGAGGTAGTCCATCTCATAGAGGTGTTCCTGCCACTTGCGTCCAAGGACCGAGAGGACAACCCTGCGCTCAAGCTCGCGCATGTTCTCGGCGCCAATGGCTTCTTCCCGCTCCTTGTAAACGAGCTGCGCGTCCGAAAGGATCTCGTTTTTGAGGAATTCAACGGACACGCGGGCCTTGCCGCCGGCTTCGTCAATGATGTCCTGGGCCGTGACAGTTACCGGGTATAGCGTCTTGAGGTTGGTCCACAGTTGGTGGAAGTCCCAATCATCGCCGGTTCCCTCCGCCGTTGCGGCATCGATCAGGGCGTTGATGGTGTCTTCCAGGAAGAACTGGACCTTTTCGTGCAGATCGTCGCCTTCCAGGATCCTGCGACGGTCGCCATAGATGGCTTCGCGCTGGCGGTTCAGGACGTCGTCGTACTTGAGGACGTTCTTGCGCTGCTCAGCGTTCCGCCCTTCAACCTGGCCCTGGGCCGAAGCGATTGCGCGGGACACGAGCTTGGATTCGAGGGCAACGTCGTCCGGCACGGAGCTGTTCATAAGGCGCTCGGCGGCACCGGAGTTGAAGAGCCTCATGAGGTCATCGGTCAGCGAGAGGTAGAAGCGGGACTCCCCCGGGTCACCCTGGCGGCCCGAGCGGCCACGGAGCTGGTTGTCGATGCGACGGGATTCGTGGCGTTCCGTGCCCAGCACATACAGCCCGCCAAGTTCAAGCACTTCCTCATGCTCGTCCTTGACTGCCTGCTTGGCTGCTTCGAATGCTTCCGGCCACGCGGCCTCGTACTCCTCGGAGTTTTCTTCAGGGTCCAGGCCCCGCTTTGCCAGTTCGGCGATGGCCGTGAACTCGGCGTTTCCGCCCAGCATGATGTCAGTACCACGGCCGGCCATGTTGGTAGCGACCGTGACGGCGCCCTTGCGTCCCGCTTGCGCGACAATGGCGGCCTCGCGTGCGTGGTTCTTTGCGTTCAGGACCTCGTGCCGGATGCCTTCCTTGGCCAGCAGCTTGGCAAGGTATTCGCTCTTCTCCACGCTGGTGGTACCGACGAGAACGGGTTGGCCTTTTTCGTGCCGCTCCGCGATGTCGTTCACGACGGCTTCGAACTTCACGATTTCGTTCTTGTACACGAGGTCCGACTGGTCGAGGCGCTGCATGTCCCGGTTGGTGGGAATGGGCACCACGCCAAGCTTGTACGTGCTCATGAACTCTGCGGCTTCGGTTTCAGCGGTACCGGTCATGCCCGAGAGCTTGGAGTACATGCGGAAGTAGTTCTGCAGGGTCACGGTGGCGAGAGTCTGGTTCTCAGCCTTGATCTCGACGTTTTCCTTGGCCTCGATCGCCTGGTGCATGCCTTCGTTGTAGCGCCGTCCGGCAAGGATACGGCCGGCGTGTTCGTCAACAATGAGGACTTCGCCGTCCAGGATGACGTAGTCCTTGTCCCGCTTGAAAAGCTCTTTGGCCTTGATGGCGTTGTTCAGGAAGCCGATGAGCGGGGTGTTGGCGGATTCGTAGAGGTTCTGGATGCCGAGGTAGTCCTCGACCTTCTCGATGCCGGCTTCGAGAACACCGACAGTGCGCTTCTTTTCGTCGACCTCGTAGTCGATTTCAGGCTGGAGACGCTGCACGACCTTGGCGAATTCGCTGTACCAGCGGTTGGTGTCACCCTGGGCAGGACCGGAAATAATGAGCGGGGTACGGGCTTCGTCGATGAGGATGGAGTCTACTTCATCGACAATCGCGTAGTGGTGGCCGCGCTGCACAAGCTCGGATTTGTCCCACGCCATGTTGTCGCGCAAGTAGTCGAAGCCGAATTCGTTGTTGGTGCCATAGGTGATGTCTGCAGCGTACATCTGACGGCGCACGTCGGGATCCTGGTTGGACAGGATGCAACCGCTGCTAAGGCCAAGGAAGCGGTAGACACGGCCCATGAGTTCGGACTGGTATTCGGCGAGGTAGTCGTTGACTGTAACGACGTGCACGCCCTTGCCGGTCAGGGCATTGAGGAAGGCCGGAGCGGTGGCCACAAGGGTCTTTCCTTCACCGGTCTTCATTTCCGCGATATTGCCGAGGTGAAGAGCGGCCCCACCCATGAGCTGGACATCGAAGTGGCGCATCCCCAGGGTGCGGGAGGAAGCTTCACGCACGGCTGCGAAAGCCTCCGGCAAGAGATCGTCGAGCTTCTCGCCGTCCTCGTGACGGGCGCGCAGCCTGTCCGTCTCCTCGCGCAATTCGGCGTCGGAGAAAGTCTTGAAGGAGTCTTCGAGGGCGTTGATGGAATCGGCATAGGTCCGCAGTTGCCTCAGGGTCTTTTTGTCACCCGTGCGGAGAAGTTTTTCGATAAGTGATGCCACGTAAAGTTGCTCCCAGTCTCAAGCTGCCGAATTCTGGCGGTTTCAGTCTACGGGAGAGACCAACTCGCCGCGGCCTCGTTTCCCTGAGAGCGGAGCGCAGGCGCCCGCAGGCCGCTGCCGGAGACCCCTGGACCTCAGCCGCGGGCCACCGCCGTGGCAAGCGCCGACGAGAGATCGCCGATCGGTGACACGACGACGTCGTCGAGCCCCAGCCACTCGGCCATAAGCCGCAGCTCGGCAGAAAGCTCGACGGCGGTGTCCGCCGGGGCGTCCGGCTCGGCGTGGGCGGCACGCACCAGAAGCTGCTTGGCCGAACGGTCGGCCTTGAGATCCACGCGCGCGACCACGGCGTCCCGGAGGAGGAAAGGCAGCACGTAGTAGCCGAACTTGCGCTTCTCCGCGGGTGTGTAGATTTCGATCCGGTAATGGAAGCCGAACAACTCCTCAAGCCTTCTACGCTCAAAGACCAGTGAATCAAACGGGCTGAGCAGTGCGCGGCCCGTGGCTGCCCGGGGAAGCCGGGCGTCCACATGCCGGTACAAAGCCCGGTCCCAGCCACGCACCGTAACCGGCTCCAGGCGCCCGGCGGCACCGAGCCTGTCGATCGAGGCTGCAGCGGCCTTCACTGGAGTCCGGAAGTAATCGGCGAAGCAACGGATTGTTCCGATGCCATGGGCCTGGGCTGCGGCGTCGATCAGCCGGTCCATGGCCGCCCTCGACATGTCGGAGCCACCGTTCGGGAGCGCTCCTGGCCGAGCGATGATGGCGGGCAATCCCGGCGGCAGAACCCGCGATGTCAGCGTGTACCGGCGCTCGAATTGCTCTGTCCTCGACGCGGCCGTCACGAGCCCCTCTTCAAACAGGTGCTCCAGAACCCTTTTGACCAGGTTCCAGTTCCAGCCCCAGTTATCGTGCTCCCGGTCTTCCTGGTGCCCCAGGTGCGCGGTCAATTGAGCGGCAGTCATGGGGCGCCCGGTTGCGAGCGCGTCGAGGATCCGCTTGGCCATGTCCTCCCGGATTCCGCGTTCCAAGTGGGCCGCGCCTACCCACGCACGGGTTTGCCACAGCAGCAGATCCTGGAAGTGTTCCGGGCGGATGAAGCTCGCCTCGTGCGCCCAGTACTCCATCATGCGCCGCGGGCTTCGCCCGGCCATGGCATGAATGATGCTTCGGTCGTAGTTGCCAAGCCTTGAGAAGAATGGAAGGTAATGACTGCGTGAGAGGACATTGACGGAATCGATCTGCACCACCTGGAGGCGGGCAAAGGTGCGGCCCACCGTCCGTGAAGTCACGGGGCCGGTGGGCCGTTCCTTGTCCAGTCCTTGGGCTGCCAATGCAATCCGCCGTGCCTGCAACAGGCTCAGCGAAGCGGCCATGCCAGTCCTTTCATGGGAAATACGAATGCGGCCTAGGCTGTGGCGGCCTGGTCATTCGAACGGTAAGCGTGGATCTTTTCCTCCACGGGTTCGTCTCCTGGTTCGCATGTGGAGTCGAGAGTGATTACTCCATATGTCCAGCCACGACGGCGGTAGACAACCGACGGCGTGTTGGTTTCCTTGTCCACGAACAGGTAGAAATTGTGGCCCACCAATTCCATGTTGTCCACCGCGTCATCAAGGGTGAGCGAAGCGGCGGGGAAAACCTTGCGACGAATCAGGACCGGGGAATCACCGGCCGGAATGTCGTTGTCGACGTCGTAGGGCGAAGTCTCCACCGGTGGCGTCGTTGGCTCCTGGTGGTTGCTGGCCTCTACGTAAATGGGTTCGCTCGCGCTGGCAGGCTCAAGCGTCGCAGTAGCCTCACGAACGGCTTTGGGGGTGTGGCGGCCGTGGTGGACCTTCTTGCGGTCCTTGGCCCTGCGGAGTCTTTCCAGCAGCTTGCTATAGGCGAGATCAAAGGCGGCAAATTTGTCAGCGGCGCTCGCTTCGGCCCGGATCACAGGGCCCCGGCCCAGAACTGTCACTTCCACCGTGAGCTGGCCCGGTGTCTGGCGCGGGTTGGTTTCCTTTGAAACCTTCGCGTCAACCCTCTGGACCTTGTCCCCAAGCGATTCAATCTTTGAAATCTTCTCGCCGGCATACTCGCGGAAGCGATCCGAAACGGTCAGATTACGGCCGCTGATCATGAACTCCATGGTGCCCTCCAAACAACTCAGGTGACACGATAAGGGCGCTTCTCGGGGCTGATCTGACGGACAGTCGAGCCCCTTTCCGAGCCGCTATCGACAGGTACATCTGTTCTTGGTACCCATAACCGACGTTAGTTCATCGCCACTGGTAATTCATCCTTTCGTCACTTATTTTTTGTTTGAGTCGGTGTGGGCTGCATGCCCGGCCCGTCCGTAGGCTGCTCGCTAACGGCCGGCGGCCTGGTGGCTGCAAGGACCACCGCGCCACACACCACGCCTCCCGCCGCAGACACTGCCCGCGCGGCTTCGGCGAGGGTGGCACCCGTAGTGAGGACGTCGTCGACGACGACGCATGCCCTACCCTCCAAGGAACCTTTGCGGAACATCCGAACGGTCATGGAGCCGCGGACACGGCGCGCACGCTCTCCGCGGCCCAAGCCCTTTTGCCCGTTTCCCGGTCCGGGCGCCTTCTTCAACGCATCCGTCATGCGCAGACCCGGCAACATGTCCAGGCGCCGTAGACGGCCGAGCAAGAGATGGACCGGACTGAATCCGCGTCGCCGGAAGGCCGCGTTGCTGCTGGGAACGGGTACAAGACAGATGCCTGCCCCGTCTCCAACGGCAGAACGGATGGCCTTGCCCAGTGCAGGCGCGAGCACCGAGGCCAGCCGTCCTTGGCCTAGATGCTTGAAAGAAAGCAGGGCCTGGGCCAGTTCGTCCCGATAGTGTCCGCCCGCGACAACGGGCAGGATCACGGACCCGTCCACCGTGAGCAAGGCCGGCGCCTGCCCTTCTGCCCGGAATGGACGGGTGCACAAAAGGCGCAACTGCCGTGCACAGGCGCCGCAGAGCGCCGAATCTTCGGAACCACAGCACACACATTCCACCGGGGCCAGAACGGCCAGCAACTCGACGAAGGCCTCGCCAACGCCCTGCGCGAGCCTCGCCAACCGGGCAGGATGGACTCCCCGATGGCGCGCGCCGCTAACCGGGAAGACGGTGAGGTCAGGGTCACGCACTCGACAACGGCTGTCAGTACGCATGCCCCAAGCATCCGGCTCCTCGCCTACGGCCAACACTCCCGAAGCGCGCTATGTGGAAAACCGCGCTTCGCGGAGGGCGCCTAGCCCGGGAAGGAAGGGTCTACCGGGCCCTTGAGTTGCAGTTCCCAGCCGTTGCCCACTCGTTGGAACACGCCTGCGCCCGACTGTCCGAAAATCTGTTCCGGTCCGTTGCCCGCGCTGATGGTCGTCAGGTTCGGCCATGCCGGCAACAGCTGCGGCTGGCTCGACGTCAAGGACAACAGTTCGGGAACCACGTTCTCGGTTGACGAGGCTTTCATCACCGCGACTGTCGTGGAATTCACCCAAACCCCTTGATCAACGGGAGCGGAAGAGAACAAAGTTATGGGTGCAGTCAGATCCTTGGGGGTGCCGTCAGGATTGCGGACAATACCGGTCACCTGTACCGATGACTTGCCGTTCATCTCGGAGATGACCAGTGCGCGCGTCCCTTCACGGGATATCCGGAAGTCCCTCACCACGCGCCCTGCCAACCATGCCGGCGTCATCGTCACCGTGGGGACGGGCTGGCCTTGAGGAACGTTGGACGGTTTGAACGCCACGACCTCGGTGGCACCGTTGGCTCCCGGACCTGCCGTCCAAACCCAGTCCTGCGGGCTGAAGGAGGGATGGCTCAGCGTGCTCCTGGTTGTCAGTTGGCGGGCGGGTTGGCCGGGAATCATCGAATACAGGGTGGTTCCGGCACCGTTGAGGAAGGCCACCGCCTGGGACGTCGGGGACTCGGCGGGAGCGCTCGGGCTCAGTCCGGCCACCGCCTGCATGTCCGGAAGGGCCGAGACCCTGTTGTTCTCGTAGCGCACGAGTTCGTCATTGCTGACGGCGATTTGGCGTGCAGGAGCATTCTTCTCAAGCACCGGCGGCAGGACCGAGCCATTGTCCTCGACCCGGACAAGATCCTGGTCAGCCCGCAACTGAACGTTCACCACGTCCGGCTGGCTACGGAAGGTCAGGGTCAGTTGGTTTTGCATGCGCTGCCGGTCCTCGGCCGAGGCATCCACCAGCTCCTTCGCGGAAAGGTCCACCTGGGCTGCTCCCGACACCACCGGCACCGACTCCCTGGCCAGCTTCATGCCGGAAGGAAAAGCACTGACGACGGCACCCTGGAGGTAGGGCGCAGGACCGTCGAGCAAAGCGCTGGTCATCGCCTTGACAGTGTTCTTCTTGATGAACCACCGGACGTCCGGAACCGCGTACGTGAACGTGGGGTCGTAGAAATAGATGGGCTGGGCCGCGTAGATGACTTTGAACGTCTCTTCCGGGATCGCGGTGCCGTCCGGGACCGCCGAAATCCGCCATTCGCCGTCGACCTGCTCCAGGGTCACCGGAATTGTTTCGGTGGTTCCTTCCGGGAACTGCGTCGCAACGCCGTCGGCGTCGACCGCGTAGGCGAGGTCCAACTGGTACTTGAACTCGTTTTCCACGCCGGTCTTGACGACGGTCGCCTTCCGGAAAACGAGCGTGCGTTTGTCGGACTTCCAGCTGACGGACAGCGCCTGCGTGAGGTACTGCCGGGCCACGGCGTAGTCGCCTTCGTAACCGCTGCCAGCACCATAGAAGTCTTCGATGATGGACTCCGGGGTGGCGCCTGGGTGTGGCGGCGGAGGGAAGAAGACGGGAGCGTTCGGGTTGCCCGCGCTTTCGTCCTTGCTCTTTCCCACCGGACCGGACCGCGGGATCTGCGCGCAGGAACTGAGGACCACCATGAGGACAGCAAGAACGGCGATCACGGCCCGTAAGAGGTACGGGCGCCGGGACAGGTACGAGCGTCGGGAACTCAAGGTGCCGTCCTCCCTTGGGCTGTGTCGGCGTCGTCGTTTCCGGCAGGCGGCAGTACGGGGGGCAGTGCAGGCGGAGGTGACGAAGCATCCCCGGGGCTCGGGTCCGCAGTGGAACCCCGCTCGGGCGGCGGGTCGCCCGCATCCAAAACGAGCATCTGGCGCTCAGGAGCGGCGCCCGGCAAATGGATGTCTGCAGGTTCAAGCTGCAACGGTGATTTCACGATGGTGCCACCCTTCTTGAGAGGCAGCGTCAGCCGGAAGTTTGAACCGGATCCCTTGCGGCCCCAAGCCTGCAACCAACCGTTGTGGAGCTTGGTGTCCTCCGCGGCGATGGAAAGTCCCAGTCCGCTGCCGCCAGTGGTCCGCGCACGTGCGGGATCGGCGCGCCAGAAACGGTCAAAGACCCGCGCGGTTTCCGCCGCGGTCATCCCTATGCCGAAGTCCCGGACAGAGATGGCGACGGCATCGTGGTTGGCCGCAACGGAAACGTGGACAGGTTTCCCCTCGCCGTGTTCGACGGCGTTGAGCAGCAGGTTCCGCAGGATGCGGTCGATCCTGCGGGCATCCATCTCCACGATGATGCGCTTGTGGCGAGAGGTAAGGCGCACTTCGGAGCCGTACTCCGCGGCAACGGGAGAGGCGCCGTCGATGACGTGCGAAACGACCTGGAAGATGTCCGTCGGTTCGGAGTCCAACACCGCGGCCCCGGCGTCGAAGCGTGAAATCTCCAGCAGGTCCGAGAGCAACGACTGGAAACGCTCCACCTGGTTGTAAAGCAGTTCCGCGGAGCGCTTGTTGATGGGGTCGAAGTCATCGCGGGCATCGAACAACACTTCGGCTGCCATCCGAACGGTCGTGAGCGGTGTCCGCAGTTCATGGGACACATCGGAGACGAACCGCTGCTGCATCTGGGACAACGTGGCCAGCTGCGTAATCTGTTCCTGCAGGCTCGCGGCCATGTGGTTGAAGGAGGCGCCCAGCCTGGCCACTTCGTCTTCGCCCTTGACCACCATCCGTTCCTGCAACTGGCCTGCCGCCAGCTTCTCGGAGACGACGGCGGCGTGGCTCACCGGACTCACGACGTTCCTGGTCACGTACCAGGCGATACCGCCGATCATCAGGATGAGTGCGGCGCCGCCCGCCCACAGCACGTTCTGGATTTCGTCCAGGGTTTGTTGGGCGGTATCCAGGTCATAGAGGAGATAGAGCTCGTAGACCGTGCCGTTGAACGTGACCTTGTTTCCGACGGCGATGCCGGGGTGGTCCTGGTTGCCGACGGGGAACTCGGTGGAAGCCCAGTACTGGTCCTTGCCCGATTCCTGCACCGACTTGCGAAGTGCCGGAGGAATGACGCGGACCGTCAATTGATCCGAGGCCCGCGATTCCACCCAGCGGTTGCGCGGCTTGGTTTGTTCGGGCATCGCTTCGAACACGTACCGCCGCTGGATGACCGAGCCGTTGCCCTCCACCGCTTTGAGGGTGTCGTAGACGAGGGTGATGACGCTTGATTGGTCGTTGGCCTGTGAACCGTCGAAGGTGTCCTGGACTTGCTTGACGTAGTAGCGGCTCTCGGATTCGGCTTGCTTCAAACGCTCCTGGAACAGGTTGTTCGCTATTTGGTTTGAGAGGTACGCGCCGACCACAGCAAATGACACCATCGACAGCACGATCGTCACCGCAACGGTCCTGAATTCGAGGGAGCGGCGCCAACGGCGCAGCAGGGCGCGCCACAAATACCGGATTCCCGGCCGGATGTGGCGAAGTCCGGTCACCACAAGGCGGGAGACACGCAGTGCCAGGATCAGGGCGCGGCGCGTCCATATGCGGGTGCGCTCCAGGATCCACGGGAGATTCAGTGCCCGGGCGTCCGTGTGTTCCGGGACAGGATGTCCTGAAACGGGATTTTTGACCTTGGCCGCGGCCTCTTGATCAGTGCCGGGCTCACCGGTGGAAGACTCAGGCGCCTGCTTTATATCCGACACCACGAACCGTCAATACAACTTCAGGAGCTTCCGGGTCACGCTCGATCTTGGACCGCAGGCGCTGGACATGGACATTGACCAGCCGGGTGTCGGCAGCGTGGCGGTAGCCCCATACCTGCTCAAGGAGCAGTTCACGGGTGAAGACCTGCCAGGGCTTGCGCGCCAGCGCGACCAAGAGATCGAATTCCAGGGGCGTCAGCGAAATCCGCTCTCCGCCGCGGGTCACCAAGTGGCCCGCCACGTCGATGGTGACGTCGGCAATCCGCAGGGTCTCGGGCGCCTTCTGGTCTCCCGGGCGCAGCCGGGCGCGGACCCGGGCCACAAGCTCGGCCGGTTTGAAAGGCTTGGGCACGTAGTCGTCAGCACCGGATTCAAGGCCGCGAACGACGTCGGAGGTATCCGATTTGGCGGTGAGCATGACGATCGGAACGTCCGACTCCCCGCGGATCTGGCGGCACACTTCGATGCCATCCGATCCGGGCAGCATCAGGTCAAGCAGTACCAGATCTGGTTTGGAGGAACGGAAGACCTCCAGCGCTTGCCCGCCGTCGGCGCAAAAAACCGGGTCGAAGCCGTCGTTCCGCAGCACGATGCCGATCATTTCGGCCAGCGCTTCGTCGTCGTCTACTACCAGGATGCGTGCCTTCATAGTTATATATTCCCTTATCACCAAGCCTTTGTCCCGTTGAGCCCGATCACGGCATGGCGCGCTGCAGCCCGCAGGCAAATGGGCTATGAGGCGCGACGACGGAACTATAGGCTGGTGCGAACGGTCCCTCCCGGGGTCCGTGCATTGCTGCGGACGCATCTTTTGGGGAGGAAAACGTGTCACAGCCAGATCCGGGCAACCGGCCGGAACAGGGACCACAGCCGCCGTGGGGCACCCAGCCGCAATGGGGCGCCCAGCCACAATGGGGCGCGCCACAGTATCCGGGACAATCGTGGGGCGCGCCGATCGATCCGCGCTGGCCCGCCGGCGGTCCGCCGCCCTATGGCCAGCCCCGCTATGTGGCTCCCCCGAAGCCCGGAATCGTGCCCCTCCGGCCGCTCTTCTTCGGTGAAATCATGGACGGCGCCTTCCAGACCATCCGCCGGAACGCCAAAACCATGTTCGGGTCCGCCCTCATTGTCCAGGCCATCACCGGCGCATTGAGCGAGGTGGCCGCGCTGGGCATGCTCGGGATGGTCCAACCTCCCGTAGGAGGATTCACTAGCCAGGACGAGGCGATGCGGTATCTTGGCCCGGTCTTTGGCGCCACTGCCGGGATTATGGGAATTTCCTTGCTCACCATGGTGCTCGCAGCCATCCTTCAGGGCGTCATGGCCATCCCCGTCGCCAGGTCCGCGTTGAACCGGCCCACAGGGTTCAAGCAAATGTGGTCCCTGGCCCGCTCGCGTATCTGGCCCTTGGTAGGCTTTGCCTCCCTCCTCCTTGCTGGATCATTGCTTTTCTTCCTGGTCGTGTTCTTGCTGGCCGCCCTCATCCTGACTGGATTGGGACCGCTCGGCGTGCTATTGCTTCTCCCGTTGGGATTCGGCGCCGCCGTCGCATACGCCTGGATCTACACGAAGCTGTTGGTGGCCCCGGCCGCCATCACGATAGAAGAGCTCGGAGTCTTCGCCGGACTCCGGCGCTCGTGGACGCTGACGAGCCGGAATTGGTGGCGGATCTTCGGAATCACGCTGCTCGTGGCCTTCATGGTGGGTATCATCGGTTCGGTCATCCAGATTCCCCTGGGCTTGGCTTCCGGTGGAATAAACTCCGTGTTCGCACCCCATGCCGGCGCCTCACAAGTGACGACGACGGCGATTGTCCTGGCGGTGGTCTCGCTGGTCGTAGGAGTCCTCGTAAGTGCCGTCGGCTTCGCCTTCCAAACCTCCGTAGCATCCCTGATCTACATGGACCTGAGGATGCGACGTGACGGACTGGACGTGGAGCTCCTGCGGCTTCTGGAGACCGGAGAAGATCCCGACGGCGTTCCGGGCCGCCGCCGGGCACGTCAAGCCGGTTCGCAACCATGGCCGCCGAACACCGCTCAGGGTTTCCCCAGAGGATGATCCCGGCATCGGCGCCCTTCGCCTTTCTTTTCGCCGCCTCCGAGCCTCCCGTCGATCCCGATCGCGGCGAGGCCCAGCGATGGGCGGCCGAGGAACTGTCCAAGCCGCAATACGCATCGGCCAAACCCAGTTGGATCGCTGAGATGTGGAATCAGTTCATCGACTGGCTCCGCTCCTTGAACGGCGATTCCATCGGCGGAGCAAATATCGGCGTGCCGCTGATCGGTGCCCTGGCCGTGGTTCTCATCGTGGTTGCCGTGATAGTTGTCAGGCCGAGGCTCAACGCGCGGAAGAAGACGTCGGCGAAGGTCTTCGACGGCGAGCCAACAGTTGATGCCGACGCGTTCCGCGCCCGGGCATCTGCTGCGGCAAGCCGTGAGGACTGGCAAACGGCCGTCGTCGAACAGTTCCGCGCTGTGGTTCGCTCTGCGGAGGAGCGGGCAGTCATTGATGCCCAGGCTGGCCGGACCGCGGACGAGGCGGCTGCTCGATTGGGGCGCGCGTTCGGGGCAGCCAGTTCGCGGCTTGAGGAAGTGGCCAGGATTTTCGATGGCGTGAAATACGGGAAGGCAACCGCCACCTCTTCCGACCATGCTGCCGTGCTGGCATTGGACACCGGACTATCGGCCATGAAACCCGATTTCGCCGGGCAGTCCGCCAACGGTTTGGCGGTGCCGCGATGACAACCGGCCCGATGACAACCGATCCAATGACAACCGGCCCCGGCAAAGCAAAGGAACGCCGTACAGCCGCGCAGTTGCGGGGCTGGTTGCGCCGCCATATGGCCTGGATCATCATCGGGGCCATCGTCGCGGTACTGGGCTCTGTCACGGTGGCCCAGTCCCCCGCGAACTCGGACACGGCACCCCTCTCTGCCCGCAATCCCGCCCCGGATGGTGCCATGGCCGCGGCCGAAATCCTTCGACAGCACGGAGTCATGGTCACGGAATCCGATTCGCTCGCGACCACAACCTCACTGCTGGCCGGGAAACCGCGCGCCACTGTCTTGTTGTATGACCGCAATGGCTATCTCGACTCCGCCCAGTTGCACAGCTTGCTGCAATCGGCCGCCCGCGTGGTTGTCGTGGCTCCCGGACTCCGAACCCTGACCGGGCTGAGCCGCGAGATCCATAACGCCGGAGTGGTTCCCGACGGGACGTCAACGTTGGAAGCGGGCTGCGGGCAAGCGGATCCACTTGCTGCGGGGCGTGTCTCCGGCAAGGGCGCATTCCTTTACACAGGAGCCGATGTGACCTGCTACCGGCCCAGCAGCAACGACGGCGGCATGTACGCGGCCAGCGCGGACGGTCGGCTGGTGGTTCTCGGCAGCACCGCCCTTCTCAGCAACGATCTCCTGCAGGTGGAGGGCAACGCCGCGTTGTCCCTCCGGACCCTCGGGCCTACGCCGGATCTCGTCTGGTATCTCCCTGGCCTCGGTGACGTACCGAATGATGGCTCACCGCCTACTCTGAATGAATTGGCGCCACCGTGGGTCGGCTTCCTGGGTTTGTGGTTGGCGGTACTCGCGTTGCTCGCCGTGCTGTGGCGGGGCAGGCGGCTTGGTCCGCTCGTGTTCGAGCCGCTGCCAGTCGTGGTCAAAGCTGTAGAGACCGCCGAAGGCCGCGCCCGTCTCTACCAGGATTCGCGCGCTGTCGGCCAGGCAGCCGATAATCTCCGGGCCGGCACTTTGACCAGGCTTGCCAAGCACTTCCGGCTCGGCCCCGAGGCGAGCGCAGATGCCGTTCTCGATGCCGTGTCCCGAAACATCAACCGGCCGGCACAGGAGCTGCGGATGCTACTGCTGGACCACCGGCCACGTACCGAATCAGAACTGGTCCAATGGGCACAAAGCATCGAAAAACTCGAGCAGGAGGCAACAGCCGCATGAGCAATCAAGCAAACAGTTTCACCGACGGCAGCTACGGCTACTCGGGAGGCCCGGCGTCGCAGGGACAGCCAGCGCAGGCACCTACCCGATCCGACCTTGCCCGCAAAGCCTTGCTGGACGTCCGTCACGAAGTAGGCAAGGCTGTCGTCGGACAGGATGCAACGGTGACGGGCATGCTCATCGCGCTGCTCTGCGGGGGCCACGTACTGCTTGAGGGTGTTCCGGGCGTTGCCAAAACCCTGCTGGTGCGTGGCTTGTCCGCGGCGCTGAGCCTGGATACGAAGCGCGTCCAGTTCACTCCGGATCTCATGCCGGGTGACGTCACGGGCTCGCTCGTCTACGACACGCACACCTCGGAATTCACCTTCCGCGAAGGACCGGTGTTCACCAACATCATGTTGGCGGACGAAATCAACCGAACGCCGCCAAAGACCCAGGCTTCGCTGCTGGAAGCCATGGAGGAGCGCCAGGTATCCGTGGACGGAATCTCCCGGCCCTTGCCGTCGCCGTTCATTGTTGCCGCCACGCAGAACCCCGTCGAGTACGAGGGCACCTATCCCCTGCCCGAGGCGCAGCTGGACCGCTTCCTGCTGAAGCTCTCCATGCCGCTGCCCGGACGTGCCGAAGAGATCGAAGTGATCCGCAGGCACTCGGAAGGTTTTGATCCGCGCAATTTGCTGGCTGCGGGAGTCAGGCCAGTGGCAGGCGTCGCCGAACTGCAAAATGCCCGCGACGCGGTGGCCGAAGTGACAGTGGCCCCCGAGATCCTCGGCTACATCGTGGACGTCGTGCGGGCGACGCGGGCGGCGCCGTCGTTCCAGCTGGGAGTCTCCCCACGTGGCGCCACAGCGCTGCTGAACACCTCGCGCGCCTGGGCATGGTTGTCCGGACGCAACTTCGTCACCCCCGACGACGTCAAGGCACTCTCCCTGCCGTGTTTGAGGCACCGTGTTGGGCTTCGACCCGAAGCCCAAATGGACGGTGTGCACGTGGATGATGTCCTCGGCAGCATCCTGGCTTCTGTTCCCGTGCCGCGCTGATTGGCCTCGCCTCATGACTTTCCACCTCATGACTCTCTCCTTCAGGCGGTACTGAATGGCGATCACAGGCCGCTTTGTGCTGCTGGTTTTCGCCGCATTGGCCCCGTTGCTGCTGTTTCCCGCCTGGGGTACAGTCCTCATTACCTCCGCCATGCTTTTGGCCCTCGTGTTGTCCGACCTCCTGCTGGCCGCCTCGCCGGCCAAGATTGCCCTGCGGCGGAAGGATCCCGGGAATGTCACCCTCCACGCGGAAACGGAATCCGTTCTGACGATGGAAAACGGCAACCGGCGGACCTTCCGCGGAATGGTGCGTGACGCCTGGCAGCCCTCCGCAGGGACCGTCGCCCCGGTCCAGCGCATCGAAATCCCGGCTGGTGAGCGACGGCGAATGTCAGTACAGCTGAGGCCAACACGGCGCGGCGACCTGACGGCACCTCATGTAACGCTGCGTTCTTTCGGCCCGCTTGGCCTGGCTGCCAGGCAACGCACCGTGGCCCTCCCCGGCCGTCTTCGCGTCCTGCCGCCGTTCCATTCCAAGCGGCATTTGCCGTCCAAGCTGCGGAAACTGCGGGAGCTCGACGGCAAAGCGGCCGTGCAGATCCGCGGGGCCGGCACGGAGTTCGATTCCCTCCGCGAGTACGTCCGGGGCGACGACGTGCGCTCCATCGACTGGCGGGCAACCGCCCGGCGCACCGCCGTCGTCGTCCGGACCTGGCGACCCGAACGGGACCGCCGCGTCGTGATCATGCTCGACACCTCGCGCACGGCGGCAGCCCGAATCGACGACGAGCCCCGCCTGGACACCGGAATGGAGGCGGCTCTCCTGCTGGCAGTGCTGGCTGAGCGAGGCGGAGACCGCGTGGACTTCTTCGCCTTCGACAGGCGCGTCCGCGGGCGCGTCGATTCAGCGGCAAAAGGCAATCTCCTCGGCTCCCTGGTCCAGGCCATGGCTCCGCTTGAGGCGGAACTGATCGAGATGGACTGGGCCCTGGTCCCGGCCCAGGTACGGGCCATTTCCGCGCACCGTTCTCTCGTGGTCCTGTTGACCTCGCTCGACAGCGGCGCCCCCGAAGAAGGACTCATTCCTTTGGTCGCGCAACTGGTGCGGCAGCACGTCGTGCTGCTCGGATCGGTCCGGGATCCCTTGCTGGGACGAATGAAGGAAGAACGCACGACGGCGAGCCAGGTCTTCCGTGCCTCGGCCGCCGAACGTGCCCTGCTGGACCGTGAGGCCGTCAGCGCCCAATTGCGCCAGCTTGGCGCGGAGGTAGTTGACGCCGAGCCGTTGGAACTGCCGCCGCTCCTGGCGGATGCGTACATTCGGCTAAAGGCTGCGGGCCGCTTGTAGCCTGGCGACGCGCCGAGTCCAGATATCAACAACCCGGAATCCGAGGAAAGCACATGAGCACACCCATCTACGAGCTGGCGCTGGGCGGCAAGTTCCGGCAGTTGCAGCCTGAACTCCAGGAATATTTCTCCCTTGCCCCGGGCTCCGGATCCTACGGAATCGGCGAGGGCGTCTTCGACGTGGTCGGTTGCCGGCAGAAGTGGCTCCGCCCCTTCCTTGCCACGGTTGCAGGGGAAGAGGCCTTCTTCCCCGAGTACGGCGAGCGTGTCCCGTTCCGCATCGAAAATCATGCCCACCTTGATCCGTTCGGACGGTCCAGCCTCACGGCCCGGCGTGAAATTTTCTTTCCCGGGCACACCCGGTTGTTCCATGACACCACTGTCGCGGAGACCACCGACGACGGCGGCACCCGCCTGGTCGACTATGTGGGCCGATACCGCAGGCTTGCCACGGCATTGGATCTGGATGTCACGCCGGAGGGGCGCCTTCGCGGCGTCTCGGGTGCCTCGCGTTTGTTCCTGGGTCCGCTGAGGCTCACCTTGCCGGCTTCCCTTGATGCGAAGGCCTACGCGGAGCAGTGGTGGGATGCGGCAGAAGGCAAGCATCGGATCCAGGTGAAGGTGCTTCAGCCACACGTCGGCCTGGTCCTGGTCTACGCGGGCTCCTTCGACTACCGTTTGGCGCCCTCGCTACCCGCGACGGATGGTGCCGCCGCCCGCGAACCGCGACCGCCGCCGTCGGGCTCCCCCGTTATGCCGAGCCGGACCGTTGGGAACGGCGCGTCTAGAAGGGGCCGGACGGCAGGCTAGCCGAGCGCGAGCTGGTTCAGCCCGTCCGCAATCTGGCTCAAGCGGTTGAGAACCTCTTTGGCCCCCGACGGCGAGAATCCGGCCAGCCCGTCCGACGGCGTGACACGCACAGCCCCGAGGCTCGACGCCGGCAGGCCGAGTTGGCGCCAAGGCCGCCAGACGGTGTCCACAAGCTCGGCGGTACGTGGCAGGTTTGCCCGCGGATTGTCTATGGGCATAGCGCCGGCCCACAGGCGTTTGCCCGCTTCCACCGCGGTGGCAATCTGTTCCCATTGGCGCGTGGTGAGTGCTTTGAGCGGGAGGGCGACGCCGTCGGCTCCGGAGGAGAGGATCTGCTGGATCGGGGCTTCGATTTCCGGAACGGAAACCACGGTCTCCGCCACCCCTGCGGCCCGCAGCGCGTCGATCACCAACCGCCAGGCGCCCGTGACCTCCTCGACCGGGATGGAGCGGAGGGTGCGGTATCCGCTCGCGGTGGGAATGGTGCCGGCCAACACGGAAGAGATATCCGGTTCGTCGAGCTGGACCACTATCCCGGCGCCCGGCACGGCCGCCCGGACCCGGGATACGTGCTCGGCGACGCCGGCGGCCAAGGACTCCGCAATTTCCCTACGGGCGCCGTAGTCAAGGAGGGCGCGCTCCCCGTTGTGCAAGTAGAGGCCGGCCGCGAGGCTCATCGGGCCGCGCAACTGGATCTTCAGAGCATCGGCGGAGGATTCTTCCGAGCCGGCAACGTCGGCCAGGACGTTGATGTCCGTAGCAAGGGCGGACTTCGCACGCCGCAGGTCTTTCCCGGGACGGTCAACCAGGCGCCAGCCGTGCGGCTGCACATCGATGGCCAACTCAACCAGAAGGGATGCGGTCCGGCCGAGGGCGTCCGAGCCGACGCCACGGTCCGGAAGCTCGGCCAGGAACGGCAGGTGGGGGCTGCCCAGCTCGCCGCGGATGATCCGGGCTGCCTCAGCAGGATCCGTTCCGGGCCAAGGACCCAATGCCGTGGCGGTGACCTGGTTCTGCGCGGTTTCGGCGGCCATGTGTTCAGGCCTGCGCGATGGAAGCCTGGTGGCCTTCAGCGATTGCCTCGTGGTGCCGGATGACCTCACTGATGATGAAATTCAGGAACTTCTCGGCGAAGGCAGGATCGAGGTTCGCCTCTTCCGCGAGCCGGCGGAGCCGCGCAATCTGGGCGGACTCTCTTCCCGGGTCTCCGGCAGGAAGCTTGTGCGTCGCCTTGAGGACGCCCACTTTCTGGGTGGCCTTGAAGCGTTCCGCAAGGAGGAAGACGAGAGTGGCGTCGATGTTGTCGATGCTGGAGCGGATGGAGAGCAACTCGTCCATGACGGCCTGGTCCACGCGGCCGGCCAGGGAGCTGGCGGAAGGATCGAAGGAGTCGGCGTCGGGGAGGGCGTGGTTCTGCTCGGTCATTCCTCCAGTCTAGGGTGTGCCGGCCGGCCCTTGAGGGGCAGAATGGGCATGTCCGCGCCGATGAGAAGGAGAGCACGCATGAAAATCGCAGTTCTTGGCACCGGAATGGTGGGGCACACTCTGGCCGGCAAATTGGTGGCGATAGGCCACGAGGTCATGATGGGTTCCCGGGAGGCCGGCAATCCCAAGGGGACGGAGTGGGCGGCGCAGGCAGGTCCGGGAGCAAGCTCCGGTTCCTTCGCGCAGGCCGCAGCCATGGCCGAGATCGTGGTCAACGCAACCCCCGGCATGGTCTCGCTCGCCGCGTTGAGTGAAGCCGGGGCGGCGAACCTGGCCGGCAAGGTCCTTATGGATGTGTCCAATCCGCTGGACTTTTCTGCCGGCTTCCCGCCGTCGCTCTCCGTCTGCAATACCGACAGCATTGCCGAAACCATCCAGCGTTCCTTCCCCAAGGCCCGTGTGGTCAAGGCCCTCAACACCTTGGAGGCTCCGCTGATGGTTGACCCGCTCAGGCTCGCCGATGGCGCCCATGACGTCTTCGTGGCGGGGAACGACGACGAGGCGAAAGCCACCGTCGTCGCGCTCCTGCGGGAGTTCGGCTGGCTCCCGGAACACATCCACGACCTGGGCGGGCTCGACGTCGCCCGCGGCCTCGAAATGTGGATGCCGCTGTGGCTGCGGATCTTCATGCGTCAGCCGAAGGACAAGCTCTTCAACATCAGCATCGTGTCCGAATAGCCGCGGCCCAAGGGACATGCCCGCCCTTCGCGGAGAAGGGCGGGCATGTCCGTTCTTTGCGGATCGCCGCTTGGATGGCGGGCTAGATGCCCAGCAGCGCGCGGTGCTCTTCCCGGCGTCGGGCCTGTTCGTCAGGATCCGGCACCGGCAGGGAGGCGATGAGCCTGCGGGTGTAGTCGTGCTGGGGATTGCCCATGATCTGGCTGCCGATCCCCTGCTCGACGAGTTCGCCCTTGTACAACACGCCCACCCAGTGGGAGAGAATGTCCACGACCGCGAGGTCGTGGCTGATGAACAACGCGGCAAAACCGAACTCTTCCTGAATGTCCTTGAACAGTTCCAGGACCTTCGCCTGCACGGAAACGTCGAGGGCCGAGGTCGGCTCGTCGGCGATCAGGAGGCGCGGGTTGAGCGCGAGCGAACGCGCCAGCGAAGCGCGCTGGCGCTGCCCGCCGGAGAGCTCGTGCGGGAAGCGTTCAGCGTACGACGCCGGCAGCTGCACCGATTCGAGCAACTGCGCCACTCGCAGGCGTGCTTGAGCCGGGCTCGGGTGGGTATGGATGAGCAGCGGTTCCGCTACGCACTCACCGATGGTCAGGTGAGGGTTAAACGAGGCGGCCGGGTCCTGGAAGACGAAGCCGATGTCCTTGCGCAGCGGCTTGAACGTGTGTTCCTTGAAGTCCAGCATTTCGTAGCCGAGGACCTTGAGGCTGCCGCCGGTTACCTTGTTGAGGCCCGCAATGGCGCGGCCGATGGTGGACTTGCCGGAACCGGACTCGCCAACCAGGCCAAAGACCTCGTTCTCGGAGACCGTGAAGCTGACGTTGTCCACGGCCTTGAACCCGGGCTTGCCGAGGCGCCCCGGATACTCGATGGTGAGGTTCTTGGCCTCAACCAGGACCTTTCCACCTTGGTGCAACCGTTCGGTGGCCCCCTCGGACGCTGAGTTGCGGCCGAGGTGCGGCACGGCGGCCAGCAGCTTCTTCGTGTAGTCCTGCTTGGGCTCGGAGAACAGGACCCTGGCGGTGGCCTCTTCGACGACGTCGCCTTGGTACATGACCACGACGCGGTCGGCCAGGTCGGCCACGACACCCATGTTGTGCGTAATGAGCACAATCGAGGTGCCGTACTTGTCCCGAAGATCCCGAAGCAACTGAAGGATCTCGGCCTGGACAGTGACGTCCAGGGCCGTCGTCGGCTCGTCCGCCACGATCAAACCCGGGTTCAACGCGAGCGCAGCCGCGATGACTACGCGTTGCTTCTGGCCACCGGAGAGCTGGTGGGGATAGTAGTTGACGCGGGTTTCTGGATCCGGGATGCCTACCTTCCGCAAAGCCTCGGTTGCCCGTTTCTTGGCTTCCTTGGCCGAGATGCGGTGTCCGTCCGAGGCATGGGCCCGGATGCCTTCGGCGATCTGCCAGCCGACCGTGAACACCGGGTTCAGGGCCGTTGACGGTTCCTGAAAGACCATGGCCACATCGCGGCCGCGGATCTTGCGCAGTTTGGACGCGCTGACGCTGATGACGTTGTTACCGTTGATCAGCACGGCTCCCGAGCTGATGGCCGTTTCAGGGAGCAGGCCGAGGATGGTCTTGGCCGTGACGGTCTTGCCCGAACCTGACTCCCCTACGATCGCCAGCACTTCGCCGGCTTTGACCTCGAGGCTGACGTCCTTGACCGCGTAGACGTCTCCGCTGTCGGTGGCAAAGGTGACTTTGAGCCGTTCGATGTCCAGGACGGGCTGCCCGGATGGCAGCGGCTGGTCCGAAATGTTGCCGATATTGGTGGTCATGCCTTACCTGCTTCTCGTTCAGGAGCGGTAGCGGCCCCTGTGTTCGTGCCATCGGTTCCTGCCGCGGCCTTGGAGCGGGAGGCCTTGCCTCCAGCACGCTTGCGGCCGCGTAGGCGGGGATCGTTGAGATCGTTGATGCTTTCGCCGACCAAGGTCAGCCCCAGCACTGTGAGGACGATCGCGATACCGGGGAAGACGCCGGTCCACCAAATGCCGGAGGACGCGTCCGCCATGGCCTTGTTGAGGTCGAAGCCCCATTCTGCGGCTGAGGACGGTTCAATGCCGAAGCCCAGGAAGCCAAGGCCGGCAAGGGTCAGGATCGCTTCAGAGGCGTTCAGGGTGAACATCAGCGGAAGCGTCCTGGTGGCGTTCTTGAAGATGTGCCGGGTGATGATCCGGATGCTGGACGCGCCCAGGACCATGGCCGACTCCACGAACGGCTCAGCCTTGAGCCTGATGGTTTCGGCCCGGATCACGCGGAAATACTGCGGAACGAACACCACGGTGATCGAGAAGGCGCAGGCGAGGATGCCGCCCCAGAAGCTCGACTGGCCACGGCTGATGACGATCGACATGACGATCGCCAGGAGCAGGGAAGGAAAGGCGTAGATGGCATCGGCGATGACTACCAGCACCCGGTCCAGCCAGCCGCCAAAGTAGCCACTGAGCAGGCCCAGCGCCACGCCGAGGAAGATGGACATCACCACGGCGACGACGATCACGGTCACGGCGGTCTGTGAACCCCACAGGACGCGGGAGAGAACGTCATAGCCACCGACTGTTGTGCCGAGCAGGTGCTTGCTTCCGGGAGCCTCCTGCGTCGGGAACGAACCGGAAGCATCACTCAGTTGGGAATAGCCGTACGGTGCGATGAACGGCGCGAGCACGGTCGAGAGAAGGAAGATCCCGGTCAGCACAAGCCCGATGATGAGCATGCCCCGCTGGAGGCCAACGCTCTTGTTGACGTGGGAAATGACAGGAAGTCCTGACAGGAAGGACTTCTTCCGTTCTGGAATTGTTGCAGTGCTCATGTCAGTACCTCACTCGCGGGTCGATCAGCGCGGCGACGACATCCACGACGAAGTTGGTAAATGCGACGATGACGGCCAGCAGCACCACGATGCCCTGGACCGCCACGAAGTCCCTGGCGTTCAGGTACTGGACCAGCTGGTAGCCAAGTCCCTTCCATTCGAAGGTGGTCTCGGTGAGCACGGCTCCGCCGAGCATCAGGGCGATCTGCAAGCCCATTACGGTGATGATGGGGATGAGCGCCGGCTTGTAGGCGTGCTTGGTCACGAGTCGGAACTCGCTGACGCCGCGGGAACGGCCGGCCTCGACGTAATCCTTGCCCAGCGTTCCGATGACGTTGGTCCTGACGAGGCGCAGGAAGACGCCGGCGGTCAGGAGACCCAGGGCAATAGCGGGCAGCACCGCGTGAGACACAACGTCGCCGAGAGCGGTGAGATTGCCGCTGCGCAGGGCGTCGAGCCAATAAATGCCGGTGGGAGCGGCCAGTTGGCCCATGGTCAGCTCAGTGCGGGTGGACACTCGCCCGGCCACCGGGAGCCATCCGAGCCAAACCGAGAACGTCAGCTTGAGCAGGAGTCCGGAGAAGAAGACCGGAGTGGCATAGCAGAGGATGGCAAAGCAGCGCAGGAAGGCGTCAGTCGCCTTGTCGCGCCGTTGCGCGGCGATCATGCCCAGCGGGATGCCGACCGCGAGCGCTACGACCAGCGCGTTGATCGTCAGCTCAAGGGTGGCTGCGCCGAAGGTCGACAGCATTTCGACGACGGGGCGCCGGTCCGTGATGGTGGTGCCGAAGTTACCGGTGACCAACTGGCCCAGGTATTCGAAGTACTGGATGATGATCGGCCGGTCGTAACCGGCGTCGTGGATTCGCTGCGCCAGGACATCCGGGGGAAGCCGGCCGCCCTGCGCTGCGGTGATGGGGTCTCCGATGACCCGCATGAGGAAGAAAACCAGGGTCACGAGGATGAAGATCGTGGGAATGATCAGGAAGAACCTGACCACGATGTACCTGCCGAGCCCCCCGCCCGCTGATTTACTCTTGGGAGCGACCGCGTCCGGTTCGACGTCGGGCACCTCTATAAGTGTTGTCATTGCTACCTAAAGTTCATTGCCCGCGGATCGCGCGGGGTTTTGCTCAAATGTGAGGCAATCAGCAATAAGGGGAGGCAAAGCACCTGTTGGCACCGCCTCCCCCTACCGGCTGCTTACTTTGAAATAGTTCCCAATCGGAACTTGAAGGAAGCGTCAAGCGTCTTGTCGACGCCGTTCACGCCCTTCGCCGAGATGGCAACCTGGGCACCCTGGAGCAGCGGCAAAGTGGAAATGTCCTTTGCCAGAGCGTTCTGGGCGTCCTTGATGGTGGATTCGCGAGCCGACTTGTCCGTGGTGGTCAGCTGCTTGTTGATCAGGTCCGTCACGGCCTGGTCGTTGAAGTGGTTCTTCAAGAAGCCACCGTTCGGGAAGAACGGGGTCAGGTAGTTGTCGGGGTCGCTGAAGTCAGGGAACCAACCGAACTGGAACAGCGGGTACTCGTCCGCACGGCTGGCCTTGCTGTAGGTCACCCATTCGGTGGACTGCAGGTTCACCTTGAAGAGGCCCGACTTCTCAAGCTGGTCCTTGATCATGGCGTACTCGTCGCCCGAGGACTTGCCGTAGTGGTCCGGGTTGTACTGGAGGTTCAACGTGACGACGTCCTTGACACCGGCATCGGAAAGAACCTTCTTGGCTTTGTCCAAGCTCGGCTTTCCGTTGTCGCCATAGGCATCCTTGAACGACTCGTTGGCGCCCAGGAAGCCGCTGGGGACGTTGGAGTACAGCGGCAGGTATGTGCCCTTGTAGACCTGGTCCGCGATTGCCTGGCGGTCAACGAGGTTGGCGATCGCCTGGCGCACGGCAAGTGCCTTGGCCTGGTCGGCACCGGCTGCCTTCGCGCCGAACGGCATGGTGTTGAAGTTGAAGGTGATGTAGCGGATCTCGCCGCCGGGACCAACGTTGACCTTGACCTTCGAGTCCTTCTTGAGGTCGTCGACGTCGGTGGCGCTGAGGCTTCGGTTCGCAACGTCGATGTTGCCCTGCTGGATGTCCAGCTTCATGTTGGTCGGCTCAGCGTAGTACTTGATCGTGGCGGCGTCGTTGGCCGGCTTGCCCAGGACACCCTGGTAGTCAGGGTAGGCCTTGAGGCTGATGAGCTCGTTCTTCTTGTAGCTGTCGATCGTGTACTGGCCGTAGAACGCCTTGGCCTTGATGATGTCGTCATCGGAAAGCAGTTTGTCGGCGGGGAAGACCTGGTGGTCCACAATCGGCGCGGCCGGGCTGCTGAGGATCTGCGGGAACGTCTGGTCGTTGGCGAGCTTCAGCTTGAAAACGGCCGTGTTGGCGTCAGGGGTGGTGACGCTGTCCAGGTTGGCTAGCAGGCTTGCAGGACCGGCGGGGTCGTTGATCTTGAGCTGCCGGTCGAACGAAAACTTGACGTCGGTGGAGTCCAGTGTGTGGCCGTTGGCCCACTTGAGTCCGGGCTTCAGCTTGACGGTGTACTCGGTGGGCGAGGTGAACGACGCCGACGCTGCCAGGTCCGGAACGGGGTCGGCGCTTCCTGGCTTCGAGTTGAGGAGGAAGGAATAGACCTGGTTCATCACCATGAAGGAACCGTTGTCGTACGAACCCGCGGGATCGAGTGCGGTCACTTTATCGGTGGTGCCGTAAGCGATCGGGCCGCTGGCAGCTGAGGAAGCTGAACCGCCGCCGCCCGACGGGCCCGTGCAGGCCGTCAAAGCGAATACGGAGATGCCCGCGAACGCGATAGCGCTTCGCAAGGCTTTTTTGTTCAATGCCATCAGTGAACTTTCTGTTCGATGGATACGGCGAACCGCCGTGGGTAATTTGCTCGGAGCACATACTCCTGACTCCACGATTCAATCAGAAGGTTTTCTGGTGAAACGTTTGATTTTGTGAGTTGAGACACAAAATTTACTTTTCTTTTGGCGTGAAGTCGACTAGGAAGACCGCCGCAGGCCGCTCAAAACGTCGCTAAGAAAATCCCGTTAGCGCTCACAATATTCGCTCACAACATTGTGGGCGCCTTCGCCACTGCGGCGTGCAGCCGGGTCTAGAGTTCTGCGCGCTGAAGGGACCGGGCGACGTCGATGGTTGCCTGGCCCAGGACACGGGTGCCTTGGTACAGCACGATCGTCTGCCCCGGTGCGACGCCACGGAGGGGATCGACAAGGGTCACCACGAGGCCTTCTCGCCCGATCCCGGCGTCGTCGACGTGCCGCTCGACAAATGCCTTGGCAGGAACGGGATCGCCATGGGCGCGGACCTGGGCATAGCAGTCGAACTCGGCGCCGGTAGCCACCTCGGCAATGGGCACGCCGGCCCAGGACACCTTGATTCCGCGGATCTCGTCGATCGCCAGCAGGGCTTCGGGCCCGACGACCACCTTGTTTTCCTTGGGCCGGATTTCCAGCACGAAGCGCGGCTTGCCGTCAGCGGCGGGGGTGCCCAGCTTGAGGCCGCGGCGCTGGCCTACCGTGAAGGCGTTGGCTCCCGGATGCTCCCCTACCTTGGTTCCGGCCTCGTCCACGATGTCGCCCGTGGTCATGTCGATCTTCTCGGCGAGCCAGCCGGCTGTATCGCCGTCCGGGATGAAGCAGATGTCATGGCTGTCCGGCTTGTTCGCCACGGACAGGCCGCGGCGCTCGGCCTCTGCGCGGACCTCGGCCTTGGAGGGAGTCTCTGCCAACGGGAACATGGAGTGCTTGAGTTGTTCGTGGGTCAGCACGCCGAGCACATAGCTTTGGTCCTTGGCCCAATCGGCCGCGCGGTGGAGTTCGGGATTGCCGTCCGCGTCCTGGATGACCTTGGCGTAGTGGCCCGTGCAGACCGCGTCGAAACCGAGCGCGATGGCCTTCTCCAACAAGGCGGCGAACTTGATCCGCTCGTTGCAGCGCATGCAGGGATTGGGAGTGCGGCCCGCGGCGTACTCGTCGATGAAGTCCTGGACAACGTCTTCCTTGAAGCGCTCCGAGAAGTCCCAGACATAGTAGGGAATCCCGAGCACGTCGCAGGCGCGCCAGGCATCGCGGGAGTCTTCGATGGTGCAGCAGCCGCGGCTGCCCGTGCGCAGTGTTCCGGGCATGCGGGACAGCGCCAAGTGGACGCCAACGACGTCGTGCCCTGCCTCGACGGCGCGGGCGGCGGCAACGGCGGAGTCGACTCCGCCGCTCATGGCTGCAAGAACTCGCATGCTGGCTTTCTGTTGGTGTTGGGGAGAAGAAGTGCGGCTGAAGAGAGTAAGCGCGCCCAACTATTCTAGCGCCCGCGGGAATCCGCCCCAAAAATGCCTTGACCACCGTCCCGGACGATTCTAAAGTCAAAACTAACAGTTTTAGATTGCGCCTGCGCGCGCGTAAATGCGCACGCGGGCTGCCCGCGCGAACCGCCCCACGCCCCGCGAATCGAGTCACCATGGACACTGAACACATCCTTATTGCAGGCGGCGGGCTGGCCGGCGCCACGGCGGCCAAGACCCTGCGCGCCGAAGGATTCCAGGGCCGTATCACCGTGGTCTGCGCCGAGAATGAACAGCCCTACTTGCGACCTCCCCTCTCCAAGGAGTTCCTCCTGGGCAAAGCCGGCGAGGATACCGTCCCGGTGCTGCCGGCCGGCTGGTACGGGGAGAACGACGTCGAGCTCCTCCTTGGCGAGGCGGTTGCAACTGCCGATCCTGCCGCCCACACGGTACGGCTGGGCTCGGGAACCGAGCTGCAGTTCAGCAAGCTCCTGATCGCCACCGGGGCGCAGCCGCGCCGGATTCCGCTCCCCGGTTCCGATCTTGCCGGTGTCATGACGTTCCGGACATTCGATGATTCGCGCAGGCTCAAGGAAGAGCTGTCCGGCGGAGGCCGGAATGTGGTGATGATCGGCTCGGGTTGGATCGGCATGGAGCTTGCCGCAGCCGCGAGCGGCTATGGCAACACCGTGACCCTGCTGGGACTGGAAGATGTGCCGCTCAGCATGGCCATCGGCCCCGAACTGGGCGGTTTCTTCCGCAGCCTGCACGAAAAGCACGGCGTGCAGTTCCGGCTCCCGGCGAGCGCAGCGGAAATCACCGGCGCTGGGGGCAAGGCGAGTGCCGTTGTCACCAACTCCGCCGAAGTCCTTCCTGCCGACCTCGTGGTGGTGGCCGTCGGCGTGGTTCCGGATACGGCCCTGGCCGAAGCCGCCGGGCTGGATATCCGCAACGGAATCGTGGTGGATTCTTCGCTCCGGACCAGCAGTCCGGACGTGTTCGCGGCCGGAGACGTTGCCAACGCCCTCCACCCCTTCACCGGCGATCACCACCGCAGCGAACACTGGTCCAACGCCCTCAACGGGGGCAAGGTCGCCGCGAAAGCGATGCTGGGACAGGATGCGATGCTGGACGTGGTCCCGTATTTCTATACAGACCAGTTCGACGTCTCGATGGAGTACTGGGGATATCCCACGCTCGCGGCAGGTTCCGTACCGGCCATCCGCGGAGCGTTGGAGGAAAACAGCTTCCTCGCCTTCTGGCTACGGGATGGCGCCGTAGTGGCGGGCATGAGCGTCAACCAGCAACGGGTACAGAAGCCGGTCAAGGCACTCATTTCGGGGCGCGTCCAGGTGGACGTGGACCGCCTGACTGATCCTGCCGTTCCGCTGGATCAGTTGTTGCCCGGGACCTGATCGTCTGCATGGCCGCCGGCAGCGCCGCTGCCGGAGCCCCGGGCCACAGTCGCTGCGGTCTGGATGCTGGACTCGTGACCGGCCATGCCGGCAAGCTTCGCCCGGGCATACGCGTCGGGGAGAGCCTTGAGCAGGGCGTCGACGTCGGCGTCGTTCGAAGAGTGGCCCAGGCTGAACCGCTGTGCCCCGCGGGCGGTGTCCTCATCCAACCCCATGGCAAGCAAGACGTGCGAGGGCCTGGGGACTCCCGCTGTACAGGCGGATCCGGTGGATGATTCGATGCCCGCGAGGTCCAGGAGAAACAGCAAGGAATCGCCTTCACAGCCCGGGAAGGTGAAATGCGCGTTGCCGGGGAGCCGGGCGTCGCCGGACGCTCCGCGTAGCACTGCCTCGGGAATGGCAACCTTGACGCCGTCGATGATCCGGTCCCGTAAGGCGCTGATTCGTCCGCGCTCTGCCGCCAGGTTTTGAGCGACCGACTCCGCCGCGGCGGCGAATGCCGCGATGGACGCCGTGTCCAGGGTTCCCGAGCGGACGTCGCGCTCCTGCCCTCCCCCGTGCTGGACCGGAGTGACCTTGGTGGAGCGCCCGAGGAAGAGGGCGCCCACGCCCACGGGTCCGCCGATTTTGTGGCTCGAGACCGACATCGCGGCTAGCCCCGATTCGCGGAAATTAAGCGGAATCGAACCAAATGCCTGGACTGCGTCCGAGTGCACGGGGATGCCGTGGACGGCGGCGATTTCCGCGATCTCCTTGACGGGCTGGATACTGCCCACCTCGTTATTTGCCCACATGACAGTGACCAGGGCCACCGATCCCGGATCACGCTCGATCTCCGCCCGCACAGCGTCCAGCCGCACCACGCCCTGGGAATCGACGGGGAGCCACACCGCTTCGGCCCCTTCGTGCCGTTCTAGCCATTCGACGGTGTCCTGCACAGCATGGTGCTCGACAGCGGAGCAAAGGATCCGCTTGCGCCGGCCGTCTTCGTCGTGGCGGGCCCAGTACATCCCCTTGACGGCAAGGTTGTCTGCTTCGGTTCCCCCGGACGTGAAGATGAGCTCGGAAGGATGCGCCCCGGCCGCTGCCGCAATCGCCTCCCGCGCCTCTTCCACGGATCGCCGGGCACGCCGTCCGGAAGCGTGCAGCGATGACGGATTGCCGGTCCGTGCCAGCTCGCGGGTCATGGCGGTGAGGGCGACGGCGGAAAGGGGCGTGGTGGCGGCATGGTCAAGATAAACAGGCACTACCCAAGTCTATCGAGGCGGGCGGATCCCGGCTTCGGCGACGAAAGGCGCTTTCCCGGGCCGCTCCCCTAATCCGCGGGACGGATCACGAGGTCGGACGGATTCTGGCGCAGCAATGGCCTTCGCGGTTGTCATCGGCGATCCGGTCCTCGGCAATTCCGCACGCGGCTGCCGCTCCGCTCAGGAAGGCGCCGTTCATGGCACAGACGACCTTCGTGTGGCTTTCGGCCAGCCGGTGGAACGGGCAATTCACCAGGGAGTACCCGCCGTCGTCGTCAGCTTCCGGCCTGTAACCATAGTTCGCCAGGACATCCTCGAAACGGGGCCCCGTGCTGCCTGCCTCGCGGCCCCGGGCGTAGGCGGTTTCGAGGAGCGCTTCGCGGGGGGAACCACCCTTCGCCATCAAGTCCTGGATGGCAGAGGCCATCACTTCCCCGGCGAGGTCATAGTGTCGCTCCGGAACCGAGGCGCCGATCTCTTCAATGACGGGCGCATAGAGCTTCGCAGGGCGCCCGGACCCCGGACCGACCTTGCCGCCGAGCTTGCGGAACTCAACACTCAGGAGCCCGTCACGGACCAGCCGGTCCAGGTGGAAGGAGGCCGTGCTGCGGGGAAGCCCAAGGGCCATCGCGGCGTCGTCGCGGCTGACCGCATCCTTTGCACCGCAGACGTGCTCATACAAGCGGCGGCGGTTGCCGTCGTCGAGGGAGGCCAAAGCGGAGAGCCGACGCAGCCAGGGAAGTCCGGTCATGGATCCAGCTTAACTCTAAAATCAACACTCATTGCTTAATCCTTCGGGACTTCAGGCCAATACCCGCAGGGCGCCCGGAACCACGTCGATGTCCAAGGGAAGCAGGCCGATCCGCTCACCGTCGGCGTATGCCACCACGTTCTCGGCGGCAAGGCGCACTGAGCGGACCCGGCGGATTTCCACCGCCGGGTGCGAGGTATGCCGGCCGGAGAAGACCTTCGGGAAGACCGCAAGGAGGGCCAGCCGGGACAGGGGCTTGACGATAAACAGATCCAGCAACCCGTCGTCGGGCGCGGCATCCGGGACGATACGCATACCGCCGCCGATCGACTGGCCGTTGGCGACGGAAATCAGCATGGCGCCCTCCTTCGATGTCGCGCCGTCGGCAGTCACGGTGTAGTTGATGGCCCGGAACGATCCGAGCTCCCGGAGCATCGCGAGGGTGTAGCGGAGCGTACCGCGGGGCCACCTCCAGGAGTTGGCCCGTTCATTGACGGCGGCGTCGAATCCCGCGGACACGGCTCCGGCAAACCAAATGGTCCGTCCGCCGGTGGTGATGCGGCCCGCGTCGAGTACCCGCCCGCCGTCGGCGAGCGCCGAGACCACGCGGGCGCACGACGCCGCGACATCCTGCAACGGCAGTCCAAGCATCCGGGCTACGTCGTTTCCCGTACCCACGGGAACAATCCCGAGCGGCAACCCCGTCCCGCCAAGTGAGTTGACACCCAAATGGACCATGCCGTCGCCGCCCACCACCACCAGGGCTTCAGCGCCTGACCGAAGCGCTTCGTCTACCGCTTCCCGCAGGGCGTCCATGCTTTCGCGCCGAAGTACGACGACGTCGAGACCTGCGGCGCGGAGGCAGCGGGCGGCTTGGTCCCCGGAAACGGCGTGCCGGCCAAACGCTGCGGCCGGATTGACCGCCAGCACGATCCTTCGGCCGGGCGACCCGCTCAGCCCATCAGGGCCGGTCCCTGGTAGGTGAAGGGGATGATCGGAGCCGGCCGGGGAGTTCACAGCTTGAATCATGCCATCGGCAGGGGCTGGACCCTAGGAACTAAAGCCCGGGGGGAACTAAAGCCCGGGCCGCCGTCGTTCTCATGGTGGGCTGGCTAGACTTGCCAAGATCGCCGCTCCGCACCGGGACGGCGGGAATCTTCAGAATCCCAGAGAAAGGCCCGTGGTTGGCTCAGGGCAGCAGTTCCCACTATCAGATCCTCCGGGTCCCCGTCACCGCGACGGACAAGGAGATCAAAGTGGCCTACCGGAAGGCTGCGAGGAACGCCCACCCGGACCATGGCGGGGATCCGGAGGTCTTTCGACAGGTCACGCTCGCGTACGAGACCCTGATTGATCCCAAGCGACGCGCGGAGTACGACCGCCGCTATGCGAGCGGCGCTTCGGGCGGGGCGAACCCCTTCGCGACTCAAAGACCGGACTACGGCGGGGCCGGCGCTCCCGGACCGGAAACCCGCACCACCGCCGGGGTCCACCGGCCGAATGCCCCGCGCAACACGGCCGGCGACGCCCCCGTCTATGTGCCGCCCTTTGATGATCCCCGCGAGGTCCCCTTGCTCTCCAAGGGCGAAGCCGCGCTGCAGATCCACGGGATTCCCCGGAAGCGTGGAATCTTCGGCGCCGAAGCCCGCATTCAGCGCGAAATGCGGACAGTCCAGCTCATCAGCCGCCAGATCCTGACTGCCATCCCCTCAGCGCGGCTCGTCAACGGGCTCCGCTCCCCCTCGGACGACAGCCACATCGATCACGCCCTGCTTGCCGGCTACCGCCTGGCGCTCATCGGTTCCATGCTGCTGCCCAAGGGCGCCTATGCCTGGGACGGGGTGGCGCTCAAGCACGGCGGCCGTTCGGTGCCGCCGCCGCAGCTAGAGCTGATCGTTCGCCACATGCAGGAGATCTTCCCGGAACTGAATGTGACGGGGTGGGTAGTAGTCCACAGCCCGGACGGCAACCCGCACGAGCCTGTCATCGACCACTACCGGCGCACGGACGGAGACTTCGGTTCGGTCCAAATCGTCAACGCCTCCGGGCTGGCCCGCGGTCTCAAGCAGTTCCTGAGTTCAGGCCCGGTGCCCAACACTGTGGTTGTCCCGGTCCTGGCCCGGCTGCTGCGCGGCATGCACTGAGCCGGCAGGAACAACCCTGTATTTTCGCTGGCTAGGATTGATACGTGTTCCGCATCCTCTTCCACACCCCTGAAATCCCGGGCAACACGGGAAACGCCATCCGGCTCGCCGCCATCACCGGCGCTGAGCTCCACCTCGTGGAGCCGCTGGGCTTCGACTTCTCCGACGCGAAGCTGCGCCGCGCGGGACTCGACTACCACGACCTCGCGGTGGTCACGGTGCACAAGGACATCGAGGCAGCATGGGCGGCTTTGCAGCCCGGGCGCGTCTTCGCCTTCACGTCCGACGGCGAATCCTCCTATACAGACATTGCCTACGAGGAGGGCGACGTATTGCTGTTCGGCCCCGAGTCCGTCGGGCTTCCGGACTGGCTGAAACAGGACCCGCACGTCACGGCCCGCGTCCGGCTCCCCATGCTGCCATCCCTCCGCTCGCTCAACCTCGCCAATGCCGCCTCCATCGCGGTGTACGAGGCCTGGCGCCAACACGGTTTTGCCGGGGCGAAGCTGTAGCGGGCAGGCAGAGCCGCCAGATATCCGCAAGGTCATCTCCGCGGATCACCCATCCAAAGCGCCCCCTGCGCCGAATGCCCTGTGCAGGCATCAACAGCCTGGGCAGGCAGTTGGCCTGCGAAGCAAGGGGCCGGTGAAGCGGCGGCCGCGGAAGGGGCGCAGGTGACTACTCTCAAGACCCGCAGCACTTCCGGTACTGCCGGGGTCACCAACAACCTATGCTGGACGGTGATGGATACACCGAATGTGCGAGGCCCCGAGGCACCCGGCCTGATAGCCGGCTCCAATGCCCAGCTTGCGGAATTGCTGGGCTTGATGGCCGACGGCGACCGGGTCGCCTTCAGCGAGTTTTACCGGCTCACCGCGCGTAGGGTCTTCGGCATGGCCAAGCGCGTCTTGGTGGATGCGGGCCTGAGCGAAGATACCACCCAGGAAGTCTTCATCCAGGTCTGGCAGAACGCGGCCAAATTCAATCCCGAAGCAGGCAGCCCGCTCGCGTGGCTCATGACCATCACCCACCGGCGCGCGATCGACCGTGTCCGCTCGGCCCAGTCCGCCACGGACCGCGAAGCGAAGTATGGCGCGGCAAGCCAACTCCTTGACCACGATTCAGTGGAAGAAGAAGCCACCAGCCGGCTTGAGGCCGAGGCCGTCACCCGTTGCCTCGGCACCCTGACGGAAACGCAATTGGAATCCGTGCGGCTCGCCTACTATGGCGGGCTCACCTACCGTGAAGTCGCCGAACAACTCGGTGCAGCGATGCCGACCATCAAATCCCGCATCCGCGATGGACTTCTCCGACTCAAGACTTGCCTGGGGGTGAGCTGACATGACCGAACACGATGACAACAAGCAGAATGCCGGGAAGGAAGGCCTCCGCAGGATGTTCGCCAGCGATATAGCCACTGATCTTGCCGAAGGCCGCGTCCTGGAGCTTGCCGAGATCTATGCCCTCGACGCCTTGAACGACGCCGAGCGAGCGGAAATCGACAACTACATTGCCACGGCACCTGAACGCTCGGCGTTCCTTGAGCGGGTCAGGCAGTCACGCGAAACCCTCGCCACCTCTTTCGCCGACGAGGCCGAACCGCGGCCGGGACTGTTGGAGGACATTCTGCGGCAGCTCCCGCAACAACCGCGCACTGCACAAACCGGCACAGCGTCCGCACCTTCTTCCGTTCCCGAAGTGTCGTCCGGACCCGCAACGCACGTAACCCCCGACGTCGTTGACCTCGCCGCGGCCCGGAACCGGCGGGATCGCCGACGCTTCAGCGGCGTCCGTGGTTGGGTGGCAGCCGCTGCGGCGGCCGCGGTAATTGCGCTTGGCGGTGTTGGCGTGGGCGTCTACGTGGCCGGGCAGAACGATCCCGTGAATCAGGTACTGCAGGCCGGCGATGTCCGGCAAGCAACCGTCAACGTCAACGGCGGCGGCACTGCCACTGTGTCCATCTCCAGCTCGAAGAACGCTGTGGTGGTCCGTATGAACGGAGTTCCCGCTCCCCCGGCCGGCAAGGTCTATCAGATGTGGCTCATTCCCAAGGACGGCTCCGACCCTGTATCCCAGGGACTCATGGACGCCCAGGCCTTGAGCCATCCGGCGGTTGTCTCCGGCATTTCCAGCGCGGCGGCCATCGGCATCACGGTTGAACCCGTGGGCGGCTCCAAGAAGCCGACACTCCCGACCGTCGCTGCAGCGCCTCTCACGTAAAGCGACGGAGGCTGCCCGGACATGGGCTCTCGGTCACGGGGCTTGACCTTGACGTAACGTCAACTTCTACGCTGGATACATGAAGCAGGACAAGGCAGATACCTGGACCATTTCCGAATTGGCCAAGGCCAGCAAGGTTTCCTCGCGAACCTTGCGCCACTATGACCAACTCGGACTATTGGAACCTGCCCGCACGGGACACAACGGCTACCGGTACTACGGCCAGCCTGAGCTGCTGCGCCTGCAGCGGATCCTTCTGCTTCGTGAACTTGGCCTTGGGCTCGAGACCATCGGCGAAGTTCTGGATGGCCAGGCCGATCCTGTGGAGGCACTTGCCGTGCACAGGAACTGGCTGCTGGCCGAGCGCGACCGGCTGGACCGGATGTCCCGGACGGTCGACGCCACTATCGCAGCACTACGTCAAGGAGAAACCATGACCGCGGAGAACATCTTCAAGGATTTCGACAACAACCCCTACGAAGCCGAGGCGCGCGAGCGCTGGGGCGATCGGGCCGTCGACGAGAGCAAAGCACGACACTCGGCGATGACAACCGCCCAAAAACAGGCCTTCATGGAGGAGTACGCGGCCCTGAACCAGGATCTCGCCCGCTGCTTCGACGCGGCCCTTCCGGCAGACCACCCGGACGTCCAGGCAGCCGTCGGCCGGCATTACAAGTGGATCTGCGCGAGTTGGACGCCCAACGCTGAATCCTATGTAGGCCTGGGACAGATGTATGTGGACGACCCCCGGTTCACCGCCAATTACGACAAGGTCCGGGTAGGCCTGGCGCCCTACCTGCTCGAAGGCATCAAGGTTTACGCAGCAGAAAAGCTCAGTTAGGGCTTCCTGCCGAAAAGCGCGACGGCGGCCCGTCCCCACTGGAAACACAGGGGGCGGGCCGCCGTCGTACTGACTGCCAAGCAGCCCGGCTAGATGATCAGCGAGAGCACCATGATAAAGCCGAAGCCGACAACCGAGATGAGCGTCTCCATCACCGACCACGTCTTGAACGTCTGCCCGACTGTCAGGCCGAACAGTTCCTTCACGAGCCAGAATCCGGCGTCGTTGACGTGGGACAGGAAGAGCGAACCGGCTCCGATGGCCAAAGCAAGGAGTGCGGCGTGCGTCGGGCTCAGGCTGCTCGCCAAGGGAGCCACGATGCCCGCAGCCGTCACGGTGGCAACTGTCGCCGAGCCCGTGGCCAGGCGAAGCGCCACAGCCACAATGAAGCCCAGGACCAGCACGGACATATTGGCGCCCTCGGCCCATTTCTTGACCGCGTCACCGACGCCGGCACCGATAAGGGTCTGCTTGAAGCCGCCGCCTGCGCCCACGATCAACAGGATCGCGGCGATCGGTCCGAGGCTGTCGCCGAGCTTGGCGGTGATCTTGCTTCCGGTGAAGCCGACGGCATAGCCAAAGGTCACCATGGCGGCAAGCACCGCCAGGGTCATCGCCACGAGGGGCTGGCCCACGAAGTCCAGGACCGTGCGGATCATGGGGGCATGCGCCGCGTCGGGCCAGACAATGTCCGCGACGGCCTTCAGGAGCATGAGCACCACGGGGAAAATGATGGTCAACAACGTGACGAGGAAGCTGGGCTGACGCTTCACTTCGCTGAGGTCGACGGCGTGCTTGGTGTCGACGCCGCCGGCCACCGCAGGAGCGTCAACTGGAACCCATCGCGCGGCCAAACGGGAAAACAGCGGTCCACAAATGATGACCGTGGGGACGGCGACCAGGAGTCCCAATGCCAGGGTGGTGCCCAGTTCAGCCTTCACAGCGCTGATGGCAATGAGCGGCCCGGGGTGCGGCGGGACCAGGCCGTGCAGCACGGACAGACCCGCGAGGGCCGGAATGGCAATGCGCATGAGCTTCATCTGCGAGCGCTGGGTGACCAGGACGATCACCGGAAGCAGCAGGACGAGGCCGATCTCAAAGAACATCGGGAGGCCGATGATGACCGCAACCAAGGTGATCATCCAGACCACCTTGTTGCCGCTGGCTTTCTCCAGCAAGGTGTCCACCACGCGGTTTGCGCCGCCGGAATCCGCCAGGAGCTTGCCCAGCATGGCGCCGAGCGCAATCAGGATGCCGACCTCTTTAAGGACGCCTCCCACGCCGTCCTCGAAGTTGCTGACAACCTTGGCCAGTTCCACTCCGGAGGCCAGGCCAACGAAGGCCGATCCGAGTACCAGGGAAAGGAAGGGGTGGACTTTGAATTTGGCGATCAGCAGGACGATCAGCGCAATGCCGATAGCCGCGACCACAAGAAGTTGGGTATCGTGCCCGGTCCAGTTCACGCTGCGCCACCGACCGCGTGGGCGGTCTGTGCCTCAAGGCCGAGCCGTTCGATGATTTCGTCTGCTTCTTCAGCCGGAGAAGCGGAGACGCACAGCGAGATGTGGTTCTCGTCCTCCGTGGGCGCCTCGAGTGCATCGAACTGGGATTCCAGCAGCGAGGCAGGCATGAAGTGTCCGTGACGCGAAGCCAGCCGGTCGGAAATCTTGTCCTTGCTCCCTTGGAGGAAGACGAACACGACGCCCTCGCCGCGCAGGACATCCCGGTAGCGCTTCTTCAAGGCCGAGCACGTGATGATGCCCGGCTTTCCTGCTGCGGTACGCTCCTTGATCCAATCGGCAATGATTTCCAGCCAGGGCCAACGGTCCTCATCGCTGAGTGCGTGCCCTGCCTGCATCTTTGCCACGTTCGCTTCCGGGTGCAGGTCGTCGCCTTCGGCGAGGTCCCAACCCAGCCGGCCGGACAATACGCCGGCCACTGTCGATTTACCGGAACCGGAGACACCCATGATCACCAATACCGGCTGTTGTGCAGTCTTCGCCATCAAAGTCTGCCTCTCTCAATTAAATATGATTTAAACGAGACTAAGCATATGACACAGGTTACACATCAGCAATTTCAGAAACCGGCGATGGTTTGGGAACCGTTGACTTCCACAACATGGAACGCCTCGGCGCTGCGCCCGTCGGGCATGCCGGCGCGTGAAGCATTGTGCCGGAGCATGCCTCTGACAGCCCGTTCCATGCCCTCCAGATCGGGGTGCTGGCTCGCATGGATCCGGATGGCAGCCAGTTTCGCGTCGATGTGTTCGGTGACATCCACGAAATAGTTCTCACGGGTTTCGGGACCGGCGAAGAGCCACAGCCACGGCAGTCTGAAGGCCTCGAGGCCGGCTTCCGCCAGTTCCGGGTAGGCGAAGGGATTCTCCACCGCGGGGTACACCGCCCGGGTCACGATCTCCCCCACGGCGAGGTGGTCGGGATGGCTCTTCTGGATCCTGTCCCAATTGCGTTCCGGATGCATGGCAAGGACAACGTCGGGGCGGATTTCGCGGATAAGTTTCACCACTTGCTTGATGACCCCATGCGTCGGTTCCAGGTAGCCATCGCGCTCATGGAGGTAGTGCACGTCCGTCACTCCTACGAGGGCAGCGGCTTGTCTCTGCTCCTCTGCGCGCATGGAAATGATCTCTTCGCGGTGGGCAGGATCGAAACCTCCTGCGTCGCCGTCGGTCATGATGCAGTAGCTGACCTCGACGCCGGCAGCGGTCCAGGCAGCGATGGTGCCGGCCGCGCCGAAGTCGATGTCGTCCGGGTGGGCGGTAAAACAAAGCACCCGCTCAACACGCTCCCTGGAGGCGTTGAACGGGCTCTTTGCTGACGTAGCGTCAGAAGACAAAGGGATCAGCCTTTCCGCTTTTTGATCTCTTCGGTGGCCTGCGGAACAACCTTGAAGAGGTCACCGATGATGCCGAAGTCCGCGATTTCGAAGATCGGCGATTCAGCATCCTTGTTGATCGCGACGATGACCTTGGAGGTCTGCATCCCGGCCTTCTGCTGGATCGCTCCGGAGATGCCCGCCGAAATGTAGAGCTGCGGGGACACGGTCTTGCCCGTCTGGCCAACCTGGTAGTCATGGCCGATCCAGCCCGCATCCGTGGCGGCACGGGAAGCCCCGAGTGCACCGCCCAGCGCGTCGGCCAGTTCTTCCAAAGGACCGAAGTCGCCGTCGACGCCGCGTCCGCCGGCAACCACGATCCGGGCTTCGGTGAGCTCAGGACGGCCGCTGGCCGGCTTTTCTGCACGCCCGGTGACCCGGGCGGCATTCGCGGTGGCATCGGCCGGGACATCGATAGTGACGGCTTCGGGCGTGCTAGCCGCGGCCGGGGCCTCGACGTCGACACTGTTCGGCTTGACCGTGAGCACGGCGACGGCGGTGCGCGCCTTCGCCGTGGTGGTGTACGAGCCCGCCAGGACCGACTTGTGGGCCGTGCCGTCGGCGTCGACGCCCACAACATCGGTGATGACGCCGGCGTTGAGCTTCACGCCGAGACGGGCCGCGATTTCCTTGCCGTCGGCTGTGTTCTCCAGCAGGACGGTCTGGGCTCCGGAGGCTGCAACTGCCGCGGCAAGATATGCCGCTTTCGGCGCAACAAGGTAGTCGTCCAGGTCCGTGGCGGACGGGCGGTAAAGAGCCGAGGCTCCATGGGCACCCAGGGCGGCCGCGACGTCGTCGTGCAGCTCACCGTTGAAGGCGACCACCGCATCCCCGAGGGAACGTGCGATCGTCAGGAGTTCCAGGCTGCTCTTCTTGAGAGCCGCGCCCGGGTTGTCAATGAATACAAGTGCTTTTGCCATGTGTCGGAATCCTCTTAGAGCAGCTTCTGGGCGGCCAGGAACTCAACCAGCTTGATGCCGGCGTCGCCTTCGTCGGTGATGATGGTGCCGGCAGTGCGCGGCGGCCGCGCTTCAGCGGTCTCGACGGCGGTCAGCGAACCCGCGGCGCCCACCTGCGCGGCATCGACGCCGATATCGGCCAGGGTGAGTGCCGTGATTTTCTTCTTCTTGGCTGCCAGGATGCCCTTGAAGTTGGGGTATCGCGGCTCGTTGATCTGGTCCGTCACGGATACCAGCGCTGGCAAGGTTGCCTCCACAGTGTCCGCGTGGGCGTCACCGTCACGGCGCGCGACGACGCGTTCGCCGTTGACCTCCAGGGAGGAAGCAAAAGTGACTTGCGGGAGTCCGAGCCTCTCGGCGAGCTGGGCCGGAACCAAGGACGTTTCGCCGTCGGTCGAGGCCATGCCCGCCAGGACGAGGTCCACGGGCGAATCGGCGCCGAGATACCGGATCGCCGCGGCGAGGGCCAGCGAGGTGGCTGCGGCGTCGGAACCGGCCAAGGCGTCGTCGCTCAAATGCGCTCCCGAGGAGGCACCGATCTGCAAGGACTTCTTGACGGCGTTCACGGCACCGGCGGGACCCATGCTCAAGGCGATGACCTCGTTGCCGGCCTTAGCACCTCCGCGGGCTTCACTGAGCTGCAGCGCGGCTTCAAGCGCATACTCGTCCAGTTCGGACAGAATGCTCTCGTCGCGGTCCGTGGTGTTGCCTGGGCCGGTGAGGTGTCGGTCGAACTGCGCGTCCGGGACGTGCTTGACCAGAACAACAATCTTCAATGTATCTCCCACTGTGTTCGAGGCAGCCTTCCATACTCGGGGATGGCCAGCAACTAGGCGCATGGCCAAGAGTGCCCGGCTTACGGGCTCGTCCTAGCTAAGCATATTGCGGGACAAGTCGGACAACGCCGCGTACCCGCATTAACTCCTGTTTCGTGGATAGCTCCCGCTTACGGAAGCAAGAGCACACGACAACGGCGGGCCGCACCGCTTGTGGTGCCGCCCGCCGTCGTCGACTGCTAGTCCCCACCGCCACCCTCGCCTCGCAAGCTCGGCCAGGGAACCCCGGCGGGGTGGGCCCATGCCCCGCTGGAATCCGCTGCTACTGCAGCTGCTACGGGGCAGCTGTTACGGTGCAGCATCCAAGGTCACGTCGAGCTCCTGCGACTGGCCGCTGCGCTGGATGGTCACCTTGACCGTTGCGCCTGCCGGCTGCTCACGGACCGCCGCGGTGAGCTGCTCGGGATCGTTGACATCCATGCCGGCGAACTTGGTCACGACGTCGCCCACCTTGAGCCCGGCCTTCTCAGCGGCGGAGCCCGCGGTCACGGCCGCAACCTGCGCGCCCACCGAGAACCCGGAGCTGCTTCCCGTGGCCGACTTAGGCTGCACGCTGACGCCGAACTGCCCGTGCGTGGCCTTGCCGTTCTTGATAAGTTCCTGCGCAATACGCTTCGCGTTGTTGATGGGGATACTGAAGCCCACACCAATGTTGCCGCTGGACGAAGACGAGGCACTGCTGCTCCCGGCAGAAGCGATCGCCACGTTGACGCCAATGATCTCGCCCTTGGTGTTGACAAGCGCTCCACCGGAGTTGCCCGGGTTGATCGGCGCGTCGGTCTGGATCACGTTGAGCGAAACGGTGCCCTGTCCCGCACTGCTCTGGCTCTGGCCACCGCCTGGAGGGGCGAATTGGAATCCGCCCTGCCCGCCATTTTGCGAATTGTCGGAGCCGCCGTTGGGAACAGCCGAGGAAGCCACGCTGATGGTGCGGTTGAGGGTGGACACAATGCCGTCGGTGACCGTGCCGGGCAGGCCGAGCGGAGCGCCGATGGCGATTGCGTTGTCCCCGACGTTGATCTTGCTGGAATCACCCAGGGTAGCCGGCACGAGGCCGGAGGCGTTGTCCACCTTGATGATGGCGAGGTCCGAAAGCGGGTCCGTACCCACTACCGTCGCCTTCAGGACGCGTCCATCGCTCAGCCGCACTTCAATCGCGGCGTTGGCGCTGGCACCGTCAAGGGTCACCACGTGGGTGTTGGTCAGGATGTGGCCCTGGTCGTCGAGGATGATGCCCGAACCGGTGCCGCCTTGGCTTCCGCTCGAGGCCATGATGGTCACGACGCTCGGCGAAGCCTTGGCCGCGGCTGCGGTGATGGCGTTGACGTTGTCCGTGTTGTTGACAATCACGGTTCCCGTCTGGCCGCTAGTGGCTGCCGCCGGGGTCCGGCTGTTCAGCAATTGATCGCTGGCGGCCACAACGCCTCCGCCGACGAGACCGGCGGCCAGGATGCAGGCCACCAAGGTCCCGACGCCGAAGGCCGGCTTGCGCTTCGGGCTAGCCGCCGGACCGCCCGGGTGGGCCGGGAATTGCTGCGTGGGATAGTGCTGCGCAGGGTTCGGTCCGCCATAGAAAGGCTGGTGCTGCGGGTAGGGGTGTTGCGGTCCCGCGCTGTGCTGTGGCGCTCCGTTCTGGGGCGCTCCGTTCTGGGGCGCGCCGTTCTGGGGAGCGCTGTGCTGAGCCTGGATCTGCTCGGTGGCGTTTTCGGCCGGGCCCTGGGCCCAGGGTGCCGGAGCTACCGGAGTCTGTGCTCTGTATTCGGGCTGCGCGGGGTGTTCAGGCTTCGCAGCGTGTTCGGGCTGCGCAGTGAAATCCTGACCCGGCTGGTATGCCGGCAGCGGGACCGTAGGCTGGGAATTGGATTGCTTGTCCGCCTCCGCCTGGCCGGCGCCCTCAGGACCATGGTTCTCAGGGCCATTGTTCTCAGGCGCGGCGCCCTGTGCTGGGTTCTCCGTCATGGGACTTCCTTTCTTCCTCGTCCCCTTAACTATCGTCGCTCTTGCTGGATCAAGAGTCGACGTTCGCTGGGAGCTTGCTGAACGCCGTCATCGGAACGGTCCTGTGGCCTCGAATGGCACCGACTAGCCCCTCAACGCTGGAGAAGGGCAGATTTCTCCCCGTTTCGCTGGCGGCATATTTACCGCTGTGGACGCCCCAAAAGGTGCACCATAGTATCAAGTGGAATTGCCACAGCGACCTGCCGCTTGACAACCATGCGTGGGGGCGCTGATGCATTCTGTTTCGATTGTTCCGGCCCGGACCAATCGCAGACGTGCTGAAGGGTTGCACATGCGGTCAATGTTGAAACGTGTACTCGCCGTCATCGGCCTGGCTGGAATGCTGGTCCTCCCGGCCACCGCAGCCTGGGCCGCCGACCCGGTGACCATCCCGTCCGGCCAGAACATCGTGGACAACGCGAATGTTTTGGGCAATCGCAAGGGCGAGGTCCAGGACGCCATCCAGACGCTGCTGAAAGACCACAAATACAACTTGTACGTGGTCACGGTGAATTCCTTCGAAAACCCCTCATCGCCCGAAGCCTGGGCCACGGCAGTGGCCACCAAGAAGGGCATGGGCCGGTCCGACGTCATTCTGGCCATCTCCGCGGCCGGTCAGTACTACTTCGCACCCAACTCTGCCAGTGCGATCTATTCCAAGAGGTCAACCATTTCGTCCAATGCCATCGCGGCCAATCTGGGCGCAGGCAAGCGAGACTTTGCCCAGGCAGCCATCGACACCGCGGCCGCCGTCGGCGACGCCGCCGGCGGGGGCAGCGGCACGGTTCCGAGCGGCAACTCAGGTGCAGTCGTTTTGATCGGCGCGGGCGTTGTTGCGGCCGGCGGCGTGGGCACGTACTTGTACTTCCGCAACCGCCGCAAGAAGAGCCAGGCATCCAGCGCCAGCTACGGTCCGCAGGGGGAACAGCTCGATCCCCTGGCCTCCCTGAGCATCGCGGACTTGCGGCGCAAAGCCGGGTCCTTGCTCATCGAGGCGGATGACACCATCAAGTCCAGCGAGCAGGAGCTCGGATTCGCGCAGGCCCAATACGGCGATGCCGCCGTCGGGAACTTCACCAAAGCCCTGCTGGAAGCCAAGACCCACATGACCGAATCCTTCAAGCTCCAGCAACAGCTCGATGACCACATCCCGGACACCGAAGAGCAGCAGCGCAGTTGGCTTGGCGAAATCATCCGGCGCTCGGAGGCTGCCCTCGAGTCGTTGCGCGAGCAAAAGGCCGATTTCGATTCCCTGCGAGAGCTTGAGAAGAACGCGCCCCAGGCTCTGGCCAATGTTGCCGCCGGCGCCAACGAAGCCGAGGCAAAGATCAACAGCGCGGAGCAATCGCTCAACGGCCTGCGCGAAAAATACGCAGACAGCGCTCTTGGCCACGTGAGCGACAACATCACCCAGGCCAAAGACCGGCTCGCCTTCGTTCAAAACGCAACAACTACGGCACAGGAAAAGCTCGCCGCAGGTGAGAGCAGCCTTGCCGCAGTAGCAGTCCGCGCTGCGGAAGAGGGCCTGCACCAGACCAACGTGCTGATCGACGCCATCTCCAAGGTAGCGGGCAGCCTCGACGAAGCCCGGAACTCGCTGGAGGGCGCCGTGGTGGAGACCAGCCAGGACCTGGCACAGGCCAAAGCGATGATCCAGTCCGGCGAACACCCGGAGCTGGCTGGCCCGGTGGCCGGAGTCGAAGCCGCACTGGCCCAGGTCAAAATTGAAATCCAGGGCGGGAAAATCGATCCCATTGCCACCTTGGACCGCGTGGAGAAGGCGCACCAAGCCTTGGACCAGTCCCTCTCGGGAATCCGTGACCAGCAGGAACAGGCAAGGCGTGCACAGGCCGCGCTCCAGCAGACCATCATGGCTGCCCAGTCCCAGATCAGCGCCACCTCGGATTACATCGCGGCGCGACGCGGCGGCGTGGGCACCGAGGCGCGTACCCGGCTGGCCGAAGCCCAACGGAATCTCGACTACGCCCTGTCCATTTCCCGCAATGACCCGGTCACCGCTCTGACGTACGCACAGCAGGCCCAGTCGCTCGCTGCACAAGCCGCGCAACTGGCCCAGTCCGACGTCGATCAGTTCGGCGGCTTCGCCAACCAAGGCTACGGCCGTGGCGGCATGTTCGGTGGTGGAGGCAATGGCGGTGGCCTCGGCGGAGCGATCCTCGGCGGCATACTCATCAACTCCATCCTGCACGGCGGAGGCGGCGGCTGGGGCGGCGGAAACAACGACGGCGGAGGCGGGGGCTTCTTCGGCGGCGACGGCGGTGGGGGCGGAGGCTTCTTCGGCGGCGACGGCGGAGGAGGAGGTGACTTCGGCGGCGGCGGAGGTGACTTCGGCGGCGGCGACTCCGGCAGCTTCTAGCTCCAAAGACTAGGTGGGGGCCTGTCCCCCACGTAGAAGCGGTACAAGAACTGATCACTGGATTCAGTGGGCACCACTGAGCAGGACGAAAGGCAACACCATGGTTAAGCAGTCCATTTTCGGGCGGATCGCGCAGCTCGCCAAGGCGAATATCAATGCCTTGCTCGACCAGGCTGAGGACCCGCAGAAGATGCTGGACCAGATGGTCCGCGACTACTCGAACAACATCGCTGAGGCCGAGTCCGCCGTGGCGCAGACCATCGGCAACCTCCGCATGCTCCAGGCCGACTACAGCGAGGACATCAAGAACGCCCAGGACTGGGGCAACAAGGCCCTCGCAGCCTCCCGCAAGGCGGATGAGTACCGTGCTACTGGTAGCCCTGCCGACGCAGTGAAGTTCGACAACCTTGCCAAGGTGGCCATCCAGCGTCAGATGTCGGCCGAGAACCAGGCCAAGGCCGCCGAGCCCAACATCGCCTCCCAGTCGGAAGTCGTGGACAAGCTCAAGAGCGGTCTCGACCAGATGAAGGGCAAGCTCAACGAGCTCACCAGCAAGCGCAATGAGCTGATTGCCCGCTCCAAGACGGTTGCTGCCCAGACCCAGGTGCACGATGCCCTCAAGAGCATCGACATCATGGACCCCACCAGCGAGGTTGGCCGCTTCGAGGAGAAGATCCGCCGCGAAGAGGCCAAGGTCCTCGGCCAACAAGAGCTTGCAGCCTCCAGCCTGGACGCACAGTTCAACCAGCTTGAGGACCTCGGCGAGCAGACGGAAATCGAGGCTCGCTTGGCGGCCCTGAAGTCGGGTGGTTCGAAGGCTGCGATCGGCGCAGGCGCTACTGCTCCGGCAGATGACACGGTGGACGAAGCCGACTTCGACAAGCTCTAGTCCATCCGCCAAACGAAGGGCCGGACCTCGTGAGGTCCGGCCCTTCGTGCTTCCTGCGTGCTTTATGCCCCTACAGCGAGCCGTCCAACGATGAGTCTCATGATTTCGTTGCTGCCTTCCAGGATCTGGTGGACGCGCAGATCCCTGGCAATCTTCTCGAGGCCGTATTCCGACAGGTATCCGTAGCCGCCATGCAGTTGGATGGCCTTGTTTGCCACGTTGAAACCGGCGTCTGTAGCGACCCGCTTGGCCATTGCGCACAACCTCACGGTGTCCGGGGCGCCACGATCCAAGGCATCAGCGGCCCTGAGGATCAAGGTCCTGGCAGTTTCGAGTTCCGTATCCATGTCGGCAATATCAAACAGCAGGGACTGCTGGTTGATGAGCGGGCCACCGAAAGCCGAGCGTGACTTGAGGTAGGCGATGGACTTCTCCAGGGCCGCCTGGCCGCCTCCCAGGGAACAAGCGCCCATATTGACCCGGCCTCCGTTGAGGCCCTTCATCGCGATGCCGAATCCGCTGCCTTCCTCGCCAAGCCGGTTCGCCACAGGGACCCGTACGTCCTCGAAGATGACCTGACGGGTGGGCTGGGCATTCCATCCCATCTTCTTCTCATTCGGGCCGAAGGACAGGCCCGGCGCGTCCGCGGGCACGACGATTGCGGTGATGCCCTGGCTGCCCGTGTCCGCGGTCCGTGCCATGACCACATAGACACTCGAAGCTCCTGCCCCCGAAATGAACTGTTTGGTGCCGTTAAGAACGTAACTATCGCCGTCGAGCACTGCTTTGGTGCTCAGTGCGGCGGCGTCCGAGCCGGCTCCCGGCTCCGTGAGGCAGTAGCTGCCCAGTGCCTCCATGGACGCAAGCTGCGGCACCCATTGGGCCCGTTGCTCATCGTTGCCGAAAGCGTCGATCATCCACACAACCATGTTGTGGATCGAGATGTAGGCCGCGATGGTGGGGTCTGCCTTCGACAGCTCTTCAAAGATCAGCGCCGCATCCGTGCGGGAAAGCCCCGAGCCGCCGAACTCTTCCCGGACATAGATGCCTCCCATGCCGAGGGTGCCCGCTTCGCGCAGGACATCCACGGGGAAATGCTTGGTCTCGTCCCATTCCGCTGCGTGCGGCGCAATGGCCGTTGTGGCGAAGTCGCGCACCATCTCCACCACCGCTTGCTGGTCCTCTGTGAGCTCAAACATTGGCACTCCTTTGCAGTTCTTCCCAGTTCTCCGGGTTGTCCGGTGTTTTCTGGCTATTCGGTGCGTTTACTTGCTGACTTTGCCCATCAGCGAAGCGACAGGGCGAAGGAATAGCGGCCTCGCGAGGAACCACGCGCCCACAATCACCAGGAGGGATACGGCGAAAATGCCGAAACCAACCCAGTTGATATCGTCGCTGCCGCCATACATGTGGTTCAGGTTGCGCAGCGCCCCGGTGGCGAGGACCAAGGTGACGTGCACGATGGTGAAGAGCACGAAGTACACCATCACGGGGAAATGCACTGCCCGGGCCAGTTCGATGGGATAGATCTTGTTCACCGTGCCGGCCTTCTTCGGCCATGCCGAGGACGTACGCAGGCCGGTGATGATGGCAAGCGGGGCGGCGATGAAGACCGTGACAAAGTAGGTCAGCAATTGGAGGGCGTTGTAGTTCACCCAGCCGTCCTCAGTGGGCCAGTTCAACGAGGCGTACTGGAGGGCGGCGGAAATGGCGTTGGGGAATACATCCCAGCTGGTCGGGATGATCCGCATCCATTGCCCGGTCGCAAAGATCACGATGATGAAGACGATGCCGTTCAACACCCACAGGGCATCCAAGGTCAGATGGAACCAGAGGTCCAGGCTGATCTTGGTTGGCGCATTCTTGGTCCGGATGAATCCTTTGTTGTTGCGGGTCCATTGGGCTGGCGGCCTCTTGGCCGTTCGGACCTGCCAGCCGGACCGGACGATGAGCACCATGAAGAAGACGTTCAGGAAGTGCTGCCATCCGAGCCATGCCGGGAAACCTACAGGAGCGTTCTCCGGGAGCCTGGATGCGCCTGGGAAGTCGTGCAAGAACGACTGCACACCCGACAGGCCCGTCAACCATTTGGCCAACAAGACGATGAGCAAAAGTACGACCAGCACGCCTGGAACCACCCAGAGGGGTTGGGACCATTTGCTCTTGGCTGCTGTCGACTTTTTGGCGGGGGTGGACATCTTCTCAGACACCTCTCGGAAGAACTTTGCAATCAGGGACGCATCAAGCTAACAGGCTTGGGACCGAAGCGGCCAAAGCCTGTTACGCCGTCAGTTGGAACGGGCTTTGACGGCCTCGATGAGTTTCGGAACCACCGTGAAGATATCGCCAACGATTCCGAAGTCGGCCACCTCAAAAATGGGCGCGTCCTCGTCTTTGTTGATGGCCACAATGGTCTTGGCAGTCTGCATGCCTGCGCGGTGCTGGATGGCTCCGGATATTCCCAATGCGATGTACAGCTGCGGGGACACGCTCACACCGGTCTGGCCTACCTGGGCCGTCTGGGCGATGTACCCGGCGTCGACGGCGGCGCGTGACGCACCGATCGCCGCGCCCAAGGTGTCGGCGAGCTGTTCAACCAGCACAAAATTCTCTGACGAGCCCAAACCCCGTCCACCGGAAACCACCGTCGCGGCAGTCCGAAGTTCGGGCCGGACCGAGACGGCGGCATCGTCGTTGAACTGGTCAATGACTGCGGCGCCTTCTGTTCTCGCTTCCAGGGACACCGTGTCCACGTCTGCCGTGGCTGCCGGAGCCTCGCCTTCGATCGCCCCCTGCCGGATGGTCAGGATGGGCAGCCCGCCTTCCACCACCGACTCGACGGTGTAGGCCCCGCCAAACACCGAATGCTGGACAACAACGGTTCCGTCGTCGCTGCGCACCTGCACGACGTCGGCGAGCACGCTCCCGCCGACCCGCACAGCGAGCCGGGCGGCTGCTTCGCGGCCGTCCATCGAGCTCGCGGTAAGGACGGCCGCCGGCCCATACGCGTCGACGGCCCCGCTCAGGGCATCCACGGCGGGTGCCACCAAAACAGTGCCAGCGGCAGCCGTCACGGCCGAGTAGATCCTTGCCGCGCCCAGCTCACCCAGGCGCACGACGTCGTCGTCCGCCAGGGGTGCAGACGACACGACGACGGCGACCGGCGAGCCCAGCGTGGCTGCGGCAGCCAGGAGCCCGCGGGCGGAAGCGGCAATCTCGCCGCGGTGGGAAACTTCAATGAGAGCCAAGACATTCGACATTTCTTTTCCTCCCTCAGACCAGGCGGTTCGCAACGAGGAACTCGGCCAGCTCGTCGGCCGCGGTCCCATCATCGATGAGTTTTCGTCCGGCCGCGCGCGGCGGCCGCTCAACGGTGGAGACCACTACGGTGCGGCTGGCACCAGTCGGGACGCCGAGCTCGGCGACGGACAACCTGGTGACGGGTTTGCGCTTGGCCGTCAGGATGCCCTTGAAGTTGGGAAACCGGGCCTCCGGGAAACGTTCGGTAACGGTGATGATGGCGGGCAGTCCGGCACGGACATTGAGGGTTCCACCCTCGCCCTGGCGAACGCCCCGTACGCCGTCGTCGGCGATTTCCGCGGAGATCAATGAACCCAACAGTGGCAGCTGGAGATGTTCGGCAACCATGGCGGGTACGACGCCGGCGCGGCCATCCGTCGATTCGTTGCCGGCCATCACCACGTCAAATCCGGTTGCCTTCAATGCCGCCGCCAGCGTCGCAGCTGTTCGACCGGTGTCGGCGCCGTCCAGGGAATCATCCACGATGTGAACCCCTGAATCGGCTCCCATGGAAAGGGCCTTGCGCAAGGACTGGGTGGCGTCATCAGGACCCATGATCATTGCCACTACTTCGGTGCCTTTGTTGGCATCCTTGATGCGCAACGCGGCTTCGAGGGCGCGCTCGTTGATTTCATCGACCACGGAGTCGGCGGCCTCACGGTCGAGCTGGCCCGTTGCCAGGTCGAGCTTCCGCTCCTCGGCCGTATCCGGCACTTGTTTGACGAGCACGACGATCTTCATTCAACAGCTCCCTCGATGCAAATGGCTGACGCTTGGAATCGAGAATACTAGGAACTCCTAGTATTTACCATGGAGCGAGGGAAGCAATGCTTGGAACTCCTATTGATTCTTCCGGGAGGCGGGACTTTCCGCGCCGGGCATGGCGATCCGGCCCGGCGGCAGGTATCCGGCTTTCGAACCGATCGATCTAGCCCTGGCGAATGCCGAGGGTGTTCCCGTCGGGATCACGGAACCAAGCGCCGCGGGCCGGGCCGAGCTGGGCGATGTGCCCTGTTGTGGCGAGGGGACCCTCCGTGTAGTCCAGGAACTCCACGCCCTTGGCGGCCAAGTCTTGGACCACGGCCTCGATGTCGCCCACTTCGAAATGGGCAAGGGTGTGCTCAGTAGCAGTAGGCGGACGCTTGAAGACTGAGATCTCACTGACGGATCCGCACCGGTACCGGACCCCTACCGGAGTTTCCCAGAGGAAGGTCAGCCCCAAGATGCCGCCGTAGAATTCCTTCGCCCGGTCCAGATCCGTGACCGGAATTGTCGCCACGACCATCGTTGCATTGATCATCTCGGGCCTCCCTGGCCGGCCCATTCCGTCCGGATGAACGGGCCATTCGGCCCAAGTTTCGTCCTCCAGGATCTGACTGTCAACGCCTGAAGCGTTCGGATCGGTGTGGGTTACGTGGCCGGACCTTGCCTCAGAGCCACGCGGAGCATACGCCCATCGCCGTCATCGCGAAGCAGCAAGGCAAGATGCGCTCCTGCGACTACCGCTGAGGTCCAGAACAGGACGGGCAACGATGCATAGAAGAGCCACAGAACCACGGGGAGAAGGAGCGGTGCAGCGGGACCGGCAATGGTGACGGCAAGGTCCTGATGTTTTGGCAGGCAGCAACGAACTAGCCGGAACCTCCCTGAACGGACACTGAACAAAGCCGGCGCAAATGGGGCAAAGATCCTGAAGACGGCCACGTGTCCCAGTTCATGGAGAATCAACGACACCAGGACGAGGAAAGCCATCGAGATGAGGAGCCCAAGTACAGCCAGGCCAGTGGATTCCGTCGCCCACCAAGCTCCAGCGACGAGCGCCAGGGGCCACCCCAGCCTTCTGAGCATCATCGTCAAGGCTTGGGTTTGGGCACGTGCTCTGCCCGGTAGCAGAGCTGCCGATTCAGTGGCGGGCAAGGGAGCAGCGCGCAGCACTTTGTTGAGGAAACTTCGGTAACCGACGTGCCGGGATGAAGCCAACCCGGTGTCGAGGGCCTCGAGCGCATGCGTGAAGTCTTCGGGGCCGCCGTCCGGTCGGACAATCGGCGGCGGAGCCAAGATGGATATCCCCAGCGGAGCGTAGGCCCACCTCCCGTTCTGCTGGACTACACCCTCAACCGGATAAACCTCGGTTCCTCTGGCCGCTTCGTCAACCATCCTTGGACACCCGGAGTACAAGGAGACCCAGTGCCGATGCAAGGAGGATAGCCAACACTGCGCTGGAGAGAATCTCCCCGAGGTACGAAGCATCGCCGAAAAGCTTCCCGAGCTCCGCTCCGGTCCAGCGCGCCGCCGAAGACGAGACACCATAGATCAGGAAGACCGTGAAGCCAGTAGCACCGCTGGCCAAAGGCTGCTCGCGGCTGAACGGCACGAGCACTCCACCAATCATGCCTGCAGCCCAGGCCAGGACGGCATCAGGAATAAGCCGGGCCCAATGATCCGAGGTGAGGAGACCTGCAGCGAGCAACGATCCGACGAAAACAGCACCAATCACCATCGAGATCATTGCGCAGGCGATGAGTTTGGGTGCAACCCAGGCAGTGGCGCGTCCAGTGAGGTGACGCTGGACCCAGTGGGTCCTGCTTGTCAGCCCGTAAGATTGCATGCCGACGATAGAAGGTGCCACCGCCAAGCTGGGTGCTAAGGCCGCTGCGAGGAACCCGAATTCAGGATGGCCGGACAAGGCAACGACCCCGCCAAGCCCTATCGCCAACAGGAATACCAACACGGTGAACTGATGGCTACGCAAGAGTTGCATCCCGTCGGTGTAAGCAGCAGCTAGCAGCCTGTTCCGGGGAAGCGGGGCGTTGGCGAAGAGCCGGAGCGTCACGTCCGCCTGGTTGTCGATGTCCAGGCGGGCCACAAGGAACATCAGACCCAACGGAATCACCAGCCAGATCACACCCGTCACGACGTCCAGCCACGGAGTAGGGGCGCCGGTCCACAACGGCGCCAGAGCACGCCCCCAAACGCGGTGCATGGCGAAGTTGCGTGGGCCCTCGACCGTATCGGCCATGCTCTCCGGCAGCGGCAGGATATCCGTCCAGACGAGCAGTGTGCTGATGATGAAGCAAGAAACCCCGGCGAAGGTCAAAGCGTAGTAGCGCGGCAGCCTGAGCCAAGCCCGGTAGGCGAAACCGAGGGTTTGGAACAGGGCCAAGACCGCCAACTGGGCGGCGGCGAGGAAAACCATGAGCAGAATCGACGCAACCGCAGCAGCCCAACCGTCGACACCGGTGCGCCAAAGGGCGGCGAGTGAAGGGATACAGAGGCTGAAGGCCAAAATGTAAGACAAAGCCAGTACCGGCATCTGCAGCCCTGCGAAGACAGCCCACCGAGAAACCGGGAGCATCTCCAGCACAGTCGCGAGGGAGTTCCGGGATGGGCCCAGTATCGAGAACAAAGCGGTGAGAAATGCGATCGTCAGGAATGAGCCGCCCAGCATGAAGGAAAGCGACCCCGGTGTGAGCGTGATCTGTTGTCTTCCTTCCGTGCCCCCGATCATCAAAGCCAGCATCGTACCGAAGGCCAAGGCGGTAGCGACCGCAGTCACCGTGAGAGCTCTGATCGCAAGTACGGAGAGCCGGAGTTGCCCCGCCGTCTCTCGCGTCCAGGCTGTCAGCGCGGTGCGGGCGACCGTCGCTGCGGCGCCCACTAGTTGCGTCCTGAGGGTCCCGGGGACGCATTGCTGCTTCGCACGGCCATCAACACGCTGACAAGCACCGACAACGCTATGACCACAAGGATTCCAGCGAAGTTGGGCTGGAATTCCAAGGCCAATGCCCCGTTTTCGGTTCCGGCGGTCGCGGTAAAAAGGCCCGGCAGGGTCGCCGGGGAGCCCGTCGAAATGGCGATCACGCTCGTGGCCACGAATAGAATGAACGAAAGCGCCAGTCCCCCGGCCATACCACCCAGGACAGCACCAACTATTTTCGACGTCGTGTTCATTGAGGTCCCTCCTCGAGCCGGCCAACGCGGAGCGCCGCCTGTAGTTGTTCCCGACGCTCCGCCTGGAACTCGTCTAGTTTCGTTGCTTGAAGGAACACGGCCTCAAGCGATGCGAGCCCTCCATAGGCTTCGCGAAGTCCGGAGGGGCTGCCCAATGCGGCCTGTTGACCGTTATGGAGGATCATCACCCGATCACAATCGCGCTCGGCCCGAAGCATGTCATGTGTGGCTATCAGCACCGAACCGCCAGCCCCGGCGAACATCGCCAGCAAATCCCGAAGCACAGCCGCAGCTTCCGGATCGAGCCCGCGAAACGGTTCGTCGAGGACGAGGAGTTCCGGAGAATGCATGACGGCGGCGATCAGCTGCAACTTCCGCTTCATGCCATGGGAGTAGCCAATGATGGATCGTTCCAGGGCTGTCGTCAGACCAAGCACATCGGCCAACCGGGCGGCAACGTCGCGGTCGTCACGCTTCCGGAGCCGGTGATGGAGATCCAGGTATTCAGTGCCCGTCAAGGACAAAGGCAATGGCAAGTCATCGGGCGCGAACCCGATCCATTGCCGGGACTCCTTGTGGCCAATAGGAACGCCTTTGACTTCAACACTGCCCCGGCTCGCCTCAAGCAAACCAGTCAGGATGTGAAGGGTGGTTGTCTTTCCGGACCCGTTCGGGCCGAGGAGTCCGAATACTTCTCCGGGTACAAGCTCGAACGAGATGTCCCGCACCGCTTGTACCTTTCCATAGTCTTTTCCGAGCTCCTCGACCCTGCAGGTGAAATGCACAGATTTCAATGTTTCATTCACCGTTGCGTTGATCTAGACCCGGCAGTAGAGCTTCCACGTTCCCCCGGATTCCCAACTCGGCATATCCATTGCCGGCCAGGCGCCACGCTGCTGGCAATACCAGAACCAGGCGGCAACGAAGCCCATGACGATGACGGCTACAATCGGGATCACGATCAGAAATCCGACGTCGTTCTTACGACGGGCCATCGCGTCCGCGGCTTGTTGTGGGATTAGTGCGGGAGCCGTGAGCAATAGCGTTGAGAGTTTTTGCATCGATTTCCTCCTAGTTTCTTGAACTGGCTGCGGGGAAATCCCATGATGAAGCTTTGTTCCCCCGCCCAAGAAGCTAGCGCGATATTTCGCCTCTCAGCGGTCGAAGTGGTCAAAATCCGTACAGATTTGCCAAAAATCAGTGTGTTTTTGGGCAATCTCAGTGTGGATCTCGGCGCTTCTACGTGTGGAAAAACGATTCACCCGGATCGGCCCGCATAGCCGTCTTAAACCGTGTTCAAGACATTCCGCCGCCGCACGGCCTGGTGCTGGAACGTTGCCTCCGGATCCCGGTGACCGGGGAGGTCCATGAGCAGATCCAGTTCGATGGACACGGTCGGATTCTGCTGGATCATTCTCTTCGCCGAAGCTGCCGGGGCCGTGATTCCGCAGGCCCGCAATTTATCCATTCGAATGATTTAACAGAATCCGGCACATCCGAGCGAAGACGATCCCGGGACGCACATGACGTGCTCCGGGATTCGCGCACGTTTTGTCCTAATAGCCCAGAAATTGCGAAAATAGGGGGCTAAACGAAAGAGTCCGCCCAGACGGGCGGACTCTTTCGTTTATTTGGTTGCGGGGACAGGATTTGAACCTGTGACCTCTGGGTTATGAGCCCAGCGAGCTACCGAACTGCTCCACCCCGCGTCGCAAAATCAACTCTACCGCACATTCGGGGACGCCTCTGACCACTTAGATGTGCGCTGCGGCACGTTGGGATCTAAAGGAGCCGTCGGACAGAAGTAACAGCCCTTGAGAGGGGGCAATTCTCGCGCGGCCATACCGGGCACACGATCTACCCATCCCGCACTCCCTACCCGCAAATCGGTGGAAAACAAAAAGATCCGGCACAGTGTTTCCACTGTGCCGGATCTTTTCTCCAGTTGCGGGGACAGGATTTGAACCTGTGACCTCTGGGTTATGAGCCCAGCGAGCTACCGAACTGCTCCACCCCGCGTCGCAAGAACTACTTTACCTGCAGGTGAATGTCAGGCCAAATCCAGACGACGTGACCTCCGTCTCCCCGGCGCCCAGGCACCCAGCACAGGCCGCCAGATCAAAAGGAAGACCGGGCCAGCCCTGGTCAGGGCTGGCCCGGTCTTGCAAAACCCCGGCTAAGCCGAAATCAGCCAGCTGGAGTTAGCTATTTGCTCGGCGAGGGCGAGGGCGTCGGCAACGGGCTCGCTGACGGGCTGGCACTTGCCGACGGGGCCGGGGTGACACCAAGCCGGGACTCGGCGTCGAGCGCCTTCTGTATTGCCGCGGACAGGATGCTCTGCTGGGCACCGTATCCGGCGAAGTCGCCCTTGGCGAGTGCAGCCTGGCCATCCTGGATGGCCTTGTTGGCCTGGTCCAGCGCAGCCTTCAGCTGGGCCTGCGCATCCGCTGCGGCGGGTGGCGTAGTAGTCCCCGGAGGAGTGGGGGTCTGGCCGTTATTGGCCGAGTCTCCCGCCGAGGCCCCTGAGTCGCCCCCGAAGAGGATCTTCAACGCACCGTCAAGCGTGGGGGCAAAGCCAACCTTGTCGCCAAAGGCCACGAGCACGCGCTGAAGCGTCGGATAAGACGTCTCACCGGTGGACTTCAGATAGACCGGTTGGACATAAAGCAGGCCTCCGCCCACCGGCAATGTCAAAAGGTTGCCGTTGAGCACATCGGATGCTCCCTGCCTGAGCAGGTTGAGTTCCCGCGACACTTCGGGATCGGAGTTGAACTTGTTCTGGGCCTGGCCGGGGCCTGGAACCTGGGTATCCGTTGGCAATTGGAGTAATCGCAACTGGCCATACGTGTCCGCCTTCACCCCCTTCTGGCTGCCGGCGTCGGAATCGGCTGCGAGGAAGCCGTACAGGATGTTCCGGGCGGCGCCGTTGACCACCTGTGGAATGAAGGAGGATGTCAGCTGGAAGGCCGGCTTGGTCTGGTCGGGCATCTGCAGGGACATGTAGAACGGAGGCTGCCGGACGGGATCCGTGACCGTGGGGTCGTTCGGAACGCTCCACGCGTCGTTGTTCTGGTAGAAGCTGTCCGCATTGGTCACGTGGTAACGCCCAAGCAACTCACGCTGGACCTTGAACAGGTCCTCCGGGTAGCGGACGTGGCTCATCAGCTGTCCGGACATCTCCGAGTACGGCTTGACGGTGGTCGGGAAAATCTTCTCCCACGATTTCAGGATGGGGTCCTGGTCATCCCAGGCGTACAGCGTGACCGAGCCGTCATAGGCGTCGACAGTGGCCTTGACCGAGTTCCTGATGTAGTTGACGGTGCTGTTCGGCAGGGCCGCCGTGCGTCCGGAGGTCGTCTGCGAATCGGCCGTAGCGTTTCCCAGTTGCTGCTGCTGGGAGTAGGGGAAGTACTGGCTGGTGGTGTAGCCGTCCACGATCCACTTCACCCGGCCGTCGACGACTGCGGGATAGGCGCTTCCGTCCACCGTCAGGTAGGGAGCAACCTTTTGCACGCGCTCACGCGGAGTGCGGTCGTAAAGGATCTGTGACTTCTCGTTGACGCCGTCAGACAGCAGCAGGTCCGAGGACTGGAACTTGATGGAGTACAGGAGGCGGTTGAACCAGTTGCCGACGTTGGGGCCGCCGTTGCCGGTAAAGGTGTACTGCGTTTCAGTGGAAGTGTCCTTGCCGGCCGGTCGGTCCTGTTCGCGGTGCGGAGCGCCATCCGGGGCGCCGACCACCGAGTAGTCCGGCGAATCTTCACCGAAGTAAATGCGGGGTTGGTAGCTCGCATCGCTGCCAAGGGTACCCATGGATGGAATTCCGGACAGCAGGAAGTCCGGCTTGCCGTCAACCGTGAAGGTATTGCCCTTGGCGGCCACGACGCCGTAACCGTGGGTGTAGACGATATGCCGGTTGACCCACGTCTGCTGGCTGGCGTTCAGCCCGTCCTGGTTCAATTCGCGGACAGCGATCACGGTGTCCTGGGTCTTGCCGTTCACGGTGTAACGGTCGACGTTAAGGGCCTTGGGGAACTGGTAGTACGGACGGTACTGCTCCAGCTGGGAGAACGCCGAGGAAACCAGGTTCGGGTCCAACAGCCGGATGTTGGCGGCCGTCTGGGCATCCTTGGCAAGGGCCCCGGTCTTGGCGTCCGTGGTGGCGTTGTAGGGAGAAACCTTGATCTTGTCCAAACCGTAGGCGGACCGGGTCATGGCAATGTTGCGGTCAATGTACTTGTTTTCCAGCGTCTGCTCCGAGGGCCGGACTTGGAACTGCTGGATCACCCAGGGGTAGACACCGCCCGCAAGGATGGACGTGATGATCAGCATGGCCGTGCCGATCACGGGCAAGCGCCAACGGCCAATCACGGCGGCCACAATGAAGAGGATGGCCACCAGACCCGCGGCAACAGCCAGGATGGTCTTCGTCGGGATCACGGCGTTGACGTCGGTGTAGAGGGCGCCTGCCCAGTGTCCGCCGTTGTTCTGGACGGTGCTGTAGACGTCAAGCCAGAAGTTGGCTCCGAGCAGCAGCAGGAAAACGGCCCCGGTCACGGCCAGGTGGATTTGGGCGGCACGGCTGGTGAAGATGCCGCGTTCCATGAGCCGGATACTGCCGTAGAGGTAGTGGGTAAGGATTCCCGCGATTCCGGCAATCACCACAACGCTCATGAGGAAACCCGTGACAAAGCCAAGGAACGGCAAAGTCATGAGATAGAAGCTGATGTCCAGGCCAAACTGGGGATCGGCCTGGCCGAACGGTACCTGGTTGAAGAACAAAAGCACCGCTTGCCACTGGCTCGCGGCCGCGCTGCCGGCGAAGAGGCCGAACAGCACGGGGATGCCGATCATGACCACGCGTCGTACGGGTTCAAGTTGGGCCTGGTACCGGTTCAGGTTGTCCCTGGTCTCGGAGTCCGGAGCGTAGACGGGCCGTGCATGGTAGGCAACGCGGATTGCGTAGAAGACCGGCACGGACATCAGGACGAAGCCCGCGAGGAAGATCAGGATCCGGGCAAGGTTCTCCCTGAAATAGACTTCGAAGAAGCCCAGTTGCTGATACCAGAGGACGTCTGTCCACACATTGGCGAAGAAAATGAATCCCACCACGGCGACGGCGACGATGATCAAAGTTGGAGTGAGTGCACCCCGTCTCCGCTGCGGTCTTCCGGGCGGGCTGGTGCTGGCTGGACGGGACAAACTCGATACCTCATCGCTGGTCGTCAGTTAACGGTCATCAGTGCGTGTGTTCGTCGGCCCCGGTGCCGGGTGCTAATGGCGGGGGCCGTCATTAGTGCCACGAGTGGCAGTGGAGCTAAGTTCCATCATCAGTCTAGTTGTTGGAGCATGTCGGGAGGCGGGACATGTCCTGGCCCGAGGCGAGTCGCTCCACGGCTGATTTTGCGTCCGCCAGAGTGTCCACTTTGACTACCTGCAGCCCGTCCGGAACGTGCCCTACGACCTCATCGCAATTGGCGGCAGGGGCGAGGAAAAGCGTTGCGCCGCCGTTGCGGGCTCCGCGCATTTTCTGGGCGATTCCACCGATGGGTCCCACGGTGCCGTCCGGCGAAATGGTGCCGGTGCCGGCCACATGCTTGCCCCCCGTGAGGTCGCCGGGGGTGATGCTGTCGATGATGCCCAGCGCGAACATCATGCCGGCGCTCGGTCCGCCCACCTGGTCCAGGGAGATCTTGACGTCGAACGGGAACGTGAACTTGTACTGCAGCAGTACACCCAGGATGTATTTGCCGTTTGAGCCCTTGCCGGGGGTAATGCTCACCGTCACGGGCTTGCCGTTCCGATCGACGACGACGGCGGCAGGCGCGCCCGCGCCGTCGGCCAGTGCGGTTTGGACGACGTTCAGGGACGTGACCGCCTTGCCGTTGATCGACGTAAAGACATCCCCTGTCTGGAGTTTGCCTGCGGAGGCCGAGCCGTCGGACAACCCTGCGACTGCAAGCTTCTGCCCGTACGGAATGTTCTCTTCCTGAAGAGCCGAGGCTATTGCGTTCTCCTGGGAGTTAGTCATGGCAAGCGCGCTTTCCTGTTCGGATTGCTGCTTGGTGACGCCCTTGGGATAGAGAAGTTCTTCGGGGTACACGGCCTTGGAACCGTCCAGCCAGGCTTGGAAGGCCTCGAAAATGTTCACGGGTCCGTTGGGGCCGCCGTTGATGTAGACGGTGGTCAGGTCCAGATTTCCCTTGGCGGGATACGTCGCGTGCCCAGTGATGCTAATGACCGGCTTGTTGTGGTCCGTGCCCAAGGTGTTGAACGTCGGTCCGGGAGATTCCACGACGTAGGGAACAGGGAGAACAGCCGCGGCGATTCCCAACACAATGGTCAGGGCGCCGGAGACCAGCATCGCGATGTACCGGCCGTCGCGGCGCCGTGCCGGTTGGGGCGCGCGGGGCGGTTCCTGCCCTGGTTCCTGCGTTTGTGCGGAGTCCTGCTCCGGGGAATGGCCTTGCGGCGTCGGGACGTCCTGGGAGTTGGAGGGGCCGAGAGGCTGTCCGGGTTCCCCGGCAGCTCCGGGGCTCGGCAAACTAGTCAATGAAAGACCTCTCCGCGCCGGGAACTGCATGCCCAACGCTACCGTTTAGACCCCCCTCAGGGTGGAGGCCAGTAAACTTACCAACGATCCACCCTACTTGCTGTGCGCGCCGGGCGTGCTTTGCCTAGAGCGAACGACGCGTTCTTGAGGCAGACAGCCCCGGGGCATCGCGGTACCTTGAAAGTGATCACCAGTCACACCGACGATCGGCGGCACCATGACCTCCAACCCGAATACCCCTCCCAATGGAGACGATTCACCCGTGGATCCCTTGGCAGAAATGCTGAAGAACCTGATGGGCGGGCAAGGCATGGGCAATATCGACCCCGCCGAATTGGCAAAGGCCGCAGGGCTGCCGAACGACCCCAACATGCTGCAGCAAATGTTCGCCCAAGTGCAGGCCATGATGAGCTCCACTTCCGAGGGCCCTGTCAATTGGCAGCTCGCCCACGAGAATGCCCGCCGTGTTGCCGCTGCAGGCACGGATCCGTCGGTGAATGCCGTGCAGGCCCGCGAAGTCGACGAGGCGCTCCGGCTCGCGGAACTCTGGTTGGATCCGGTCACCGATCTTCAGGCAACGGGCCTCATCGGCCGCGCCTGGTCCCGCGCTGAATGGGTGGAAGCCACCCTCGCGACGTGGAAACGACTCACGGAGCCGGTGGCCAACAGCATCGCCAATGCCCTCTCGGATGCTCTGACCCAGCAGATGCCGGAAGAAATGAAGGCCATGATGGGTGGCACTTCGTCCATGTTGCAGAACATGGGCGGAGCAATCTTCGGCATGCAACTGGGCCAGGCCATCGGGGCCCTGTCCGCCGAGGTGGTCAGCTCTACCGACATCGGCGTTCCGCTCGCTGATCTCGAGATGGCATTGCTACCGGCCAATGTGGCGAAGTTTGGCGAAGGCCTGAGCGTCCCCGAGAATGATGTCCGGTTGTTCCTCGCCGTCCGCGAAGCCGCGCATGCCCGGCTCTTCGTGCAGGTTCCATGGCTGCGCGGCCATCTCCTCGGGGCGATCGAAGCTTATGCCCGCGGCATCCACATCGACCTGTCCCGCGTCGAGGACCTCGCCCGGGACCTGGATCCCGGCAACCCCGAGGGCATTCAAGAAGCCCTCTCCCAGGGGGTGTTCACACCCGAGCGCACTCCCGAACAATCGGCTGCCCTGGAGAAACTCGAAACAGCCCTGGCGCTGGTTGAGGGCTGGGTGGACGAACTCACGGCCGCTGCCACCGAGAATGTGCTCCCATCTGCCGTCGCCCTCCGCGAGACAGTGCGGAGGCGCCGCGCCACGGGAGGACCCGCTGAGCACGCGTTCTCCTCCTTGGTGGGACTCGAGCTGCGCCCGCGGCGCCTGCGCGAAGCTGCCACGCTGTGGGCGGTGCTGAAGGACGAACGTGGAATCGCCGGCCGCGACGCCATCTGGCAGCACCCCGATTTGCTCCCCACGGCGCATGACCTCGACGACCCGGCGGGCTTCACCGAACGGCGCCGCTTGGCTGAAGCCAGCGACACCGAAGTGGACGATGCACTGCAGAAGCTCCTTGAAGGTGGCTACGACGCTCCGAAGGATGAGGAGAACACAGAGGCCAGCCCGGAGGCTCCGAAGCCTGAAGACGGAGACTCCCCCGACAGCACGGAACCCGGGGAGCCCAAGGCCTAGCCGCTCCTTGAACACCTAGTCGGCGTCGGCGTCCCAGCCTCCGGCTGGTGCGTCGGCGCCTTCTTCATCCGGTCCTAGCCCCCGCGACGTCGCAAAGGCGACGCCCTCCAGGAACGCCTTGGCCCGCTGTGTTTCGGGGTATGCCTCAAGCAAGCGCCAAAACGCGGAGTTGTGGCCGGCCACCAGCAGATGCGCGAGTTCGTGGAGCAACACGTAGTCGATCACCCACTGCGGCATGGCTTGGAGCTTGTCCGAAAGCCGGATGGTCCCGTCCGCCGGAGTTGCCGAGCCCCACCGTGACTTCTGGTTGCTGACCCAGCGGACCGACGTCGGGATGGCGCGCCCGCCCAGGTACCTTGAGGACAGTTCCGCGGCATGGCCGGCAAGGGCCGCATCGCTCGCGGGCCTCCGCCTGCCGGCTCCCTGGGCGCCCCTCTCCCCCTGTCGCTTGAGCTTGTCCAGCATCCGCCGGACCCATTCGCTTTCTTGTGCCTTCGTGAAGTGGGCAGGGATCGCCACAACGGCGTTCCCGTCCTCCCAGAAAGCCGCCACAGTACGACGGCGGCGGGCCGAGCGACGAACGACGACGGGCGCGCCGTCGTCGGTGGTCAGCGGCAAAGCGGGCTGTCCCGGGATCCGCGGCACTACGCAGACCCGTTCTCGACCAGAACTGCCAGCACGGCTTCGCCATACTTTTCCAGCTTGGAAGGCCCGACACCAGCGAGTTGCGCCAGTTCCTCAAGTGAAGTGGGCCGGGCCTCGGCGATGGCGGTCAAGGTCGCGTCCGTGAAGACCACATAGGCGGGAACCTCGTTGCTCAAGGCCTCTTCCTTGCGCCACTGCCGCAAAGCCTCAAAGGTCTGGTCCTCGTACGTGGGCGGGCACTGACTGCAGCGACCCACTTTGCGCTCAGCGCCAGTGGCGAGCATCGTGCCGCAGACCCTGCACGACGCCGGTGCTGCCGCCTTGCGCCGTGGCGTGGGGCGGCTGCGCGCGCTGGCTCCGAGCACCGAATCGGGGCGGAGCCCGTCGAGGAAGCGCGAAGGCTTGCGGTTGGCACGGCCACCAGGCGTGCGGGCTGTGGACCAGGACAGGTTCAGGTGCTCGCGTGCCCGCGTGATCCCGACGTAGAGCAGGCGGCGTTCCTCGTCCACGCTCTCGGGAGTGTCGGCGAAGGAAATGGGCATAAGTCCCTCGCTCAAGCCCACCAGGAACACGGCATCCCACTCCAGGCCCTTCGCGGCGTGCAGCGATGCGAGGGTCACGCCCTGGACTGTCGGGGCGTGCTGGGCCACCGAACGTTCCTGGAGTTCGTTGACGAATTCCATCAACGTGAATTCCGGCCCGCGGCTAATGGCGAGCTCGTCCGCGAGGGCCACGAGCGCGGCCAGCGACTCCCAGCGTTCGCGGAGGGCACCGCCGCTATGCGGTGCGGCATCCGTGTAACCGAGCGAAGCCACGATGTCCCGGACCAGTTGGCCCAGCGGCTCCTTGGCGGAATCCTCGGCCACCGCACGTGTGGCGGCGCGCAGCTGCAGGATGGCGTCCCGGACTTCCTTGCGCGCGAAGAACCGCTCACCACCTCGGAGCTGGTAGCCGATGCCCGCCGAAGCAAGAGCTTGTTCGTACGCTTCCGATTGGCCGTTGGTGCGGAAGAGCACGGCGATCTCGCTCGCCTTGGTGCCGGCGTCGATCAATTCCCGGATCCGGCCCGCGACCACCGCCGCCTCGGCCTCGTCGTCCGGGCATTCCATGAACCGTGGCTCCGGACCGGCCGGGCGCTGGGCCACCAATTGCAGGGGTTTGGCCCAGGCGGCGTCGGCAACCGTTCCACCACTGCGGCGGGACCCGAGGAGATCGTTGGCGAGCTTCACCACTTGAGGCGTGGAACGGTAGTCACGAACCAGTTTGACGACCGTCGCCGACGGGTAATGGCCCTTGAATCCCAGGAGATGCTTGGGAGATGCTCCCGTGAAGGAGTAGATGGTCTGGCTGGAGTCGCCCACCACGCAGAGTTCGTCGCGGCCGCCAAGCCACAGCTCAAGAAGCCGCTGTTGCAACGGCGAAACGTCCTGGTACTCGTCCACCACAAAGTGCCGGTACTGCTCGCGGACCGTAGCTGCCACTTTCGGGTCTTCCTGAAGGATGCCCACCGTGATCAACAAGACGTCCTCGAAATCGATCACGTTGCGGTCCGTCTTCACGTCTTCGTAAGACTGGAAAACCCGTGCGACGGCGGTGAGGTCGAAACCTCCCGGAGTGCCGCGGTCCTGGGCATTCTCAAGGTAGTTGGCCGGCGTCAGCATGGAAACCTTTGCCCACTCGATCTCCGCCGCAAGGTCACGGATGGAAGCGCGATCGGTACTCAGCCGGAGCCGCCGCGCGGCTTCGGCGATCATGTTCGCCTTGTGGTCCAGCAAGTTCGGCAGGACGCCGCCGACCGCCTGCGGCCAGAAGAACTGCAGTTGCCTGAGCGCGGCGGCGTGAAAGGTGCGTGCTTGGACGTTTCCGACGCCGAGATCCCGCAGGCGGCTTCGCATCTCGGCGGCGGCCCGGGAGGTGAAGGTGACGGCCAGGAGGCGCTGCGGGCTGTAGACACCGGAGTGGACGCCATAGGCAATGCGGTGCGTAATGGCGCGGGTTTTTCCCGTACCCGCTCCGGCGAGGACGCACATGGGTCCAGTAAGGTTGCTGGCGACTTCCCGCTGCTCGGCGTCAAGGCCTCCGAGAATCCGGTCCTCGAGTGAAACGGTGTCGCTGAAAATACCGTCTGTCACTGCTGGAGGTCCTCGATGACGCCGCCGTACCAGTGCTCGATCAGGGAACGCGCAATCGAGAGCCTCGTTGAGATCGTGATCTCGCCGCTGAGCACGGCTGCCTGGAGTTCCGCACGGCTGAACCAGCGGGCCCGGGTGACTTCGACGCCGTCGGGCCGGGCCTGGACGTCGTCCGTTGTTGCTGTAAACCCGAGCATAAGCGAGGCCGGAAACGGCCACGACTGCGAGCCAAGGTATTGGCAAGCGGTGACCCGCACACCCACTTCTTCCCCGATTTCGCGAACCACGGCTTGTTCAAGCGATTCCCCGGGCTCAACGAAGCCGGCCAGCGTGGAGTAGTTCTTGGCGTCAAGCGGCCCTCCTCCACCCAGGAGCAGCCTGCCGTCGGAACCGACCACGGTGACGATGATGGCCGGATCGGTCCTCGGATAGTGCTCCGACTTGTCCCGCGGGCACCGCCGAACCCAGCCGCCGGCTTCGATTTCCGTGGGAGTTCCGCACTGCGGGCAGTGGGTATGGGTGGCATGCCAATTGGAAATGGCGCTGGCCTCAACAAACAAGGCTGTGTCCATGGCACCGAGGCGGGCGGCGACCTCCCGGAATCCCGCCCAGGAGCCGTCGGCCGGAAGGCCCGCGGCTCCAGGCGAAACCGGCTCAGTGGACACAAAGAGGACGATGGGGGTTTGCTCCGCGACAGAGGAAGCAGCAAGGGTCCGGCCGAGATAAATGGCAGTCAGCGGTCCACCGGCGGCTTGAAGGGTTTCGAAGAGCGGCGCTGCGTCGCCCAGCCACAGCTTGTCACCCACTACGAGGGCTTGGCGCTGCGACAACACCATGGCCTTGGCCGAAGCTGATGAGATCACTTGGTCAAGCATGCCCGGCTTCAGGCGTTCAGCAGATCCGCGGTCAACCATGGCAGGGCGCACCGGAAGAACGGTATCGATAAGGTGGTTTGCCGGCGCCTGGAACTCGGTGAAACTCATGTACCTACCGTACTGACTCGCACCGACAATTGACATTTGGATCTTTCGGCGATGCGCGCCCCTGGATGCTGTTTTCCAGCGGATCTCAAGACTCGCCGCACTGCATCGCTGCCAGAGGCGCTTGTCAATCTACCGTGGAAGACGTGAGAAGAACACCGTTCGAACTGGCCGCTGTAGCTACTGCGGCGGTGCCCGGCCTGACGCCGATGGCTGCCGCCTCCGCCCCGGATGATGCTGCCGATTTCGATTCGGCGCTTCTGCTGGATTCGGAGGGCAAGCGGTGGCGTGTCCGATCGCCGCGCCATCCTGAAGCCAGCGCCCGGCTGGAAACCGAATTCATGATTCTGCGGGCTTTCGCGCCGGCGATCCGGGCCGAGCTGCCTTTTCTGATGCCCACTGTGGCCGGAACGGTGCGCCAAGGCCCGCTGAGCACATTTGTTTACGCCCACTTGGCCGGGGCCACGCGGAGCATCGAAGAGTTGTCCACCTGCAGTGATGCCTTGGCCAAAGAGATAGGTGTGGCGCTGGCCGCCGTCCACGACCTCCCCCAATCCCTCGTCAATAACGCCGATCTTCCCAGCTACACGGCCAACGAATTCCGCCAGCGCAAGTTGAACGAGCTGGACCAGGCCGCCACTACTGGCAAGATTCCGCCAGCCCTGCTGCGTCGCTGGGAGCACGCACTGGAAGACGTGGCGCTGTGGCGCTTCAACCCGTGTGTAGTCCACGGCGACCTCCATGAAGACAATCTGCTGGTCGATGGCGACAGCGTGACGGCCGTGACGGGGTGGACCGATCTGCGGATCGGCGACCCCGCCGATGACTTCGCCTGGCTCGTGGCGTCAAACGAACAGCGCTTCGTGGAGTCCGTACTGCGGCACTACACGGAAGCCCGGCGGGATACGCCTGACAGCCACCTGCTGCGACGCTCGGCACTTCTTGCCGAATTCGCCCTGGCCCAGTATCTCGTCAAGGCCTTGGCAGCCGGTCACAGTGACATGACGGCAGAAGCCGAGGCGATGCTCAAATCCCTCGCCGACGACATCGAGGAGCAAAACGCGTTGGCAGCCGAGGAGGCCGAAGCCGCCGCTGCGGAGCTTGCCGCTTCAGACCTTGCGGCTTCAGAGCTTGCCGCTTCGGAGCTTGCCGCTGCGGACGGGCTGGCAGCACCGGCAGTCGTCATGGCTTCGGAAGCCAAGGCCTCGGAGGGCGACTCAGCAAAGCCCACGGTGAGTGTTACGGCCATCCCGGAGCCCGTGGGAGATTCAGCAGACGGGACCGCCTCGACGCTGGAGGCGCCGTCCGAAGCAGACGACACCTCGACGACGGCCCTCCCGATAGTGGAGCCCGCGCCGCTACAGGACGCCAAGGACCATTAGGCCGCCCCGGCTTAGCTATCGTGGTTTCGGCTGCCTATCGGTTTCGGCTGCCCAGCGCGGAAGCGATGATCTTCTCCAGTTCTTCGGCCGTGCCCAGGTCGTGGGGCCTCACGACAGCGTCATCGGCAACGTAGTAGAACGCTGCACTCACTTGCTCCAACGGCACACCCTTGAGGCGCGCCCATGCCAGCCGGTAGACGGCCAGCTGCACGGCGCGGGTCTTGAGTTGCCTGCCGGCCGGGCGCTTGCCCGTTTTCCAGTCCACCAGTTCCCATGTGCCAGCGGCGTCTTTGAAGACCGCGTCAATCCGTCCGCGCACCACGACGTCCCCGATCCTTGTTTCCACGGGAACTTCGACGAAGGCCGGGGACCGGTGTGCCCATTCTGAATTGCTAAACGTCGCCACCATGTCGTCAAGTCCGTAGGCTTCGTCGATGTGGGAGTCAGAGCCGGGCGCTTCGTCGAGATCGAGCATGCCGGTGGTTCCGTAGTATTCCTCCACCCAGGAATGGAAGGCGGTGCCTTTGCGTGCCGAGATCCCGGGTTGGCGGGGCACCGGGCGCCGGAGCTGGGCCAGGACCGCCCTGGGGTCGTCTCCCAGGTCGACGAACATGGATGCCGAGATGTGTCCGGGCAAATGGACGTCCTGAACGGGTTTCCGCCGCAGCTGCCGTTCCAACAACAGCTCAGCTTCGGCGGCCCAGCCGGCTGCCGCCCCGCGGAGGGACGTCGGCGAAGCATCGATGACGAGCGGCGAATCCGTCCGCAGTGCCTCGACGGCGTCCCTGACCCGGGTTGCTGCCGCCTCCATGGCGGCCCGCCGCCCCGGTACCAAGCGGAGCCGTTCCCCCGTGCGGGGGTCGCTGGGACCTTCGAGCGGATCATAGGGAAAGGTCGCCACCTCGGTGCCGACGGTCAGGGGGCTCTCAGTGGGCAGCGCGTCTTCGCTGAGGGACTGAGGGTGAATGGCAGCGTCCGATGCTCCGCCGGCGCCGTTGCCTGCCTCAGCAGCAAGGCCTGCCAGCTCGGCAAGGAAAGGTGACGTCTCGGCAATGCCTGCCCGGGAACCATTCCACGCGGCGCTCGATGCCCACAGGACGAACTTTGCGCGCGTATAGGCAACGTAGGCGAGGCGCCGCTCTTCAGCCTCGCCGTGGTGCTGGACCTCCGATTTGAAGTCTTTTTCGGCGTCCAGCCAGCCCTTTTGGTCCGGCTGGTCCAGGTCCCATTGGGGGAGATCCGCCCTGTCGCCACGGAGGGGCCATGGCAGGGCCGCGGTACCGCTGCTCCACCGGGAGTCCCGGTTGCTCGGGAAGGCCCCGGCGTTGAGACCGGGGACGAAGACAACGTCCCATTCCAAGCCTTTGGAGGCGTGGACTGTCAGTAATTGCACGGCTTCGTGGTTCACCTCGGCGTCGGCCATGTCTAGTCCACCTTCTTCTGATGCGGCCGCTTCAAGCCATCCCAGGAAAGCCAAAAGATCCACGCGCTGCGAAGTCTGCAGGAAGCCCGCCGCGGCATCATGGAATGCGTCCAGGTTCCGGCGGGCCTGGTGGATGCTCGTCCCGGGCTTGGCAGCGACCTCAATGTCCAGCAGCATGGCACGTTCCACCTCGCCGATCAGCGTGGTCAGATCGTCTCCGATGAACCCCCGCAAGTTCCGAAGTTCCGCAGACAGCCGGCCAAGACGGTCCAAGGCCGCCGCGCTGAGGAAGCGTCCATGGCCGGAAGTCCACCCTGGGCGTGGCAGGAAGTCCAGCGCTTCCACAAGGCTGGCCGCATCGGTAATGTCGCTCTCCACGACCGTCTCCAGCGGGCTTTCGTCAGCGCTGGACGCATCGTCCCCCGCATCGCTGGTTCCCGCACCGCCGTGGGATCGCCGCCTGGCCAGGAACTGGGACCAGTCGCGGAATGCCATCAGATCAGCGGTTCCGATCCTCCACCGGGCACCTGCCAGCAAACGCATCAGGGCATCGGAACGGCCGGGATCGGCGAGGACCCGGAGCGCAGCCACGAGATCCACTACTTCCGGGGTGTCGAGGAGACCGCCGAGGCCGACTATTTCGTACGGGATCCCTTGGACCTCGAATTCACGCCGCACGCACTCCATCTGTGCCCGACGGCGGCAAAGTACTGCCATGGTGGGGGAAACCGGGGTACCGTCAGCCGCAGTTTCAAAGACTGTGCGCCGGTAGCGGCGGACGTCCCTCCCAATCGCTGCGGCTTCGTCTTCGTCGGTGGCAAATCGTCCGAGAACGACATTGCCGTCCACGGCTGCGGGGCTCGGCTGTAGCGGCGGTACTGCAACGGAACTGTCTTCGGCCCTGGAGCCCGGGGCTCCGTCATTCGCGGCGGCCTTATTGAGGGGGGCGGAAATGACATTGGCGGCGGCCAGGATGCTGCGCCCGTTCCGCCAGGCAGTGGTCAGGTACGAGGTGGGCGCGGTGGCCAGGGATGCCGTTCCAAAGCTGTCTTCCACCCGGACGGGAAATTCCTGGACAAAGTGGAATAGTTGGCCGGCCGAAGCACCCCTGAACCCATAGATGGATTGGTTGGGATCTCCCACCGCCGTCACTGCGTGCCCGCCCCCGAACAGTCGGGAGAACAGGACCAGCTGCGCGTGCGAGGTGTCCTGGAATTCATCCAACAGCACCACCTTGTAGCGGGCCCGCTCCGTGGCAGCCGCCAAGGGTATGTCCTGGGCAATCTTCGCTGCGAGGGCAACGAGGTCGCCGAAGTCGAGGACGCCGCGATTCCTCTTGGCCTCTTGGTAACGCCCCACCATGTCTGCGACGCTGGCCCTGGTCCGCAACATGGCGCCGAGATCGCCGGCAGCTTGGCTCGGGTTCTTTTTCGCGGCGGACATATAGGGCAATTGCGCGAATTCGGACACCCGGTCCATCAACCAGTGCTGAACCTCGGCGGGTTCGCGCAAGTGTTCGGCGCACTCGCCGGCCAACTGCATCACGGCGTTGACCAACGTGGACTTGGCCGCGGTGAAGTGCTCATAGTCGCCGTCGTACGCTTCGACCACTTCACTCGCAAGCTGCCAGGCCTGGGCGCCGCCGAGCAGCACCACATCGCGCTCGATACCCAGGCGCAGGCCGTAGTCGGATACGATCCCGCTGGAGTAGGAGTGGTAGGTGGACACTTTGGGTTCAAGCTCATCGGAGCCTGCAACGCCCTCCGGGAAGCCGTACTGCCCGTTGTCCGAGGACGCTATGCGTTGCAGGGTGGCCAATTTGGCGCGGATACGGCTGGCCAGCTCTCCTGCCGCTTTCCGGGTGAAGGTGACGCCAAGGACCTCTTCGGGGCGAACCCATCCGTTCGCCACGAGCCACACCACACGGTCCGCCATGGTTGCGGTTTTCCCGGATCCGGCGCCGGCGATGACCAGCCGGGGGGTCAACGGTGACGCAATAATGGCGGATTGCTCTTCCGTGGGGCGGTTCCGTTCGCCGAGGATATCGGCCAATTCGCCGGGCGAGAACCGAGGTTCCGGCAATACCGTGGCATCCTCGGCAGCGTCTCCGGCCTCGGTTTCTGCGAGTGTCTGGACGGTCATTCCGTGACCTGCTTTCCCCTAGCGCACAATGGGCAAATATCGGGCAGTCGGCAGCCGTGGCCTCCATGGCTGCCTTTTGAGGGATCGTGACGCGCTTCGAAGCTTGCTCCGGCCATGAGCACGGCGGCCTCCTTGACAAGGTCCTGTGCCCAGTTGTCTCCCGGGTCCAGGGGCTCCTGCACTTGGACCGCCGGCGTCTTTGTCTTGGTCCCCAGCTGTGCCAGCACGGCACCGCCGGGAACAAGCCCCGGAACAGGCAGATCCTGGAATGCCCCGTGCAAGACGGCCGCCTGATACGCACCGAGCTGGGGGTGCCTGGCGAGTTCGGCTTTGCCCGGCTGGCGTTTGCCCGTCTTGAGGTCGACAATCACCAGCCTGCCCTCTGCGTCTATTTCCAAACGATCCACTTGTCCCCGAAGCACGGCGTTCCGGACAGCATCGGAATCCTCGGCAACGTGGCCCAGGCGCACCTCCGGAAGGGGAACCTCGAAGTCCGCTTCGACCCCGGCCAGGGTTCGGCCTTCGCTCCGCATGACAAGGACGTATTGGGCGAGTTTCCGGACCATCTGCTCTGCTCGTTGGAAGTCCAGCCTGCCCTCCCAGTTGTCCTTCATGCCCAGTGTGGGCCAGCGACGCACGAGCTCGGCGACATACTCGGCGCCAGAGGCATCGGGCAACTCCTGGGCAATCGCATGGACCAAGGTGCCCAGACTGCGGGCAAAGTCGGTAGCGGCCTCGCCTCCGGCCGCCTGGACAAACCAGTCCAACGGCGATTTGTGCACAGTTTCCACCTTCGAAGGAGAAACGAACACGGTGCCTTGCTCCGGGACCACCGGTTCCTCGCTGCTGAGCGGCGCCAATCCCCACCAGGAATCCGGATGCGCGCCCGGCACTGCGGGCTCTGCGGTGGCGAGGTGTGCCAGCACGCGCGCAGCTTCGGCGGCATCCTCGGCCACGCCCGGGCGGGCAAGCGCGGCGTCGTCCGGCTGGACGCGCTGCCGCAGCTCGGCCACCAAGGCACGCAGGGTCATGGGCCGGCCTACTGGCGTGTACTCGCGTTGGTACTGTCCCGGTTCCAAAGGCGCCACGTAGTCGAGAAAGGCCGATTGCTGCTCGTCTTCGGAAGAAACCGCCGTGCAGATGAGGACTTCCCGGGCACGCGAAACGGCCGTGGAGAAGCTCCGCAATTCGTCGTAGCGGATATCCCGCAGCCTGCTGAGCGGCCCGCGCTGCAAGGCGTGTTCAACTCCATGCTCCACCGCATCGGCAAACAAAGTACTGCCGAGGAGTTCACCCCGGAGCCTGGTGTTGGGCCAGACGCCCTCCTGGAGGCCCGCGACGATGACCACGGCCCATTCCCGCCCGGCTGCGCTGGCCGGCGTCATGAGCTCCACTGCTTCCTCCAACTGGGCCCTGGCGGCAAGGGTGTCCATGGGGAGTTCCTGGCTGAGCAGATACTCCAGGAACTGTTCGGGTCCGGAGCCGGGGAGCTGGTCGACATAGCGCTCGGCGGTGTGGAACAGAGCCATCATGGCGTCGAGGTCCCGGTCCGCGCGGGCGCCGGCCGCGCCGCCGTCGAGCGCCATTTCCGTCCAGCGCGAAGCCAGACCGGTGGCTTGCCACAATGCCCACAACACCGTCTCCGCGTTGGCTCCGGGTTCGGCGGCAGCGAGGCGTCCCGCCGCGATCATGCGGGCCAAACGCCATGCCGAGCTACCCTCGATACCCAAAGACCCCAGCGCCCCCGGCTCCAGCAGCGCTTCGACCAGCAACGCATCGCTGGACCGTCCACCACCGCCCAACAGTTCCTCCCGGCGCAGGGATTGCCGAAGGCGGCGCAACTCGATGGCTGTAGCCCCGCCGATCCTCGACGTGAGAAGGGAGACCGCAGACTCAGGCGTCAGCTTGGCGGCATCCAGCACCACGCCGTACACCTCAAGCAGGGGACGAACAGCCACTTCGTCGCGGACAGCGGAATCCGCGACGGGGACGCGGACCGGGATTCCTTGACCGCTCAGATAGCGCTGCAGTTGGGCCAATTGCCCACCGTTGCGCACGATCACAGCGATGTCGCCGAACTCGTGGTTCTCGCGCAGCTGTGCTTCAAGGATGCGTTGTGCCACGTAGCGCAATTCGTGGACTGTGGAGGGAAGGACATGTGCTTCCACCCGGCCCGCGGCCTGACTACCTCCGGAACGAGCCTCCTCCGCCGATGCAGGCAGTGGGTCCAGACGCCGGGCCAACTGGCCTCCCGCACGCTGCGAGATACGCGCAGCCACGCCCGTCCAGGCTTTCGCGACGTCAGGGCGGTGGCGGTGGGTGTGCCATAGCGGGAGCTCCCGCACAGTACCTGCAAGGCCGCCGAGAAGGCGCGGCAGTTCGGAGACAAGGTCGGGCCGGGCACCGCGGAACCCTTGGACCACGGTGTCCGGGGAGGACGCCACCAAGACGTCCTTTCCTTCTGCGATGTCCGCGAGCAGTTCAAACACGGCGGGGTTTGCCTCTTGGACGTCGTCCACCAGGATCAACTGCAGCCGCTCGCGCTCTGCGGCCAGGAATCCGGGTGAGTCCTGGAAGATCTGGCGCGCCGCGGTAATGATTCCTGCCGGGTCAAAGGCCTCCGGCATGCGCAGGTCCAGGACATCCCGGTACTCCGAATAGAGGTCTGCGGCAGCAATCCAGTCCGGTCTGCCGCATTCGTAGGCAAGCGACGTGAGATCTTCCGCAGTGCGGCCGGATTCGATGATCCGGTCGAAGAGCTGCCGGATCTCCTGCCGGAAACCCCGGGTGGGCAATGCCGCGGACAAGTCCTGTGGCCAAGGAAGTTCAAAACCCGGCCGGGCGTGCCCCTCCAGCAGTTCCTTGATGATGAGGTCCTGTTCCGGCCCCGAGAGCAACTTGGGCGGCCGCTGGAGCGGCAGCACGCCCTCGGCTTTGGCTCGCCGGATCAGATCGAAAGCGTATGACGCCCAGGTGCGCGCCGGCGTCGTACTCAAGCTGCGGTCCAGCCGCCCCGTAAAGGTGTCCCGCAACGCCGACGCTGCATGCCGGCCGGGTGCGAGAACCAGGATCCGTTCCGGATCCACACCGTCACGCTGAACCCGCCGGACGGCGGTTTCCACGAGCACAGTGGACTTCCCGGTGCCCGGCGCCCCCGGTATCAGGACCGGCCCGGATCCGTGCGGGAGCCCGACGACGGCGGACTGGTCGGCGGACAGCTCCGGGGCTGCGTAGTGGACCTCGCACGGAGGAAGCAGGCGCAACCGCGCGGGCGCCTGCCGCGACTGTGCCTGCCGCGATTGTGCCTGCCGCGGCGGTGTTGTTGCTTCCAGCGTTGTTGCTTGAGGTGTCGGTGTTGGACTCACACGGTCATTTCATCATCGGGTACCGACAATTTATGGAGCTGACGCTCGAGTTGCTCAGAGATCGCGTCGATACTGTCGAAGTCGAGGTCCGTCGGAGCCCACCGGGCCAGGGCCAGGTCAACCCGCCAGCGGCCCTCTCCAGTGCGCAGATACTCTGCGTAGGCGCCGTGCAGCGGCGTTCCCTCGTCCAAGTAGTGGTGCAGCGCTTCCGACTCAAGGCCGGGGGGAGCTTCGCCGCTTGCACGCAGTACGCGCCACCAAGCCACCGTGCTCCCGTGATGGCTCATGACCGATCCGATCTGCCGGGGACCGCCCGAGCCCAGAAGCTCGGCAACATCCCCGTAGGACACGGCAACGCCGGGCGGCATGAGATCCACGACGGCCAGCACCGCCGTCACAAACTCCATCCGCATGCCACCAGCCTATCGGCACGGGCCGCCGGATCGGCACAGAAGGGGTGTCGGTCCGGTTCTTGTCGTAGGGCGCCGGTAGCGTTGAAGCATGAGCTCCTGGAACACCCTCCCCCGCGCCGCGTTCGACCTTGAGACCACCGGACGGAACTCCCGTTCCGCGAGGATCGTCACCGCTTCCGTCACGGTAGTGGACGACGACGGCGGCATCATCAAGGAACTCGAATGGTTGGCTGATCCTGGGGTGGAGATCCCCTTGGAGGCCAGCGAGATCCACGGCATCACCACGGAAAAGGCGAGGGCCGAGGGCCGTCCGGCCGCAGACGTGACGCGCGAAGTCGCGGCAGCGCTCCAGGAACTGTTCGACGACGGCGTGCCGGTCATTGCGTTCAATGCCAGCTATGACTTCACGGTCCTGGCGGCCGAATCCGCCCGCTACGGCGTGCCCCAACTGAGCCGTTTCCCTGTGCTTGACCCCTACGTCATGAACAAGCAGGTCGACCGATACCGCAAGGGCAAGCGGACCCTGACCGCGCTGTGCGAGGAGTACGGCGTTAACCTCGATAACGCCCACACCTCCGCCGCAGACGCCCTCGCCACCCTGCGCGTCCTTGATGCCATGGCCGGCAAATTCCCGAAGCTGCAGATGCCCGCTTCCAAGCTGCACCAGCTCCAGGTTGATTGGGCGGCTGCACAGGCTGCCGATTTCCAGAGCTACCTGCGCAAGACAAAGCCAACAGCCGTCATCGAAGGCAATTGGCCGGTTCTTCCGCCGGAAGATGCCAGCCGCGGAGACTTCTAAAGCGTCGGGACTTTCAAAGCGCCCGTCCACGGACCGGACGCTTTTCCAGTGTCCGCATGATGGGACGCACGTCACATGGCAGCTGGTGCCTGAAGGCCAGCTGGACGTCAGTCACAAATTCCCCATCGACGCCGGAGGGTGCGGCACTTCAGGGACAAATTCCATCGAATGCTGAATTTAATTCGGATTTTCCGGGAATCGCACGTCTTATCGCCGTCAATTTATCGCTGAATAGACGGATGACATAATTAAGTTTGGCGGGTCGAGTTCTGATATTGCGGCCCAAACCTGCTTTGGCTGCGTTCCCCGCCCGTCTCGATACGAACGCGTGTTCCCCGATGAAAGTGATTTGCTTGATGAAAATCAAAGCCCTGAAGTGGTTCTCTGCTGTCCCCGTGGCTGCAGTTCTCGCCGTGTCCCTGGCCGCCTGCGGTGGCGGAGCGGGCAGCACCGGCAGCGCCTCGCCGACCGACGCCCTCCAGGGCAGCGACCAGAAGACGCTCGACAAGTACACCACCAAGGACGTCACTCCGGTGGACAAGATCGACAAGTCCAAGCTGGGCCTCATCACCGACGGCACGATCAGGGTCGGCACGCTCTCGGACGCCCCGCCGAACATCTTCATCGATCCCTCTGGCAAGTTCACCGGCTATGACAACGAGCTCCTGCGCGCCGTTGGCGCCAAGCTGGGCCTCAAGGTCGAATTCGCCTCCACTGACTTCTCCGCGCTGCTCTCCCAGGTCAAGAACAAGCAGTTCGACGTCGGATCCTCCTCGATCTCCACCACGGACAAGCGCCGCGAGACGGTCGGCTTCACCAATGGCTACGACTTCGGCTACATGGCCGTCGTGACCAAGACCGACTCCAAGATCAAGGGCTTCGCGGACCTGAAGTCCGACGTCCGCATCGGCGTCGTCCAGGGCACCGTCCAGGACGACTACGTCACCAACACTCTCAAGCTTGAGCCCGTCCGCTTCCCGGACTACAACACGGTCTACGCCAACGTGAAGAGCGGCCAGGTTGACGCCTGGGTCGCCCCGTCGCAGCAGGCAACCGGCCAGGTCAAGGACGGCGACAACACCAAGATCGCCGAAAAGGTCGTCAACACCCAGAACTTCACTGCCTGGGCCGTGAACAAGGACAACCAGCCTCTGATCGATGCCCTCAACTCCGGCCTCGATGCCGTGATCGCAGACGGTACCTGGACCAAGCTGACGGCCGAGTGGTACAAGGACCGCCCGACCACGGCGGAGCAGACCCCGCAGGGCTGGAAGCCGGGCAGCAAGGCCGTCCAGATTCCGGCCAAGTAACCCAGGCGTTCCATGGATCTCCAGGAAATCCTCAAGCAACTCGGCGAGACCTTCCTCGATTGGAAGGCGATAGGCGAAGTCATCCCCAAGATGTTCGCGGTCGGCTTGCCGAATACCATTGTCTTGGCCGTCACCTCCGGCGTGATCGGAACGGTGCTCGGCATGGCGCTCGCCTTGATGGGGATCTCCCGGAACCCCGTGGCCCGGTGGATAGCCCGCGTATACACCGATATCCTTCGTGGGCTGCCTCCCGTCCTCACCATCCTGGTGATCGGCCTCGGCTTCGGCCCGATCATCCGCCAGCTGAGCGGCTCCACGAGCCCGTATCCGTTGGCCGTCGCGGCGCTGTCCCTGATGTCGGCGGCGTACATCGGCGAGATCTTCCGATCCGGTATCCAGAGTGTTGACAAGGGTCAGCTTGAGGCAACACGTGCCCTGGGGTTCGGCTACGGCCCCGCCATGCGGCTTGTGGTGGTTCCCCAGGGCGTCCGGCGGGTCCTGCCGGCGCTGGTCAACCAGTTCATTGCGTTGATCAAGGAGTCGTCGCTGGTCTTCCTCCTTGGCTTGCTGGCCTCGGAGCGCGAGATCTTCCAGATCGGCAAGGATGCGGCCTCCACCAGCGGAAACCTGTCGCCCTATGTAGCGGCGGCAATCTTCTACCTGGCGCTGACCATTCCGTTGACACATTTCGTGAACTGGATTGACCGCCGCCTGAGGACAGGCCGACCGGAAAAGAAAGAACCCGACGAGGCAGCCGCCGTCGTCGGGAAGGGAGCCCAGGCATGAGCGAGTTCGCTTCAGGAACACTGACGGCTAAAAACATCCATTTGTCCTTCGGGTCCAACCATGTCCTGCGCGGCATCGACCTGCACGTCGAGAAGGGCGCAACTGCTTCCGTGATCGGCCCCTCCGGCTCGGGAAAATCCACGTTGCTGAGGGTCATGAACCGGCTGATCGAACCCGCCCAGGGCGACATACTGCTGGACGGCCGTTCGGTGCTTAAGGACAACCCGGATGAACTGCGACGGCGAATCGGCATGGTTTTCCAGCAGTTCAACCTGTTTCCGCACAAGACCGTGGTGGAAAATGTCTCCCTCGCCCTGCGGAAGCTCCGTGGCATGTCCAAGGAGCAGGCACGCGAAGATGCCTTGGCCCAACTGGACCTCGTAGGGCTCAAGCACAAGGCCGACGCCCGGCCAGCCAACCTCTCCGGCGGGCAACAGCAGCGAGTGGCCATTGCCCGCGCGCTTGCCATGAAGCCCGAGGTCATGTTCTTCGACGAGGCAACATCGGCCCTGGACCCTGAACTGGTCAAGGGCGTGCTCGCGCTCATGACCGATCTGGCCAAGGGCGGCATGACCATGGTGGTGGTAACCCACGAAATGGGCTTCTCAAGGAACGTGTCCGACACCGTGACGTTCATGGACGCAGGCGTCGTCGTAGAGACCGGATCGCCGGAACAACTCTTCACCGAGCCGCGGACCGAGCGCCTGAAGGGCTTCCTCTCGGACGTGCTCTAGGCCTTAACAACGAGGATCCCCGGCTTCCGGACAAACCACCCACAGTGGTAAATCGTCCGGATGCCGGGGATTTTCTGCGTCCGGCCGCGATCGGCCGTCCGCGTCCGCTTTACTGCCCTGCCTTCACTTGAAGAACTGTCAAGGCCGCGGCGTCTACTGAATTGCGGAATCCAGGATCGGTCTGCGCCCGTTGCAGGACCTGGGCGTACATCGCCGGAACTGAAGCAGTGTCCGCGCATAAAACCATGGTGCCGCCCGCTCCGATGAAATTCGCTGCTCTATCCCCCATGCTCCAAGGCGACAGTTGCACGGCGTTGCAAAGGTCATCAGACACGATGATGCCGGTGAACCCTGCGTCTGTCCGCAACATGGTGCGCATGATCACCGATGAAAACGGCGCCACATGGTCGGGATCGATCTTGTCGTAGTAGGCGTTCGAAATCATGACCCACCGGAGTCCGCCGTCGATCGCGGCCTTGAACGGCATCAGGTAGGGATCCGTCCGGGTGGTTTCGGCGTCGTGGACGTTCGCGCTGACGTCAGTGTTCAGGCTTACGCGCCCCATTCCTGGGAAGTGCTTGACCACCGGAGCCACCCCTGCGTCCCGCAGTCCGGCCGCCATCGCGTTCCCGTGCTCGGACACCGCGGCCGGGGTGAAGCCGTATTCACGCTTGAACGCCCCAACGGGCTTGTTCGAGGGCGCAAATTCGGGGCTGGGAACCGTGTCCAGTACGGGCGCCAGATCAACATTCACTCCGGCCTGCAAGAGTTCGGTCCCCCAGTTCCGGGCGTCGGCGCGTAGTTGTTCGGGGCTCGAATTGCCCTGGTCCAAGGCTGCGGGAATAGGCAGGAATCCTGGTCCCCTGAGGACTTGAACGGAGCCGCCTTCCTGGTCCGTCGCGACGGACAGCGGCAAGCCACGGCTTGAGGCCGGCGAAATGGCCGCCCTCAGCTTTGCCACAACCGATGCCGTTGCCGCAACACCTGCTTGGCTGCGTCCGGCCAGGTAGATGTTGCCCACGTGGTTGTTCAGGAGATCAGCCACTGCGCTCGAATCGCTTCCGTCGGCCTTGGCCGCCACCATGAACAACTGCCCTACCCTTTGTTCCAGGGTCAGGCCCGCGAGCCTCTGTTCCGGTGTCGGGTGCGGAGGCGGCGGCGGATCAGCAGGCCGGGTTGGCGTTGCAGAAACGTCCGGCGATCCCCCGGACGGAGAGTCGGAGAACCCAGGCGCTGGGGCGGCCTGGGGAGTGCTTGGCGCCGGGGGCGGGTCTCCGACGGCCGAGATCCCGCGGTCAGGCGCGTCGGCATGCGCAATGCCGGCAAATGCCCCGGCCATCAGGGCGAAGAGGACGAGCAGTGAAATTCTGGACGGCTTGAGCAGATAAATCATCGCCTTGTCGATTCGATCGTTGCCCACAGACTGCTCCTGGCCCGGCGGTGCGTGCAAGGAGCAGGCTGCAAAACATCGGAAAGCGCCGTTACAACGCGGTGGCCTCCGCTGCCGCCTTGGCTGCTGCAGGGAGCGCGTCGAAGATCCGGTTCATCGCGGCGTCGTCGTGGGCGGCCGACACGAACCATGCCTCGAAGACCGACGGCGGCAGGTAGACGCCGGAGTCCAGCATGGAATGGAAGAACGGTGCGTAGCGGAAGACGTCTTGGGCCTGGGCGTCGGCGTAGTTGTGGACGCCGTTGGCCGAAGTGCCGAAGGCCACGGAGAAGAGGCTCCCTGCGCGCTGGATCGAGTGGTCCACGCCGGCGGTGTCCAGCGCCGATGAGAGCGCCGCCGAGAGTTCCAGCGAGCGGGCATCCACGAAGCTGTAGACCTCGGGCGTCGCGAGCGTCAGGGTGGCGACGCCGGCGGCCATTGCCACCGGGTTCCCGGACAGGGTTCCTGCCTGGTACACCGGGCCAAGGGGCGCAAGGTAATCCATGACGTCGGCGCGCCCGCCGAGCGCCGCCGTCGGCATGCCGCCGCCGATGACTTTGCCGAAGGTCAGCAGGTCCGGCGTCCAGCCTTCCTGGCGGCCCGTGAGGCCCCAGTAGCCCGCGTAGCCGGTGCGGAAGCCGGTGAGCACCTCGTCCAGAATCAACAGCGCGCCGTGTTCGCGGGTGATGCGGGACAGGCCTGCGTTGAAGCCTTCGTTCGGCGTGACGACGCCCATGTTGGCGGGAGCGGCTTCGGTGATGACGGCAGCGATGTTGTTGCCGTGCGCAGCGAAAGCGGCTTCCACCGCGTCGAGGTCGTTGTACGGCAGGACGAGGGTTTCAGCGGCGGCAGCTTCGGTGACACCGGCGGAACCGGGCAGAGCCATGGTCGCAAGGCCCGAGCCAGCCGCAGCGAGCAGTCCATCGAGGTGGCCGTGGTAGCAGCCGGCGAACTTCACGATCAGGTTGCGGCCGGTGAACCCACGGGCCAAGCGTACGGCCGTCATGGTGGCCTCGGTGCCCGTGGACACCATGCGGATGCGTTCGACGGCGGACACGCGTTCCTTGACGATCGCGGCGAGGTTTGCCTCATCGGGCGTGGAGGCGCCAAAGGACAGGCCGCGGTCGACGGCGGCGTGGACGGCGGCGAGGACGGCCGGGTGCGCATGCCCCAGCAGGGCCGGGCCCCATGAGCACACGAGGTCGACGTATTCGCGGCCGTCCGCGTCGGTCAGGTACGGACCCTGCGCCGAAACCATGAACTTCGGGGTGCCGCCGACGGAACCGAAGGCGCGCACCGGGGAGTTGACGCCGCCTGGCATCAGGGAGCGGGCGCGGTCGAACAGCTGGTCGGAGACAGGGGTGTTTGAAGTCATGGTGCCTATTCTTTCAGGGATTTGGAACGGTTCAGGCGCCGGCAAGGGCGGTTCAGGCGCCTTCAAGCGCCGGCAAGCTGCTCGGTCACCAGTGGGGCCACCACGGTGCCGAAGAGTTCGATGCAGCGCATCATGGATTCGTGGGGCAAGGTTCCGTTGCTGTATTTCAGGTCGAAACGGTCGACGCCGAGGTTCCGCTTCAGCAGGACGATCTTCCGGGCGACCGTTTCCGGGGAACCCACGTAAAGTGCACCCTCAGGGCCGCACATGGCGTCGAACTCGCCCCTGCTCGCCGGTCCCCAGCCGCGTTCCGCGCCGATGCGGTTGCGCTGGGCCAGCCAATGCGGGAACAGTTCCTCCCGGGCCTGCTCATCGGTGGGAGCGACGTAGCCGGGCGAGTGTGTAGCAATCTGCTGCATGGGGTGTCCGTATTTCCCCATTGCCTCGCGGTAGAGCTCCACGAGCGGGGCAAAGCGGCGCGGCTCCCCGCCGATGATGGCGAAGATAATCGGATAGCCGTATTGGGCGCAGCGCAGCACCGACTCGGGGGTACCGCCCACACCGATCCACGTTGGCAGCAAGTGGTGTTCCAGCGGCGGAAAAACGCTCATTCCGTTCACGTTCGGCCGGGTACGGCCTTCCCAATGCACGGGCTTCTGCGCCCGGACCTTGTCGAAGAGTTCCAGCTTCTCCTCGAACAGGACTTCGTAGTCCGCCAGGTCCAGGCCGAACAGCGGGAATGATTCAACGAACGAGCCGCGGCCCAGCATCACTTCCGCGCGACCGTTGGAGAGCGCGTCAACGGTGGAGAAGCGCTGGAAGACCCTGATGGGGTCGTCGGAGCTGAGCACGGTGACGGCCGAACCGAGTTTGATCTGCGATGTCCGGGCGGCGGCGGCAGCGAGGAACACTTCGGGCGCCGAGACAGCGAAGTCGCGGCGGTGGTGCTCCCCCACGCCAAAGGCATGAAGCCCGACGGCGTCCGCAAGTTCCGCTTCCGCCAGCAGCTCCCGCAAAACCCGGGCATGCGGTTTCGGGTTGCCGTCGGCGTCCACCCCGGCGTCACCGAAAGTATTCAGTCCGAGGAGGATCTCCGTAGCTCCGACAGGGGCCGTGGGAGTGGAAGCGGTATCTGTCATCAGGACTCCTTAAGCCAGCCGGCAAGCTCGGAGGCCCAGTACGTCAGCACCATGTCGGCGCCGGCCCGCTTGATGCCGAGCACGGATTCTGTGATGGCGCCGCGACGATCGATCCAGCCGTTCGCGGCAGCCGCTTCGATCATGGCGTATTCACCGGAAATTTGGTAGGCCGCCACGGGAACCGGACTCATGGCGGCGACGTCGGCCAGGATGTCGAGGTAGCTCATGGCCGGCTTGACCATGACCATGTCAGCGCCCTCTTCGAGGTCGAGTTCCACCTCGATGATGGCTTCCCGGCGATTGGCGGCATCCATCTGGTACGTCCGGCGATCACCCTTGAGCTGCGAGTCCACTGCTTCGCGGAAGGGGCCGTAGAAGGCAGAGGCGTACTTCGCCGCGTAGGCCAGAAGCGCAGTGTTCTGGTGTCCCGCCGCTTCAAGGGCCTGGCGAATCACGGCGATCTGGCCATCCATCATCCCGGACGGCCCCAGGACGTGGGCACCGGCGTCGGCCTGCGCCACGGCCATCTGGGCGTAGATTTCGAGGGTGGCGTCGTTGTCCACGTAACCGTTGGCGTCCAGGACACCGCAGTGGCCGTGGTCGGTGAATTCGTCGAGGCACACGTCGCCCATGACCACCAGGTCATCGCCAACCTCTGCGCGGACGTCTCGGATGGCCTTGTTCAGCACGCCGTCCGGATCCAGGGAGGCTGTGCCGCGGGCATCGCGGACTGCGGGAACACCGAAGAGCATGATGCCGCTGACACCCAGTTCCACGGCTTCCGCAGCGGCGCGCTTGAGCGAGTCCGTGGTGTGCTGGACAACACCGGGCATGGAGCTGATCGGAGCCGGTTCGCTGAGTCCTTCGCGAATAAAGGCCGGCAGGATGAGGTCCGCGGGGGCCAGCCGGTGTTCGGCGGTCATCCGGCGCATGGCGGGGGTGGTGCGGAGCCGGCGGGGCCGGTGGTTTGGAAAGCTCAACTTTCGTTCCCTTCGGTGGCGAATACTGTGCGTAGGGCGGCCACGATGCCGTCGGGTGTGGGTTCTTTGGCGGTTGCCGCGACCGTGATCCCGAGAGCCGCAGCCTCTGCCGCCGTCGAGCGCCCGATCGCAATAAAGCGGCAATCCCGCAGCGGCCCCAAGGAGGCGTGGATGCGGCGTGCCGCACTGGGTGAAGCGGCGACGACGGCGTGGAGCCGGCCGCTGGAAAGTTCAGCCTTGGCGGCTTCGGGGGTGAGCTCCGGCGCCCCGGATCCCGCCCCCGTCTTCCAGCCGTTCGCCGCAGCCAAGGCAGCAGTCAGCCTGCGTTCGGGGACCGCCGGGTAGTCCACGGTGTGATAAGCCGTCACCGGCTGGACCACGGCTCCCTTGGCTTCGATCCCCTCCGCCAACATCGAATCGGCGATGTCCGCTTGGGGCAACAGCACATTGGCCGGGCCTGTCGGCCAGACGGAGACGAGTCCTGCTGCCGACTGGACGTCTTCCGGCGCGAGGTCCACGGGAACGCCCTCCGCTTCGAGGACGCGCCGGCTCGACGGGCCGATCGTCGCGATCCGGACGGAATCCGGAATCAGGTCCTTCAACTCCAAGCGACGCTCGGCTGCTTTTTCCTTCAGGGCGCGCACCGTGGTGATGCTGCTGACCACCAACCAGCCGTACGCTCCCGCGCGGAGGGCGTCCAAGGCGACCTCGAGGGAATGCTGGTCGCGGGCACGCTCAAAGTCGATCAAGGGCAACAGGAGCGGCTCCGCGCCGGCTTCGCGAAGGGCACTAACGAGGGGGGCGGCACGATCCGGGCTGCGCGTCACAAGAACCCGGGCGCCTTCAAGGACCCGGGCCTCCCCCGACTTCACTGCGCTGTGCCGTCCCATGGTCTCCTGTTGGCTCCGGTTATCTGGAAGCTGCAAGATCTGCGATGTCCGCAGCACCTGCGGCAAGCAGGAGCTCGGCGACTTCTATGCCCAGCAACGTGGCGCCCACTTCAGTGAGCCCGTCGGTGGCCTTTTTCTCGCGTACGGACTTGCTCCCATCCACAGCACAGACGACCGCTTCCAGGTACAGCATGCTGCCCTTGCGGTAAGCGTAGGCACCCACCGGCGCAGCACAACCGGCTTCGAGGCGGGCCAGGACGGCCCGCTCCGCGGTGACGGCCAGCCGGGTGTCTTCATCATTGAGGGCGGCCAGGGCCTGGGCCAGAGCGCCCTGGGAACCTTCGGCGCCGGACTGTCCGGGAGCGTCGACGGTGCGGCACTCGATCGCAAGTGAGCCCTGTCCGGGGGCAGGAAGCATGACATCGGTCTCAAAGAACTCTGTCACGGCGTCGAGCCTGCTGATCCGTTCCAGTCCCGCGGCGGCCAGGACGACGGCGTCGAGGTCTCCGGGTGAATCTTCTGCGTTGCCTGCGAGCCCGGGAACGCGGCCCAGCCGGGTGTCCACGTTGCCGCGGATGTCCACGACGTCGAGATCCCGGCGGGCGGCGCGCAGCTGGGCAGCGCGGCGCGGCGATCCGGTACCGACCCGTGCGCCTGGCGGAAGATCCGCGAGCTTGAGCCCGTCACGCGCGCACAAGGCGTCACGGACGTCGACGCGTTTGGGCGTTGCGGCAATGGTGAGTCCCGGTGCCGCACCCGTGGGCAGATCCTTCAGGGAGTGCACCGCGACGTCGCACGCGTTCTCCAACAACGCGTCGCGAAGGGCGGCGACAAACACTCCGGTGCCGCCCATCTGGGACAGGGAGCCCGTCCGGACATCGCCTTCGGTCTTGATGCGCACCAGTTCAACGGGAAAGCCCCCGACGGCGGCAAGCTGGTCGGCTGCCTGCTGGCTCTGGGTGAGCGCGAGTTTGCTCGCGCGGGTACCGATCCGTACGGTCATTTCGCGCCTTCTCCTACAGGGTAGGCATCATGGCCAGTGCCGACGGTGGTGTCTGCACCCGCAATCGTGGGCTTCTCTCCGCGGAAGTTGGCGCAGCAGCCCGGACGGCAGATGTCGTACCACGGGCCCAGTCCGGTCATGGCGGGGCGATCGGCGATGTTGTTGGCTACAGTCCGCTCGCAAATGAGGTCTACCAGGCCGGAAACGAACTTGCGGTGGGTTCCCGGGGTGGGGACGCGTGTGGCGGCGAGGCCGAGGTTTTTGCACGTTTCCAAGGCCTCGGTGTCCAGGTCCCAGGCCACTTCCATGTGGTCGGAGACGAAACCGAGCGGAACGATCACGACGCCTTTGATCCCCTGGCCGGCCAATTCCTCGATCGCATCGTTGATGTCCGGCTCAAGCCATGGAACACTCGGTGCGCCCGAACGGGACTGGTACACCAAGGACCATGGCGCAGTGAGTCCGGATTCGGATTCAACCCGCCGAACAACCTCGGCGCCGGCGGCCAGGTGTTGGGCCACATAAGCCGAGTCCTGCTCGAACTCGCGGGGCTCGGCGTCCGAACGCCCGGCGGCCTCGGCGTCGCGGGTTGGAATGGAGTGCGTTGCAAACAGGATGTGGACCGGAGCGTCCTGGAGACCGGCCGCGGCCAGTTTCTCCTTGATCTCCGCAAGTCCTGCAGCCGTTCCTTCCACGAAGGGTTCGACGAAGCCGGGATGGTCGAAGTACTGGCGGACCTTGTCCACCTCGAGTTTGCCGTCAAGGCCGGTCTCCGTCAGCGCAATGCCGATGTCCTCGCGGTACTGGCGGCAGCTGGAGTAACAGGAGTAGACACTTGTGGTGACCATCAGCAACTTGCGGTGGCCGGCGTCGTAGGCTTCCTGGAGCGTCTGCGGGATATAAGGATCCCAATTGCGGTTGCCCCACAGCACTGGCAAGCTGATGCCGCGCGATGCAAGCTCTGCCTCGAGGGCGGCCTTGAGGTTCCTGTTTTGCTGGTTGATGGGGCTGATCCCACCAAAGGCGCGGTAGTGGTGGGACACCTCCTCGAGACGCTCATCCGGGATGCCGCGGCCACGGGTCACATTGCGCAGGAAGGGAATGACGTCGTCCTGGCCTTCGGGCCCGCCGAAAGAGGCGAGGAGGACGGCGTCGTACTCCTTGGGAGCCATGCGTCCGGCCTCGGTGACGTCATTGACCTCGGTGAGGCTGGCCGGGCCGGTGGAGTGGCGGCCGCTCACGCGAGGACCTCGGCGATCTCCGCTGCGGTGATGCGGCGACCGGTGTAGAACGGGATTTCCTCGCGGACGTGGTTGCGGGCATCGGTGGCCCGCAGGTGGCGCATGAGGTCGACCAGGTCAACGAGTTCGGGTGCTTCCAGGCCGAGGATCCACTCCCAGTCGCCCAAGGCGAAGGAGGACACGGTGTTGGAGATGACCTGGGGGAACTCGCGGCCCAGCATGCCGTGATCGCGCAGCATCTTTCCACGCTCTTCGGCCGGCAGGATGTACCACTCGTAGGAGCGCACGAACGGGTAAACGCACAGCCAGGTGCTGGGCTCGACGCCGCGGGCGTAGGCGGGAACGTGGTTCTTGGCGAATTCGGCTTCGCGGTGGACGCCCATGGCGGACCAGACGATCTCGGTGCCGGCGAACAGGGCGCTGCGGCGGATGTCACGGACGGCCTGTTGCAGGGCCTCGGGCTTGGCGCCGTGGAGCCACACCATGATGTCGGCGTCGGAACGCATGGCGGAGACGTCGTAGCTTCCGCGGAGGACCACGCCGTCCTCGGCGAGCTTGGCAGCCAGTTGCTCGAAATCCTGGACAGCATCGGCGCTGCGCAGGACATCGCCCGACCGCTTGAACACGGTCCACAGCGTAAAGAACTGCTCTTCGGATTCGGCAGTTTTAGTGACAGATTCGACAGAAGTGTGGCTCATGGTACAAGTCTGCCCCGTGGATGGCGCTAAGTCGAAATGCACCACTTCTACAAGGCGTAGAAGTGGTGCATTTCACAAACCTGCGTCGATCTGTGCAGAAGTGTCCGCAACCACGGCAGCCAGGCCGTTTCCGGCGAGCCAGCCGCCCACAACCGACAGACCCTCGGCTTCGGAGCAGATGCGGCGCACCTCGGCAACGCGCTGTTTATGACCGACGGCGGCGAACGGCAACGCGCCCGCCCAACGGACAACGTCCCAATCGAGCACGTCTTCGCGGACGATCGGCACGGTCAGCAAGGTCGAGGCGTCGCGGAGCGCAGCCTCAAACAGTGCATTGTCATCCGGCGCGGCCGCCGATTCAGGCGCGTCTGTTCCCTCGCCCCGCCCGTAGGACAGGCGCAGCACGTGCGTGCCGGGACCGGCTTCTTCCGCCAGCCAGTCCCACTTTGCCGTGGCATGCGTGAGCGCTTTCGCCTCGATCCCCTCGGTTTGAGGAGCGACGAGAATGCCGGTGCCGCGGGGACGGCGGTCCAGTTCGGGCACGTCCACCACCAGGGTCACGAGGCTTACCAAGGGGCCCGCGGCGGGACGCAGCGCGGACAGCTCCGGAAATGCCCCCTCCAGCAGCCCGACGGCGGCGGGACCGTCGAGTGCCACGACGAGCCGTCCGGCGTCGTACGTTGTGCCCGCCGCAGTGGCCTGCCAACCGCTTTCAGTGCGGGTGACCGAATCCACCCGGGCACCGGAAACAAGGGAGACGCCCCGCGAACGCAACTCCGCCACGAGGGCGGAGACCAGGGTGTTCATTCCGCCTTTCAAGCCGGCGACGGCGGATCCGGCCTTCGCCGTCCCGCTTCCGTTTTCGCCCGAAGCGGCCGACCCCGAAGCGGCCTTGCGCTGGCTGGACACCGCCGCGGCCAACGAACCGTGCTGGCGCAGTGCTGCACGCAGTCCGGGGGCCACCATGTCGACGTCGAGCAGTCCGGGATCGGCGGAGTGCACTCCCCCGACGACGGGTGCCACGAGTCGTTCGAGGACCCGCTTGCCCATCCGTGCCCGGACCAGCGAGGAGACACTCGTGACCTCGGCCGAGGTGCCGACCGAGGCAGGCAGGTAGCGGTCAAGCGAGGCGCGCAAGGAGCCAGCGAAGCCCAAGGAACGGCGGACCTCGGGGTCCCAGGGATTCGCCGGAATTCCGAGCACTCCGGTCTTGGGCAGTTCCTGCGGGCCGTCTGGCAACTGCACCCAGGCACCTCCAGGATGGGGCGCCACGATGTTGCCGCCGAGCCCGAGATCGCGGGCGAGATCGGCCACAGCGGTGGAGCGCGTGGCGAAGGACTCTGCTCCGCTGTCCAGCTCAAGGCCGCCAACAGTGTGGCTTCCCACGCAACCGCCCCACGCGTTGCCCGCTTCGAGCACTGTGACAGTGAGCCCGGCCTTGGCCAGTCCCCGGGCGGCGAGCAGGCCGGAAATGCCGCCGCCCACGACGACGGCCGTCAACCTAGCTGCTGAATCTTCGGAAAGTGCGTGTTCGGGCTGTGCACGTGTCCCGCGCATGCCCGCTACCCTGCCGGGATCGAGTGGATGAGTTCCACTACCCGGGTCAGGACGGCGGGGTCCGTCTCCGGAGGCACGCCGTGGCCGAGGTTCAGGACGTGGCCCGGGGCTGCGGAACCGGCGGCGATCACCTCGCGGACATGGGCTTCCAGGACCTCCCACGGCGCGGAAAGCAGCGCGGGGTCAATGTTGCCCTGCAGGGGCACGGTGCCGCCCAGTCGCCGGTTTGCCTCGTCAAGCGGCAGCCGGTAGTCCACCCCTACGACGTCCACGCCGACGTCGCGCATCGCGACGAGCAACTCGGACGTTCCCGTACCGAAGTGGACCAGCGGCGCGCCGAGGTGGCGGACGTGGTCAAGGGCGCGGGTCGAGGCGGGAGCGACGTACTTGGCGTAGTCGGCCAGGCCAAGGGAACCGGCCCAGGAGTCGAACAGTTGCCCTGCAGAGGCGCCTGCTTCCAGTTGGGCGCGCAGGAACATGCCGGAGGCGTCGGCTGCCCAGTTGGCCAGGGCGGTCCAGGTTTCCGGATCGGCGTGCATCATGGTGCGCGGACCGAGGTGGTCGCGGGAGGGCTTGCCTTCCACCATGTACGCGGCGAGCGTGAACGGCGCACCGGCGAAGCCGATCAGGGGCGTGGTGCCGAGCTCTGCCACGGTCAGGCGTACGGCCTCGCGGATCGGCTCGAGGGCCTCCCACGTCAGCTGCGGCAGGGCGGCCACGTCGGCCGCGGTGCGGACTGGCTTGTCCAGGACAGGACCGACGCCGGGGACGATGTCCACGCCGACACCTGCCAGCTTGAGGGGGATGACGATGTCGGAGAAGAAGATGGCTGCATCAACGTCGTGGCGGCGAACCGGCTGCAAAGTGATCTCGGAGGCGAGCTCGGGACGCAGGCAGGAGTCCAGCATCGCCACGCCTTCACGGACTTTGAGGTATTCCGGCAACGATCGGCCGGCCTGTCGCATGAACCAGACCGGACGGCGGGACGGCTTGCCTCCGCGATACGCCTGGATCAGCGGGGAGTCTGCGGTGCGGCCATCCATGAGCGGGTGGCTTGCATCAAGGCTTGAGGCGGCGGTGCCGGAAACGCCGTTGGCCGACACAGAATGAGGCAGTGCGGAACTGGAAGTCATGCCTTCGATTGTGCCGAAGATCGGGATCAAAAGATAACGACAGCCTGTCCCGCACCATCCAAGGTGACGGGCGTCACTCCGGTCAGTGCGGAGAACCACTGGCGTGCGTTGTTCTACATGGCAACGAAAAAGCTATGATTGCTTTGCTGTGGTTCTTTTCTCATTGGTGGCTACACACGCCGACATCGATCTTGAGACCGTCGCTCAGTTGAGCAACGGTTCATCCGAGGTTGCCTCGTCCGCTCTGGCCGATTCCCAGCTTGTTTCCGGCGCCGTGGTCCTGGCCACCTGCAACCGCTACGAAATCTACGGCGAAACGCCCCATGTCGAGAACCTTGAGGCTGCCCGCTCGGCGCTCGTCACGCAGATCAGTGGCTTGAGCGGACTCAACGAGCAACTCGTTTCGCGCGCCTTCAGCACCCGCACCGGCCCTGAGGTCAGCAGGCACCTCTTCGCAGTCAGCGCCGGACTGGACTCCGCCGTCGTCGGCGAACGCGAAATCGCCGGCCAAGTGCGCCGCGCCCTCATCACTGCCCAGCACGAAGGAACCGCGAGTTCCGGGCTGGTCCGCTTGTTCCAGGCCGCTTCCAAGACGGCCAAGGACGTCGGGGCCCAGACCGCCCTCGGTTCGCGCGGCCTGTCCATCGTTTCAGTTGCCCTGGACCTCGCCACCGACCTCTCCGAGAATGCCGACTGGACCACCAAGAAGGTAGTTGTCTTCGGGACCGGGGCCTACGCCGGGGCCACTTTGTCGCTGCTTCGCGATCGCGGCTGCACCGACGTCTGCGTTTACTCGTCTTCCGGCCGCGCCGAGGCTTTCGTGGCGACCCGCGGCGGAACCGCGCTCGACGCCGAAACCCTTCCCGCCGCCGTCGCTGCCGCCGATGTCATGATCGGTTGCAGCGGATCGGACACCCGTGTTGAGGCCGAAGAGCTTGCCAAGGTCCGTGCTTTGTCCACCCAAACGCTCATCGCGATCGACCTCGCGCTCACCCACGACTTCGACCCCGCGGTGGGCGAGCTCGACGGCGTCGAGCTCCTGACGCTCGAATCCGTGCGGCTCGCAGCACCCCAGGAACAAGCGGAGTCGCTGGCACAAGCGAGCACTATTGTTTCCGGTGCGGCAGAGGCCTTCGAGCAAGAGCGCGAAGCCCGGTCCGTGGATTCGGCCATTGTGGCGCTGCGCCGCCACACCATGAACGTGCTCGACGCCGAGATGGAGAAAGTCCGGGCCCGGCACGGCTGCACCGCTGCGGCAGAAGAGGTCGAGTTCGCGCTCCGCCGCATGGTCAAGCAATTGCTCCACATCCCCACCGTGCGCGCACGCGAACTCGCCGCGAACGGCCAGCAAGACGATTACGTGGCCGCCCTTGAGGCCTTGTACGGCATTCAGGTTGAGCAGCCGGCTGCGTCACCCGCAGCCGAGTGCCCTGTCAACCACCAACAGACATCCCAGCAGGCTGAAAGCGCCTAGCCCACGCGGCCCTGCCCGCCCCCCGGGTGGCGTTGTCCACGCTCGAACTCACTCAGAGCATGCCCTCCCCTGATCACCAGGACTGGACATAACAGGATTATGTCCAGCAACAATGACCAAGAATGAGCATGTCCCCTGTGGCGGTAGTTCGAGAATCGCTGTGCTGGTTCGCTCCACGCAGAGCATGCCCTCCCCTGATCACCAGCACTGGACATAACAGGGTTATGTCCAGCAACAACAACCAAGAATGAGCATGTCCCTTGTGGCGCTGGTTCGAGAATCGCTGTGGGAGGCTCGCGAATCCTAGGCGAAGGCGTTGACGCCCGTCATTTCGGCAGACACAGCCCACAGCTTTGTCGCGGCTTCCGGATCCACTGCGTGCGCATCCACACCCTGGTACCGGGCGAGCGGCGAGGCCGGGTCCGTGGGCTTGGCGATATCGCAGTCTTCGCAATACACCCCGCCCATGCCAGCCAGGGCCGGGGACGTGGCTGCCCACGTGGACGTGGCGGCTCCCTGCTCCGGAGTCTTGAAACCCTCCCTGACGTTGCCCTCGTCGTCCATCCAGCCCGCGGCGACCATCTCTTCGCGGGGCAGGTAGCGCTGGAGCTCGGTCATGATGCCGCCGGGATGGACCGCGAAGGCCCGCACCCCAGAGGAGCGGCCCAGACGGTCCAGCTCTACGGCGAACAGCGCGTTGGCGGTCTTTGCCTGGCCGTAGGCCTTCCACTTGTCGTAGCCGGTCTCGAAATTGATGTCCTCGAAACGGACGGGCGAGAGTTTGTGTCCCGTGGAGGACAAGGAGACTACGCGGGCCGAACCAGCAGCCGCCAGCGCGGGCCACAACGTGTTGAGAAGCGTGAAGTGGCCCAAGTGGTTGGTGGCGAACTGGGATTCCCAGCCCGGACCCACGCGCTGTTCCGGGCTCGCCATGATGGCGGCGTTGTTGATCAGGATGTCCAGCGTAGGGTTCGACGCCAGGAAGCGTGCCGCGAAATCCTTCACAGCTTCCTGATCGGCCAGATCCAAGGCTTCCACGGTCACTTGCTCCGGTGCCAGGCCGGCCGCGGCGAGGACTTCCTTGGCGTGTTCGGGACGGCGGGCTGGAACCGTGACCCTGGCTCCGGCGGAGGACAAGGCCCTCACCGTTTCCAGGCCAAGCCCGGAATAGCCACCCGTGACAATCGCTGACTTACCGCGGAGGTCCACTCCCGCCACAACGTCCGATGCCGTGGAGCCATGGCCGAAACCCGATCCGATGGGGTGTTGCGGTGTGGCCATGGATTCCTCGCTCATATCGGGACCTTTCGTGTTCAACGGCACAGTGGGTTCAGTAGACCGGTTTGCCCGGCTCGACGTCGCGCACCCACGCAAGGATCCCGCCGTCGAGGTGGCTGACCCGGGTGTAGCCGGCGCGTTGTGCCGCGGCGAGCACCGCAGCGGAACGGGTGCCGCCCTTGCAGTGGAACACGATCTCTTTGTCCTGCGGCAGTTCCGTCCAGGCCTCTCCCGCCAGGATGCGTCCCTGCGGGATGAGCACCGAACCGTCGATGTTCACAATCTCGTGTTCACCGATCTCGCGGACATCCACCAGTTCAAAGTCGCGTTCCCCCGCCGCGCGGGCCTCGAGCATCCCGGAAAGTTCGGTGGCCGTGACGGTCCGAACCGAGTCGCCTGCGGGGGCCGGAGCGATGCCACAAAAAGCTTCGTAGTCGGTCAATTCGGTGATCGGCTCGGCCTCCGGGTCTTTCGAAACCTTGATTTCGCGCCAGCTGCCGCCGAGCGCGTCAAAGAGCGCCACGCGTCCCAGCATGGAGCGCCCGACGCCGGTGATCAGCTTGACTGCCTCCGTCACCATGAGGGAGCCGACAGCAGCGCACAGCATGCCGAACACGCCGCCTTCGCCGCAGGACGGGACCGAGCCGGCGGGAGGGGCTTCGGGATAGAGATCGCGGTAGCTGGGGCCGTGCTTCTCCCAGAACACGCTGACCTGGCCGTCGAAGCGGAAAATGGATCCCCAGACGTATGGTTTGCCGAGAATCGCGGCAGCATCGTTGACCAGGTATCGGGTGGCGAAATTGTCTGCGCCATCCAGGATGAGGTCGTAGCCTGAGAAAATCTCCAAAGCGTTGGATGAGTCCAGGCGCACGTTATGCAGTTGTACGTTGACCAGCGGATTGAGTTCTTTGATGGCATCCCGCGCGGATTCGATCTTCGGCCGTCCGACATCGCCCACGCCGTGGATGATCTGGCGTTGCAGGTTGCTGAGGTCGACGACGTCGTCATCCACAATTCCGAGCGTCCCTACCCCGGCGGCGGCCAGGTACAGCAACGCCGGAGAGCCCAGTCCGCCGGCCCCGATCACGAGGACTTTCGCGTTCTTGAGCCGGCGCTGACCGGCCGCTCCGATTTCGGGAATAATGAGGTGGCGCGAGTACCGTTCCACCTCTTCGGTGGTCAGCTCCGCGGCCGGTTCCACGAGTGGCGGCAGCGAAGACGGCAACGTTTGGGCAGCAAAAATAGTGGCCATACTCCAAAGTATGCCTGCCGCTGCCGCCCGGTCATATTACTGCGCAGTATTGTGGTCATAACTGCAAAGGAAAGGCGGCAGACAAGTGGCTGAGAGTGCACGTATCAAACAGGAGGCGCAGGTCAGGCAAGATCGGACCGTTTCGCCACGCTCGGCGAGGCTGCCACGCGATGAGCGCCGGGCCCAGCTCCTGAACGCTGCCTTGGAAGTCTTCGTTGCCAACGGCTTCCATGGTGCTGCGATGGACGAAATCGCCGAGACCGCCCATGTCAGCAAGCCGGTGCTGTACCAACACTTCCCGTCCAAGCGGGAGCTTTACATGGCACTCCTCGACAGCCACCTGGCCATGCTCACGGACCAGATGCTCACGGCGCTGAATTCGACGTCGGACAACAAGGAACGCGTCCAGGCCGTCATGCGTGCCTACTACCGTTTCATCGCGGGCGATGACCAAGCTCACCGGCTCGTCTTCGAATCCGATCTCATCAATGACCCGGACGTCAGCTCCCGACTGGAGACTTTCAACCGCACCTTCGCCGACGCCGTCGCCAAGGTCATCGCCGAAGACACCAAGCTGCCCCCGCTGGAGGCCCAGCTGCTGGGCCGCGGCCTGGCCGGAATGGCGCAGGTCAGCGCCCGGTATTGGCTCGAAACTGACGGCGATTTGGACCTCGATGTCGCCAGCGATCTGATCTACCGTTTAGCTTGGCGCGGAATCAGTCGCTTCCCGAAAGAGTCCTAGACTACAAATAGAAGACTGAGTAATTTCTTGATTGGCTGGGAGGCCCCGCTGTGGAAGTAAAGATCGGCATTCAGAATGTTGGCCGTGAGATCGCGCTTGAGTCCGCTCTCGATGCCGAGGCTGTTGCCAAGATCGTGAGCGAGGCCATTGCCAATGGCACGGACCTGCGTCTGACCGATGAAAAGGGCCGCCAGGTCATCGTTCCCGGCAACGTCCTCGGATACGTGGAGATCGGCGCCGAGGAAGTACGCCGGGTCGGATTCGGCGCTCTCTAAGCAATACGCAAGAACACCAGCGAGCCAGGAGTCCGCATGCTCTCACTTGTCATCGTGGCGCTAGCCACCATCGCCTCAGGCTTCATCGTCTGGGGAACTGACAAACACCGTGGCACGTACGGAATAACCCTGCCCGCCGGCGTTTCCGTCGCTGTCGCCATGCTGAGTTGGATGATCTTCATCCAACTTGGCTTTGGCTACCAGCCTGGCATGACGTGGATCCCGTGGGTTCTGCCCATCATTCTGGGTACCGTGGCCGCCGCAGTGGCCGCCTACTTCCTGGGCCGCCATCGGACGCGGCACAACACCGCCCAGCTGACCGCGGCCCTGCGACTCTAGCTGGCGCTGCGCGAACGGGCCGGCGACACTCAAACGGGCCGGCGACACTCATATCCGGGCGTCGCCTAGCTGTTTGCGTGTCGCGGATAAACTTGGGTGTCACCCGCTTCTGTGCAGAGGCACAGCCTGTTTCCTTGTGAATCCGTGACCACCACCCGTTGGGGTGCGTGGTCACGGTCCATTAACGCACCGGTTGCCGCCGTTTTCTCCATAACGGGTCCGGATTCGGCTTGGCTTCGGTGCACATCCAGGTGGATCCGATGCGGATTGGGTGTCTCAGTTGTTTGGAACCACACCCTGGGCCCACGCCCGTAGGGATCTTCGAGGTTTCCGAAGCGGTCTTTGCGGTAGCCGAGCGCCACCCTCCAGACTTCCGAGATCCCGTCCGGATCCGGGGTGTCGATTCCGACTTCAACCGTCCGATAGAGCCCCGGTTCGGCCGCTGCCCCGGCTTCCGCGGCTGCTTCGCTGGCGCTCGTGGCCGCCCGGATGTCGCGTTGGGTCACAGCGCTCCCGGCGTCATGGGAGGTGTACCGGATGAACACCCGGTTGTACCGCCAGTCGAGGTCCGGGTGGTGGTTCTGCTGCTCGGCGATGCGCCCGACGGCGGCAATCAGCTCCAGTGCGGCAGCCGACGTCGGGCATTTGTAGACGGTGGCGAGGCCGCCCAGGCGGTACCGCCAGTCCGGCAGTTCCGCCAGGGCGTCGTCGATCGCGGACCTGGTGAGGATGTCATCTTTGCCGGCCATCTGGGCTCCTTCGCTGACGTGGAATTCGCAGGAATCCCCGGAGCGGCCAACATAGGCCGCTAGAGGAACTCGGCCCGGCCCTCCATCGCCGAGGACGCCAGGGCGTGTTCCCGGCGCGGGATGCGGCCCGCCTGCTTCGCCAGCCTACCGGCGATGACCGCGTGTTTGAAGGCCTCGCCCATCTGCACCGGGTTCTGCGCACGGGTCACCGCGGTGGCCAGCAGCACGGCGTCGCAACCGAGCTCCATGGCGAGTGCTGCGTCGGACGCGGTGCCGATTCCGGCGTCGAGTACTACCGGGACCGAAGCGCGGGACACAATCAGCTCGATGTTGTGGGGATTCAGGATGCCCAGACCGGTGCCGATAGGCGCGCCCAAGGGCATCACCGCTGTTGCTCCGAGGTTTTCCAGTCGAAGCGCCAGGACAGGGTCGTCGTTGGTGTAGGCGAAGACCTTGAAGCCGCGGTCCACCAGTTTCTCCGTCGCATCCACCAACTCCACGGCGTCAGGCAGCAGCGTCTGTTCGTCGGCGATGACCTCGAGCTTCACCCAATCCGTTTCCAACGCCTCACGGGCAAGCTCGGCTGTCATGACAGCGTCCTTGGCGGTAAAACAGCCGGCCGTGTTGGGCAGGACACGGATGCCATGGTCCACGAGCAACTGGAACAGCGAACCTGTTTCAGTCGGCGAGTACCTCCGCATGGCCACGGTGGTGAGTTCGGTGCCGGAGGCCAGTAAGGCTGCCCCCAGGCCGTCCAGGCTCGGGGCTCCGCCGGTCCCCATGATGAGGCGCGAGCCGAACTCAACACCGTCGATCACCAGGGCGTCGGTTCGGGTGGTTGCTGCTTGAGTGCTTGCTGCGGTCATGGTTCAGCCTCCCTGTACTGCGGTAACGATTTCGAGTTCGTCGCCCTCTGCGAGCGCGGTAGCAGCCCACTGGCTGCGCGGCACCACTTCGGAATTGCGTGCGACGGCGACGCCGATCTTGCGTCCGTCGGCCGCCTGGCCTCTGGAGTCCACAACCCTTCCGGTGATGTGGCTGACGAGGGTGGTCACGGACGCGTCGTCGCTCAACGTGTGGTCTGCGCCGTTCAATTTGATGTTCATGCGTGGTCCTTCGGAAGGGGATATGAGGTATCGGCCGATGGGCCGTCCGTTGAGGCCCGTGGTACTGAAAGCGGGCGGGAGAAGCGGTCCGGGCGGAATTTGTTCCACCGGGGATCGACGGCGCCATCCATGAGTCCGACGCAGATTTTCGCCGCTGCCGGGGTGAGGAGCACGCCGTGGCGGAAGAAGCCGCTGGCCACGATGAGGCCCGGCACGGTTCCTTCGCCTTCGCGACGTTCCACACGGCCCAACAGCGGTGCATTGTCCGGAGTGCCTGGACGCGCTCGGGCAGTTGCTTCCAGGAGTTCCAGTTCGGCCACAGCCGGAACCAGAACCTGGGCGTCGCGGAGCAATTGGTACACGCCGCCGGCCGACACCGGGTTGGCCGATCCCCCCGACGCCGACAAGCCGTCTTCACGTTGCGTCGCGCCGACCACCACGGTCCCGTCGTCGCGGGGCACGATGTAGACGGGCACTCCGCGCACCATTCCACGGACCGTGGCGGTGACCAGGGGTTGCAGGTGGTCCGGGACGCGCAGCCGCAGTATGTCGCCGTACACGGGACGCAACGGGAGCGACATTCCATCCGGCAGGCCGTTCAAGCGGGCGGCATCCAGTCCGTTGGCAACCACTGTTTCCGTGGCGAGCACTTCGATTCCTGAGTCCAGCACAGCCCCGACGACGCGCCCGTCCTCCCACAGGAGGCCCGCCGCGGTGTCCTGGACCGCAAAACCGCCTTCGGCCCCCGGAATCCAACTGGAATCGCCGGGCTGGTGGTCTGCCAGCGCGCCGAGAATCGCGGCCGAAAGCCGGCGCGGATCCACTTGGTGGTCGCCCGGGATGTCGAAGGCACAGGAAATCTGCGGGCTCAGCAGCGGCTCACGCTCCCGTGCCTCGCGCAACGGCACGGATTCCACCACCAGGCCGTTGGCCAGCTGGACATCCCTGAGATCGGCGAGCGCCCGGCGGTCCGCAGCGTCCGCGCCGACGGCGAGGGTCGGCGTCGTGCGGTAACCCGTGCTGCGTCCGGTGCTTGATCCGGTCACATTGCGTTCGAAGTCCGGCCACAACGCCGACGATTCGAGCATGAGCTCCAGGAGGTCCTCTTCCTGGTAGTGCAGTTCGCTGACGGGCGCCAACATGCCCGCCGCCGCGAAGGTGGCGCCGCTGGCCGGCGCGGGATCGATCAGGGCAACCGAGCGGCCGGACCTGCGGGCTTCCCACGCGATGCCGAGGCCAATGACACCGCCTCCGATCACCGCCACATCCGCGTGCAGGGGTCCGTGCTGGGTGTTTACTTCGTCCATGGGGTCCTTCCCTACGCCGGTACTAGCCGGATCAGGTCAAGCGGTCGGCGCTGAAGCCCTCTCAGCCGCGCGGCGATTGTGACTGCCGCCGCGGCTCCCGCGGTACCAGCCCAGTTTAGAGGAACTACTCTGTTTCCATGACCCAGCACCATGTCCACACCACCGCCCGCCTGTACCTCTGCACCGACGCCCGCAAGCAACAGGGTGATTTTGAGCAATTTGTCGATGCCGCATTCGAGGGCGGCGTGGACATCATCCAGCTGCGTGACAAGACAATTGAGGCGGCCGAGGAACTGGAGCTCCTGGAAATCCTGCAATCCGTGGCGCATCGTCACGGCCGTCTCTGGGCAGTCAACGACCGCGCGGACGTAGCATCCCTCTCCGGCGCACCGGTGTTCCATATCGGCCAAAAGGACATTCCGCTGCGCTCGGCCCGGAAACTGCTCCACGACCGCACTATCATCGGTCTCTCCACGCACACGCCGGAACAAATTGACGCAGCCATCGCCGCGTCACCCAGCCGCAGCGGACTGGACTACTTCTGCGTCGGGCCGGTCTGGGCCACCCCCACCAAGCCGGGACGCTCCGCCGTCGGGCTCGATCTGGTGAAGTACGCCGCCAACGCGGTGAAGCAGGCAGACGAAGAGACCGTCGGCGGTGTTGTGCTCCCCTGGTTTGCTATCGGCGGTATCGATCTCAGCAACGTGGAAGAGGTGGTGCAGGCCGGCGCAAGCCGTGTCGTTGTGGTGCGAGCCATTACCGAAGCACAGGATCCGACGGCGGCAGCCCAGGCCCTTCTGGCTGCCTTGGACGCAGCGGCGGCCTAGCGAGACGCCGGAAGATTTTGGAGTTACCCTGATTTTCGTGTCACATCAGCGGGTAGCCCCGAATGTCAGTGAAACGTCGAACCACCTCGCGGAAGCGCTGGCGGCGCTTCGGACTGAACTCGAGCTGCCCGCAGGTTATCCCATTGAAGCGCTGCGCGACGCTGAAGCCGCGGTTTCCGGACACACCCTGCCAGCGCAGGATCTCACGGACGTTCCGTTCATCACGATCGACCCGGCCTCTTCCATGGATCTCGACCAGGCCCTCTTCATCGACCGGTCCGGGGATGGTTACAGGGTTCTCTACGCCATCTCCGATGTGCCCTCCTTTGTGCCCCCGGGAGGAGCGCTCGACGCCGAGACCCGCCACCGCGGGCAAACGTACTATGCCCCGGATGGCCGCATACCGCTGCACCCCGAGATCATCAGCGAGCATGCCGGAAGCCTGCTGGCCGGCCAGACGTGCGGCGCGTTCGTGTGGGACTTCGAACTCGATGCCGAGGCGGAGTTCCGCACCGTCTCCGTCCGTCGGGCAAGCGTACGGAGCCGCGCCAAACTCAATTACAAGGGCGTGCAGGCGGAGATCGATTCCGGAACGGCTGATCCCGTCCTGGAGCTGCTCAAGGAGGTCGGGCTCAAGCGGGTGGAACTCGAACGCCGCCGCGGCGGAGCAAGCCTGAACATGCCTGAGCAGGAAATCGTCCAACTGCCCGACGGCGAGGGGTACAGGATCGTCGCAGCTCCCTCGCTGCCGGTGGAGGACTGGAACGCCCAGATTTCGCTCCTGACCGGGATGGCCGCCGCCCAGTTGATGCTCGACGGCAAAGTGGGGATCCTGCGCACCATGCCCGCCCCCGATGAGCGCTCGCTGCTCCATTTCAAACGGCAAACGGGGGCACTCGGCAAGCCCTGGACCGCGGGGACCAGCTACGGCGAGTACCTGCGGACCCTTGACGCGAAGGATCCCCGGCAACTCGCCATCCTCCATTCCGCGGGGCTGCTCTTCCGTGGTGCCGGCTACACGCCTTTCGACGGCGAGGTACCGGGCAGCGTCATGCAGTCAGCCATCGGGGCGCCGTATGCCCACACCACCGCGCCGCTGCGCCGACTTGTCGATCGTTTTGTGCTGGTCATCTGCGAAGCTCTGAGCAATGGAACAGAGATCCCTGCATGGGCCCGGGATGCTTTGCCGAGCCTGCCCGAGATCATGGCGTCTTCCGACCAGCTTGCCGCCAAAATGGAGCGCCTGGCCCTGGACACCGTGGAGGCAGCACTCCTGGTCAACCACATCGGACAGGAATTCGACGCCGTGGTGATTTCCGGATCGAAACCCGCCAAGAACAACGGTAACGGCAACGGAAACAGCACCAACGGCAACAACGGTAATGGCAATGGGAACGGAGCCCCGCACGGCCCCTACGGCATCGTCCAGATCGCCGAGCCCGCGGTCACCGCTCGTTGCGACGGCGAAATGGAGTCGGGCACGAAAGTCCGCGTGAAACTGCTCGACGCGGACATTGCCACCCGCCAAATCACCTTCGAACTGCTCCCGTAGCGCGCCCCGTCCGCAGGGCCGGGGCCGCGATCCGGGGATTATCGCCCCCAGACGCTAGACTGGGTGAGTAGTAATGGATGCCCGGTCGTTGATTCAGTTAATTTTTTGACATCAACAAGCCCGCCCCTACGCGATCTTGAGATACACCAGCTGGTCCCCAGTGCCAGTATTTAGATAGCCCGCGATCGGCTTCCACTGGATTTGCTTGCGCCCATCCGTGCTCCGGAACGGCCCTGCCACAACCGTTGAGCACGCAGCGCAGCCCAAATGAATAAGGAAAACTCCACTGTGAGTGAATTGCACACCCATGAAGTTCTGACAGACGGAACCGAAACGATCGAACCCGAGGAAACCATTTCCTCGGACGAAACACCCCACGAGATCGCAGAAAAAACCTTCGCCGACTACAACGTCCGCGCCGACATCGTTGAATCCCTCGCCGACGCCGGAATCACCCACCCGTTCCCCATCCAGTCCATGACCCTCCCGGTTGCCCTGGGCGGTCACGACATCATCGGCCAGGCCAAGACCGGTACCGGAAAGACCCTCGGCTTCGGCATTCCGGCGCTGCAGCGCGTCGTCGGACCGGACGACGCCGGCCACGACAAGCTCGCTGTCCCGGGTGCACCCCAGGCCCTCGTGATTGTTCCTACCCGCGAACTCGCCGTTCAGGTGGCCAACGACCTCCAGACGGCGTCCCGGAAGCGCAACGCCCGCATCGCCACCATCTATGGCGGCCGCGCTTACGAGCCCCAGATCGAGGCCCTGCAAAAGGGCGTCGAGGTTGTTGTCGGCACGCCCGGCCGTTTGATCGACCTCTACAAGCAGAAGCACCTGAACCTCAAGAACGTTCGCATGGTGATTCTCGACGAAGCAGACGAGATGCTTGACCTCGGCTTCCTTCCGGACGTCGAGACCCTGATTGCCGGCACACCCGCCGTCCGCCAGACCCTGCTCTTCTCGGCCACCATGCCTGGCCCGGTCATCGCCATGGCGCGCCGTTACATGACGCAGCCCACGCACATCCGTGCCGCCGACCCGGACGACGAAGGCCTGACCAAGCGCGACATCCGGCAGCTCATCTACCGTGCCCACAGCATGGACAAGGTCGAGGTCGTCGCCCGCATTCTGCAGGCCCGCGGCCGCGGCCGGACCATCATCTTCACCAAGACGAAGCGCACCGCAGCCAAGGTTGCCGAGGAACTCGTGGACCGCGGCTTCGCAGCCGCCGCCATCCACGGTGACCTGGGCCAGGGCGCCCGCGAGCAGGCACTCCGCGCCTTCCGCAACAACAAGGTGGACGTCCTCGTGGCCACCGACGTCGCCGCCCGCGGCATCGACGTCGATGACGTCACGCACGTGATCAACTACCAGTGCGTCGAAGACGAAAAGATCTACTTGCACCGCGTTGGCCGCACCGGCCGCGCAGGCAACAAGGGCACGGCCGTGACGTTCGTCGATTGGGACGACATGCCGCGCTGGGGCCTGATCAACAAGGCGCTGGGCCTGAGCTATCCGGAGCCGGTGGAAACCTACTCCTCGTCGCCGCACCTTTTCGAGGAGCTGGACATCCCCGCGGGCACCAAGGGCCGCCTGCCCCGCGACAAGCGCACCCTCGCAGGCGTCGACGCCGAGGTCCTGGAAGACCTGGGCGAGACCGGCAAGAAGAACTCCCGTTCCGGCGGCGATTCCGGGCGTGGACGCACGGGACGCGACGCCGGGCGTGATGGTGGCCGTGAAGGTGCACGCCGCGGTCCCAAGTCCAGCGATGCTCCGTCCCGCGAAGGAGACGGTGAGGGCGGACGCAACCGCACCCGCCGCCGTCGTACTTCCGAAGGCGAAGCAGCCCCCGCCGAGGCAACGGCCCAGTCTGCCGAGCCGCAGTCCGCCGAGGGCGCGGACAAGCCTTCCCGCGCACGCCGTTCCCGCACCCGCCGCCGCAACGGCGAAGTGGTGTCCGCTTCCGGTGCATCCGGCGAGAGCACCGAGGCTTAACGGCCTCAATGACTGACATTGTTTGGGCGCCGGACGGCAGCAATCTGGTGGTTCACGCGGACAACGCGGATTTCCTCCCGACGCTGCCGGACGGCACCTTCACACTGATTTACGTGGACCCGCCCTTCAATACGGGCCGGGTCCAGAGCCGCCAGGAAACGCGCATGGTGCGCAACGCCGACGGCGACGGCGACCGCGTCGGCTTCAAAGGCCGCTCCTATGACACCATCAAGGGCGCCCTGCACAGCTACGACGACGCCTTCAGCGACTACTGGTCCTTCCTGGAACCCCGGCTCGTGGAGGCCTGGCGACTGCTCGCCGACGACGGCACCCTGTACCTGCATCTCGACTACCGCGAGGTGCACTACGCCAAGGTCATGCTGGATTCGATCTTCGGCCGGGAGTGTTTCCTGAACGAGATCATCTGGGCCTACGACTACGGCGCACGCGCCAAGAACCGCTGGCCCACCAAGCACGACAACATCCTCGTGTACGTCAAGAACCCCGCCAAGTACCACTTCGACAACGCCGAGGTTGACCGTGAGCCGTATATGGCGCCGGGCCTCGTGACGCCGGCCAAGCGGGAACTTGGGAAGCTTCCCACGGACGTTTGGTGGCACACCATTGTTTCCCCGACCGGCAGGGAAAAGACCGGCTACCCGACGCAAAAGCCGGAAGGCCTGGTCCGGCGGATCGTCACCGCGTCCAGCCGGCCAGGAGACTGGTGCCTCGACTTCTTTGCAGGCTCTGGCACGCTCGGCTCGGTCGCGGCGAAACTCGAGCGCAGGTTCGTCTGCGTCGACCAGAACGCCCCGGCGATCGAAGTGATGCGGAAGCGCCTGGACGGCAAGGCCATTTTCTACCCCGTCTAACGGACCACCGAACTACCCGTGCCCAGTTCCTCGATGCGGGCCAGGACATCGGGGGACGTCAGGTTCTCGCCGAGCAGATTGGGTTTGCCGGTTCCGTGGTAGTCGGACGAACCGGTCATGAACAACCCGTGTTCGGCAGCCAGGCGCCGCAGGAACACACGGCCTTCCTCGGGATTGTCGCGGTGCTCCACTTCCAGGCCCAGGAGGCCGGCGTCGATCATTTCCCGATAAGTCCGTTCCCCGACCACCCGGCCGCGGGCCGAGGCCACCGGATGCGCGAAGACGGGAACACCGCCCGCCGACCGGACAAGCTCGACGGCGAGCGCCGGGTCCGGTGCGTAGTGCTGCACGAAATAGCGCGAGTGCGAAGTCAGGATCGCGGTGAACGCCTCGGAGCGGCTCGCCACCGCACCGGCCGCCACGAGGGCGTCGGCGATGTGGGGCCTGCCCACAGTGGCTCCGGGAGCGACATGATGGATGACATCGTCCCAGCTCAAGGGGTAATCCTCGGCCAAAAGCGTGACCATGCGTTTGGCGCGGGTGAGCCTCGCGTCTTTCGCTTTGGTGATTTCCTCGAGCAGGCCGGGGTGTCCGGGATCGTGGAGGTAGCTCAGGAGATGGACGCTGATCCCTTCCCGGGTACGGCACGAGATCTCTATCCCCGGCACGAAAGCCACCCCGAATTCGAGGGCCGCGACGGAGGCCTGCTCCCATCCGTCAGTGGAATCGTGGTCGGTCAAGGCCACCACATCCAGACCCGCAGCTGATGCAGAAGCGATCACTCCCGCGGGAGCCTCGGTCCCGTCGGAAACATTGGAGTGCGCGTGCAGGTCGATCTTCACTTTCCAAGCCTATTTGATCAGGGACGGCTTGGACCGTTGCGCCGCTGGCCTAGTATCGGCCTTGATGGGACTATTGGACGGTGAACGATGCAGATAACACCCAAAACGGTGAAACCACAGCCTCCCAGCCCCTGGAGGAGCGCGTCAACAACCGCTCCCAGCGGCCCACATCCGATGCCTTCAAGGCGTTCATGGCCAGCAATTGGGCGCCAGCGCCGCAGGTGACCCCTGCACGTGACGCCGTCGCAGACCATGCCGCCACGCGTCGTCGGGCCATCTCCGACAAGTTCGCGGGCCTGCGCCTCGTCGTACCGGCCGGCCCGCTCAAGGTCCGCTCGAACGATTGCGACTACCGCTTCCGCCCCCACTCCGGCTTTGCCCACCTCACGGGCTTGGGCCTGGACCACGAGCCCGATGCCGTGCTGGTCCTGGAACCCGTCGAGGAGGGAACCGGCGACGACGGCGGCAACCACCTCGCGACGCTCTACTTCCGTCCGCTCGCTGGCCGGGACACGGAACAGTTCTACGCCGACTCGCGTTCCGGTGAGTTCTGGATCGGCGCGCGTCCGACGCTCGCCGAATTCGAAGCGCGCCTCGGGCTCAGGACCGCGCACCTCGACGAACTCGAGATGGCCATCACCAAGAACGTAGGTGCCCCGGAAATCGGTGGCATCTCCATCCGTCTGGTCCGCAAAGTTGACGAGAACATCGATGCCCTCGTGGACACCGCCCGCTACAACACGGCCAAAGATCCGGAAAACCTGGACCTCGGCGAACTCGATGCCCTTGACGAAGTGCTCAGCGAGGCGCTCTCCGAGTTGCGCTTGCTCAAGGACGCCTGGGAAATCGAGCAGATGAAGATCGCCGTGTCCGCGACCGTGGAAGGTTTCGCCGAGGTCGTGCGCGCCCTCCCCCGCGCCATGACCCACCACCGCGGCGAACGCGTCATCGAAGGCGCTTTCTTCGCGCGTGCCCGCGAGGAAGGGAACGAGCTCGGCTACGACACCATCGCGGCCGCCGGAAACAACGCCACGGTGCTGCACTGGACCCGGAACACGGGCAAGGTCAACGCCGGGGAACTCGTGCTCCTCGATGCCGGCGTGGAGGCAGATTCGCTCTACACAGCCGACGTCACGCGCACCATTCCCGCCAACGGAAAGTTCTCGGACGTCCAGCGCAAGGTGTATGAAGCCGTCCTTGACGCCGCCGACGCCGGATTCGCCGCAGCGCAGCCGGGAGTGAAGTTCCGCGACATCCACACCGCCGCCACCACGGTCCTCGCCGAGCGCCTTGCCGAGTGGGGCCTGCTGCCGGTCTCCGTGGAAGAGGCCATCAGTGCCGAAGGCCAGCAGCACCGCCGCTGGATGCCGCACGGTACAAGCCACCACCTTGGACTGGACGTCCACGACTGTGCCCAGGCCAAGCGCGATCTCTACCTGGACGGCGTACTCACCGAAGGCATGGTGTTCACCATCGAGCCCGGGCTCTACTTCAAGAACGAGGACCTCGCCATTCCGGAGGAATACCGTGGAATCGGCGTCCGGATCGAGGACGACATCCTGATGACGGCAGACGGTCCCGTCAATCTCAGCGCCGCTCTCCCCCGCAAGGCCGACGACGTCGAGTCCTGGATGGCTGGCATCTACCAGGACGCCGAAGCGTAACCACTTAGGCAAAACGCAAGAGGAGGGCTCCCGGATATTTTTCCGGTAGCCCTCCTCTTGCTTTGGGGACGGCCCTAGTAGTGGTGGCGGGCTGCGACGATGAGCAGGTGCTCCTGTGCCACGTCCTCCTGGAGTTCAAACACGTAGACCCCGGCTGCCGTCCACTTAATTTCGCGATTTTTGCACTGAGATTTGCGGATTTGACCACTTAGATTGACGAAATCCACACGGAGACGCCCCTCGGCACTTGTACCCTCCTCCTAGGCGCATGGGCTGGAGGCGGGAGCCACCCTGGCCTGTACCAAGTGAGATAGCAAGGATACGAACAACACTGAATTTGGGGGGACAGCGTGCGCTTGCCACTGTTCAATATTTTCGACTTTCCGAAGCACAAGAATTTCTATGAGGCGATCCATGCTGCGGGGCCAGTTGGCGCGTGGAACCTTATGAAGGAGCTGGACGCCCTCGATCGGCCCATCTACCGGGCAAGGCAACCGAACGTAGACAATTTCGAGGTCTTGAAGGCCCGGGCCCTGGATTTCATGAATGCGGTCCCTGGGCTTGATGGCTTTGACAAGGAATTGCACGCCACGAGCTTTGCTGAGTACGGACCGAAGCTTCAGTTTGAGTCGACTTTCATCAATCTGTGGATGAAAGACCCTGAGACCCTGTTTCGGGACGTTGTGGCCGTCGATGGACGCGAGCACCTTCACGAGGCGGCATCCAGTGGCCGAGGGGTAATCGCGCTCCCGCTGCATCTGGGACCCTCATATGCTGCCATTCCCATGCTCGCGTATGAAATGCCGACAACGACGCTCTACAATCGAATGAATTTTGACGAGATCCACACAGCCTCCTTTCCTGACTTGGACTTCCGCGGGATCAAGCTCGGGAGCACATCGGCGATACGCTCTGGCCTTACGGCCTTGGGCGAGGGCCGGATCTTTTCCATGTTCCCTGAACTGGACCCTCGTGGAGTGGACGAGCACCATGCCCGAATTCCATTCTTGGGGACGACCATCATGGTTCCCACCGGTCCGATTATCCTGAGCCATGTTTCCGGTGCCCCTATGGTCCCTCTCACACTCGGTGCCATCGGCAACGGCCGCTTTCGACTCAAATACCATCCTGCCATACCACCGCCTGTGTCATCCGATAAACGTCGCCGCTCCCTGCTGGCCGTCTGGGATGTCATTGAGTCGGAGCTTCTCGCCGGGGACGTCGGGGAATGGGAAATGTGGTTTGAATTTGACCGGATGCTCCCCCAGGTCTGGGCCATCGAGACATGACCGGCAACCTTCCCGCCATGTCCCTCAAAGGCGTTCGTCGCCACTATGACGACGGTGCCGGAAACGAGAAAGCCGCACTAGACATTGTTGAACTGGAGATCCGACCAGGTGAACTTGTTGCCGTCATTGGCCCATCTGGATCCGGCAAGTCAACCCTGCTCCAATTGGTCGGTGGAATCGATTCGCCGACTGCAGGGAGCATCGACGTAGCAGGACTCCGGGTCTCCGGGATGGACGAAAAGCAGAAGACAATCTTCCGGCGGGAGAATGTTGGATTCATTTTCCAGGCATTTCATCTTGTTCCAAGCATGACGGTGCTGGAGAACGTCGCGTTGTCATCGATCGTTTCCGGTCAAAGAGACTTTCGTTGGCGAGCAGATGCTCTGGTGCTGCTCGATCAGCTGGGACTGTTTGAATATGCCGATAGATTTCCCGATCAGTTGTCAGGCGGGCAACGTCAGCGGGTCGCCGTAGGTCGGGCGCTATTCGGGACTCCCAGTATCGTCCTCGCCGATGAACCGACGGGAAGCCTCGACTCGAGGAACAGGGATATTGTTCTCCGTCTGATTCGCGACGCGATTGGCGACGATCGTCGTACAAGCGGGCTGATGGTCACCCATGATCCACATGCTGCGAGTTATGCCGACCGGATCATTGCGCTGCGGGACGGGAAGATCATTGATCAACTTGACCTCAACGCACCACATCAGGAGGGAGATTCTCATGACGAGCGCGTTCGCTCGTGGTTTGCGGCAACTTCGCTTTGATTTTCCCCGGTATGGAATCGCAGCCGTTGCGCTTGTGTTCGGCGTTGCGCTCATTTTCGGGACTCTGCTCACATCGAAAAGCATCAACGACCAGCTCTCGCAAGGGGTTGGTTCGTTATCAGGCATAGGCGACGTCGCGGTGGTGCCTGCTATTCCCGGGACCACGGCTCCCGAGAGCGCAGTGAGGGCAATAGCGGATCTCCCTGGGGTTGCGACGCCGATCCCGACTCTGGCACGGAATTCGAGCGTCCGGCCATCGGGAACCCTTGGCGCGGGCCACCCGCTGACGGTTACGGGTTACCCCACCACGTTCAACACAGAGCTTCAACGCATGACGCTCGAGCTTAGGGGCGGGCTCCCTGCCGTAAACAAGCCCGAGGCCCTGGTTCCGGCTGACGTCGCTTCGCGCTTAGGCGTGGACGTAGACGATTCGCTGGTGGTCGCGTCGAGCGACGGGACCACGCAGCTACGCGTCGTAGGCGTGTTCAATGGCAAGATTCTTGGTCCGTTGGCATACGACAACTTTTTTGTCGATTTGTCCTACGCCCAGATGATATTCAACCAGCAGGGCCAAGTATCAAGAGTTGACATCCAGCTAGCGGCCGGACACTCCGCGGAACGCTGGCAGAGCGAATATTCGTCCAGCCTGCCTGCTCAGTTCAAAGTGCAGGACACTTCTGCCCTCAATTCGACCCTTGGTCCCCTCATCACGGTTGTTTCACTCGTCTTGATGATCGCCTCCTGCACCGTTCTGGGCATTTCGATCCTCCTATCAGCGACGGCCTTCCAATCCGTCGTGAATGCCCGCCGGCTGACTTATGGTGTCATGCGAGCCGTCGGCGCCCGCGGTTCCTGGCTGGCAGCCGCCGTCTTGTGTGAGGCATTCATGCTCACGTTCGCGTGCTCAGTGGTCGGGTTGGGGCTTGGGTTTGGGGTCAGCTGGATCCTCAACCAAGGCCTTTCATCGATCGGCAACATACCTCCAGCAACAGTGGCGGTCGAACTTTGGCAGGCACTGCTTGCCATCCTGAGCGGGGTCGCTGCGGGCTGCGCGGGGGCGGCTCGGGCCATAGTGAAAGTGCTACGCCAGGCCCCTCTTACCGCCATCTCGCCTGAAGTCGCAGAGCGCAGGTCTGGGCAGAGACTCCGTGCCGCCGTCGGCATCATGCTCCTCGTATTCGGAGTCGGCAGCTACTGGCTTGACTCCGTCGTCGTGAAGCTCGTTGGCTTCGTCCTATCGCTGGCCGCCGTGGGATTCCTTGCTCCGTTAATTCTCGAAGCCACCGCCAGGCTACAGATCTTCAAGGGGTGGACAGGCAAGGCTGCGGCCCAGCGTCTGCGCAAACACGCATCGCTCGACTCCGCGACGGCCATCATGGGCGTTGTCGTCTGCCTGGGTGCCGCCCTTGTGATCGGAGTCGGCTCGGTAAAGAGCGCGATGATGGAGCAGATTGCTCGCCAATTCGGAGCTGACATTCAAATATCCTCCACGACGCCTATCACTGAAAAATTAACCGAACGCCTGGGGTCCATTGAAATGATCAACAGGGTTTCAGACACTGTTTGGGACCGCGGAGCATTGCAGTTCCAGGGGACCTCGAGCCAGATTGCAATCCTTGCTGTCGATCCAAACAGCTATTTCGCCACAGCTCAGCTTCCATGGCGCCGGGGAAGTGACGGGACTGCGCCTCTTGCCCTGGAAGAGGGAGGCGCGGTCATCATTCCTGAAGCTCTCGCCGTGAGCCGCGATATTTCCTTGGGCGACACCGTCAGATTAGATCGGGCAGGCAAGACACTCTCGCTTCGCCTTGTCGGGACGTTTGCGTCCTTGGCAACAGGGAACCAAGTGGTGATGAGTCGTGACACGGCTGCCGAGCTGGGAATCACTGGATCCAACGGCTGGAATGTAGAAGCGAAGCCGGGCGTCGACGTCACAGCGCTCCGGGACCAGATCGCTGATTCAGTTGCCGACATCCCTGGGGTCTCGGTGATCACGGCCGCCAAAATGAAGGAGCGCGCAGAATCAGAGCTCGGTTCATACGCCGGAGCGGCCTTCGGCATCGTGGTGCTTGCACTCAGTCTCGGCGCGGTCGGCGCCGCCGGCCTGTTCTCAGTCGGCGTCGCTCGTCGGGAGAAAGAGTTCGGGATGCTGCGCGCGATTGGTGCCACCCACGGCGACATAACGAGGCTAGTTGCCGTTGATGCGATTTTGCTCGGAATTGCGGCGTTGGCCGGGGGCCTTCTCGTTGGTCAGTTGGCTGGGTGGGTCCTGACCCAGCTTGTCGCCGGGGCACTCGGCGTGACGCTGAGTCCTACTTTTACCGTCCTGGCATTCAGCGGAATCGCAATTGTCACCTTGACGGCGCTATGCCTTGCGGCGATAGGACCGAGCCGCAGGGCGGCTCGAATAGAGCCAGCAGCTGCCCTGAGGGCTGAGTGATGGCCGATAGCGGAGGAGCGAAGAGGGGTTTCCGCCCCCTGCAATAACTACTGCTTGGCCGGATCCTCACCGTTAGCGGCTTGCTCTCCGGTTCCGGGTTCGTTCACTCGCACACCGTACTGCGGACGGCCGTCGGGAAGGTCCGGGTAGCGAACGCCGGCGGTCGGCCGCGCGGCCTCGGCTGGGGCTGGGGCTGGGGCATCCGCAACAGGCTGGGCGGGCTCGCCGGCCGTTCCCTGTCCCGCTTCGGGTCCACGCTGGCCATAGGGGTCCTGCCAGGACGCTGGACGTTCCGGGGCCGGGCCCTGTGGCGCACTTGGATGGACCGGCGGGTTCCGGTAGTCCTGCGGCGTGTACGCCTGCGGCGGCCGGCCGAAGGCTGCCTCGGAAGGATTCATGGGCAACTGGTGAAGGAGACGGCGGGCTTCGTGGGATGCCTCAAGCGCGACAATGACGTCATAGTTCGTCGCCACTACCTGGCTGGTGGAGGTGAAGTCCCGCTTCCCGCGCTGAGCAGCGTAGGTGACGATCCCGAAGAGCATGAAGAATGCCGCACCCATGAGGACCGACGTCACAATCGAGAAGGGGCCACCGGCCGGGGTAAAGAACGAAAGCATGACGCCCACGAACAGGCCGAACCACATGCCGCTCAGGGCGCCGGACAAAGCGACCCGAGGGTAGCTGAGCCGTCCCGTTACCCGCTCCACCATTTTGAGGTCGTTTCCGACAATGGAGACATGCTGGACGGGGAACTGCTGGTCGGCCAGATAATCCACCGCCTTCTGGGCATCGAGATAGGAATTGTAAGAGCCCACGGTGTCCCCCTTGGGGACGCTGCGGGATTCCTCCGTGGCCTTAGGGGCACCGAAAATGTTCGCCATACCCCCATTCTGTCCCATACACATGTGAACCGGCTGAAATTCAGCTAAAAGAGAGCAGACTCGGTAGCCTGTAAGGGTGAGCACAAATCCTTCACGCATCTTTGTTGCGCGTTTGCTCGGTCTGGACGTTTTCGACCCCTTGGGCGATCGGCTGGGCCGGCTGCGCGACGTCGTGGTGCTCTCGCGCGGCTTGCGCGGGGCCCCGCATGCAGTGGGTATCGTCGTTGAAGTTCCGGGCAAGAAGCGCGTCTTCGTTCCCATGACCCGGCTGACGTCCATGGACCAGAGCCAGATCATCTGCACCGGCCTGGTCAATCTGCGGCGATTCCAGCAACGCGGTGCCGAGCAGCTGGTGGTCGGCGAGCTCTTTGACCGCAAGGTGACGCTCAAGGACGGCAGCGGCGACGCCATCATCGAAGACATCGCCATGGACCAGCAGCGCAACGGTGACTGGCTGGTCTCCAAACTTTTCATTCGACGCGGCACGTCTACGTCCAGGCTCCGGGGCCTGCGCCGCGGTCACACGCTGCTGGTGGACTGGGCGGACACGCTGCAGGGTTCCGAGAACGATCCCCAGGGTGCCAGCCACTTCGTTGCCACCCACGAGGACCTCAAACCGGCCGACTTTGCCGACGCACTCCAGGAGATGTCGGACAAGCGACGGATTGAAGTGGCCAGCGAGCTCCAGGACGAGCGCCTCGCCGATGTGCTCCAGGAATTGCCGGAAGAAGACCAGGTGACGCTCCTGTCCGCTTTGGACAACGAACGCGCAGCCGATGTGCTTGAAGAAATGGACCCGGACGACGCCGCGGACCTGCTGGCGGACTTGCCTTCCGCGAAGGCCGAGGAACTGCTGCTCCTGATGGAGCCCGAAGAGGCTGACGACGTCCGCAGGCTCCTGCAGTATGACGAAGACACTGCCGGCGGCCTCATGACCCCGGTGCCCGTTATTCTGCCCCCGGAAGCTACGGTCGCTGAAGCGCTTGCCCATGTGCGCAGCGAGGAACTCTCCCCCGCCCTGGCCTCGGCCATCTTTATCTGCCGCCCGCCGTTGGAGACCCCTACGGGACGATTCCTCGGCGTCGTCCATATCCAGCAATTGCTCCGCAGCGCCCCGCCCGAACAGCTGGGCAGCATCGTGGACAAGAACCTGGAGCCGGTCTCCGATCACGCCAGCGTCAGCGAGGTCAGCCACACCATGGCCTCCTACAACCTCAACTCCCTCCCGGTCGTGAACAGCGCCGGTCGCCTGGTAGGGGCGGTGACTGTTGATGACCTCTTAGACCATTTGCTCCCGGACGACTGGCGAACCCACGAAGACGGAGCCCCGATCAGGAAACTAGGAGGTCGAATTGGCTGAGAAGCCCGCCAGCGGAGGACTGGACACGCCGCTCGAGCTGCGTTCCCGCATGCTACCGAATTTCGGCAACGATCCCGATGCCTTCGGCCGATTTGCCGAGCGCTTCGCCCGCTACATGGGTACGGCGAACTTCCTGTTCTACATGACGATCTTCGTGATCGTCTGGATCGCGTTCAATGTTGTTGGCTTGTTCGGCTTCCAATGGGACCCCTACCCGTTCATCCTCCTCAATCTTTTCTTCTCCACGCAGGCCTCCTACGCTGCGCCCCTGATCCTGTTGGCCCAGAACCGCCAGGACGACAGGGACCGTGTGACCATCGAACAGGACCGCGCCCGTGACGAGCGCAATCTGGCAGACACCGAATACCTGACCCGTGAAGTCGCGGCTCTTCGCATCGTCCTTCGGGAGGTCGCCACGAGGGACTACGTGCGTGCCGAACTCCGCTCGCTGCTGTCGGATCTGCTCGAAGCGCAGGATGAGTTGCGTCCGAACAATTCCACAGGCTCCAACAACGGCGAAAAGGCCAAGGAGAAAATCAAGGACAAGCGCAACAAACAGCGCAATCCCCCCACGCAGCAGATCCCCAAGATCCATCCGGCGCATTCCAGCGCCACGCAACCTGAACCCGACCTTTCGGCCGTCGGCACTTCGCCGACGCAACACTCAGGTCCAGCCGACCAGCCTGAAAGCTGAACATCCACCCCATGAGCACACCATCCGTCGAGGCTCTCAACGCTGCCTTGGCAACCGTCATCGATCCCGAACTCCGCCGTCCCATCACTGAGTTGGGGATGCTGGATTCGGTAGAGGCCAGCGCGGACGGAACCGTCCGGGTTGCGGTGCTCCTGACCATCGCGGGTTGCCCCCTGCGTGAAACCATCACGGCCGACGCCACCGCTGCCCTGACGCGGGTTCCGGGTGTGACGGGCGTCGAGGTCGAGCTCAAGGTCATGACGCAGCCGCAACGCGACGCCCTCAAGGAACAGTTGCGAGGCGCAGGCGGACAACGCGGAATCCCCTTCAACGAGCCGGGCTCCCTGACGAAAGTCTTCGCTGTGGCCAGCGGCAAGGGCGGTGTGGGAAAGTCCTCGGTGACGGTCAACCTTGCGTGCGCCCTTGCGGCACAGGGGCTGCGCGTGGGAATCGTCGACGCCGATGTCCATGGTTTCTCGGTCCCGGCACTCATGGGAATCACGCAGCAGCCCACACGGGTGGACGACATGATCCTCCCGCCCGTGGCCTTCGGCGTGAAGGTGATCTCCATTGGCATGTTTGTTTCCGGAAACAAGGCTGTGGCCTGGCGGGGGCCCATGCTCCACCGTGCATTGGAGCAATTCCTCACGGATGTCTATTTCGGCGATCTGGATGCCCTGTTCCTGGATCTTCCGCCAGGAACGGGCGACATCGCCATCTCGGTGGCGCAGTTGCTTCCCAAGGCTGAAATCCTCGTGGTGACCACCCCGCAGGCCGCAGCAGCGGATGTTGCCGAGAGGGCCGGAACCATCGCAACGCAGACGGGCCAGAAGCTTGCGGGAGTCGTGGAGAACATGTCCTTCCTGGAGATGCCCGACGGCGGCAGGATGGAATTGTTCGGAAGCGGCGGCGGGCTTGTGCTGGCTGAGCGGTTGAGCGCCGCCGTCGGGACCGATGTGCCGCTGTTGGGACAGATCCCCCTGGACATCCGTCTGCGCGAAGGCGGCGACGCGGGCCGCCCGGTGGTGTTGTCGGCTCCCGAGACGGCCGCGGCACAGGCCCTTCAGGGCATTGCGGGCAAGCTCAACGCCAAGCCGCGCGGCCTGGCCGGAATGTCCCTCGGGATCCAGCCAAAATAGCTTTAGGTGGCCTCAGCGTCGAAGGGCGCCTTTTCACCGACGGAAAGCCGTTCAACAACCCGCTCGGGAGCTTTCGTCGGGGTGTCCACGGCTGCAACAGCGACAGGCGCACCGTCACTGACAGGCTTCGTGTCGTCGTCGAGCAGTGCTTCCTTGATGATCCGGCGCGGATCGTACTGGCGCGGGTCATACTTCTTCCAGTCGACTTCATCGATATCGATGCCGACTTCTTCCTTGATCTGCTCACGGGCACCGGACGCCATGCGTCGCAGTTCCTTGACCAGATTCGTCAACTTCCGCGTGTATTCAGGCAAACGGCTGGGACCGATCACGATAACGCCGATGATCAGCAGGATGAGAAACTCCGAGCCATTGATTCCAAACACGTATCGAAGATTACCTTGTCCGTTGGTCCGCTCAGAAACCCGCGAGGCCGGCCAGGGCATGGAGTCCCCGTTGCAGCCGTTCATTCCAGGTCTCTGCACTGTTTTCGGCGGGCCGGGCAACCACCAGAGAATCGCCCGCATTCACGAGCTCAGGAACGGCTCCCGCAGCCTGATTGGGAGGCATGTCGGACGAATAACGCAGCACGGCCACCGGCGAGGAGTAGACGGCCTGCCACGGGGCCCCCTGGGTGATGGACAGTTGGGTCCCCGAAGCGCCGCTGCCCTCCAAATGCTGCTCCACCAAGGTGGCGTGGTGGTCACCGTCGCTCAGATGCAGCTCAACGGCGGGGTGCCCGTCCTGCATCAAGGCCCGGGCGGAAACCACGTGATACCCCATGCTTGCCATTTCGGGACATGCCCAGCCGTCCCTCCGCAGTTCGGACAACTGCTCCTCGCTCAGGCTGACCGTCCCGGCTACGCTGGCGGGCAGACTCAACTGCGCACCTGTCACAGGGAGTTGCTCTCCGGCGTTTCCGGGCACGGTTGAACTGACCAGGGTCCGGACTTCCTGCTCTCCGCGGTTGGACGCCTGCGGCGCAACTTCACCGCCGAGGGCGTAGGCTGCAACCGCCAGGATTCCGGCACTCACGGCGAGTCCGCCGGCCGCGGCGCTGGCAAGCCGGATACCGTGCCAGACGCTTCGCTGGGGAGCAGGGCGCTCCGGAAAATCGGATTGCGCCAACCGCTGGGTGTGTTCAATCAGCCTGTTGGTGAAATCCTGGCTGGCCTCGGGGACAGCGGCACGGCGAAGCCGTTCCAGGTATTGGCGTTCCCGCAGTACCGCGGCGTGGCAATCAGAGCACTCCTGCAGGTGGCCCGGGGCGCGGCTGTGCCGGATATTTCCCCGAGTTAAACCACCGCGTCGTCCTTTGAGCAAACCCATCGGCGACTAAAGGAGACCGGCGATGCGCGGCATCTTGAGCCGCGGTTTGCGGGCTTGGACTGGACGCGGATCCCGGTGCGCCAGCTTTTCACGGAGCATTGTCCGTCCGCGGTGGATGCGGGACCTGACGGTCCCCAGTTTCACGTCAAGTGCTTCGGCAACTTCGTCGTAGGAAAGGCCTTCAAGATCGCAAAGCACGACGGCGGCGCGAAAGTCCGGGGGGAGTTCTTCCAGGGCCCGCTGGACGTCGAGGTCGAGGTTGTTCAGCTCGAAGCTCTGCTCGGGACCGGGTTCATGCCCGGGCAGCCGGGATTCGGCGTCTTCGGCCAAGGCATCGAAACGTATGCGGCTCTTCCGACGGGCCTGGTCAAGGAAGAGGTTGGTGGTGATGCGGTGCAGCCAGCCGTCGAGTGTGCCTGGCTTGAAATTCTCGAGCGAACGGAAGACCCTGACGAAGACTTCCTGGGTGAGGTCCTCGGCGTCGAACTTGTTTCCAGTGAGTCGGTAGGCAAGGCGGAAGACCTTGGCGGAGTGATTCTCCACCACTTCCTCCCAGCTTGGCCTGACCCATTCTTCGGCCGGAGGGGCCGTGTCGGTGGAACCCAGGACTGCTGCCGTTGTCTGGACTGGCGCAGCACTTGATGCCCGCATCGTCCGCTCCCCTCAAACTGTTTGTCATCCTGCCGGTCACTCAGGAGTTCGTTGCCGGCCCTCGCTTGGATGGCTGGATATACATCATCCCAGTCTTGCCTGAGATTTTGCTGATCACAGGCAGGCTTTTCCCGCAGAGCGAACATCGTCCGGAGGACACGCGGGAAGACACAGAATTGCGGGCCGCAGGCGTCCGGGCCGGGCGGCCCGTAGCCAGTAGTCTGGAAGCAATACCCCTCTGCCTGGAAAGCGAACCCCCATGAGTGCCGACAAGTCAACCAGCTGGTCCTATGCAGAAGATCTGCCTGCCGAGGACGACGTGTTGCTTCGCGCCCGTGAACGCTCCTTCGAGCTGGGCGTTACTCCTGTGAGCCCCGGCGTTGGCGCCGTCCTGACAGTCCTGGCCGCGGCGTCGAAGGCCCAGACGGTCGTAGAGGTCGGATCCGGGGCAGGCGTCTCAGGCGTGTGCCTGCTGCGCGGCCTCAGCCCGCAGGCTGTCCTGACCACTATCGACGTCGACGTCGAGCACCTCAAGGCCGCCCGCGAGGCCTTCCTGGAATCCGGCAGTCCGGCGAACCGGACCCGGACCATCTCCGGCCGTGCAGCCGACGTCTTGCCGCGACTCACCGACTCCGCTTACGACCTCGTGTTCATCGACGCCGACAAACCCAACTTTCCCGGTTACGTTCAGCAAGCCATCCGGCTGCTCAAGTCGGGCGGAACACTCGTCATCAATGACGCCCTCGACAAGGACAAAGTTTCCAACCCGGCTGCCAGGGACAGCACCACCGTGGTGTTGCGCCAGATCGGCAAGGCCATCCGCGACGACGAGCGGCTCTCTTCGGCGATGCTTCCCACCGGTGACGGCTTGCTGGTAGCGGTCAAGAAGTAACCGGCCAGCCTTCGCTTTCAGGCTTAAACATGAAAGCAGGGCGCCGGCTCTTCTGCCGGGCCCTGCCCAGTGAATCTATTCGGTAACGCCTACGAGGCATTCCTTGAGGTTCGCCGCCTCTGCTGCGTTGAGCTCGACCACCAGCCGTCCTCCGCCTTCGAGCGGCACACGCATGATCAGGCTGCGGCCCTCTTTGGTTACTTCCATAGGGCCGTCGCCAGTACGTGGTTTCATAGCCGCCATTAGGAAAATCCCCTCCAGTTGTCCCAAATCCCGCCAACCCGGCCGGGCTGGCTCCGCGTGGAATATACGGCGTCGACAGTCATGGCAGTTCAGTCGTCGTCGCCGAGCACCCGAAAGTGCTTTTGTCCTTGCTTGTGTCCATTATCTCGTAATTACCCGCCCGTAGCTAATTGATGGACTTTTCCCGGCGGGCCGCGATCACGCTTGAACAGGTGAAAGGACGTGCGGCATCACGGCGGGTAGTCGCCGCCGCCCGGCAACTGCGCCCACGCCCACAGCCAGACGATCCATACGATCTGGAGGAGGAAGAACATGACCACCACGGTGCCGCGGTAGGCCTTCGAGCGGGACAACCAGGCGGCGCTGAGCGCCAAGGGGAATAAGGGCAAGAGCATCCGGAATGTGCTCGTCTGGGGGTGCAGGAAGACCAGAAGGTAGCCCATGTAGCACGTGCACCACAGCCTCAGTTCGATGCCCAGGGCCCGGACTGGTTTGCTCAACATCAGCAGGACAAAGAGCGCCACGAAGACAAACGGCGCCAGAATGCCGAGTACTGGTCCGAAGAGCATTTGACCAGTCTCGAACCATGGCTTGAACGGAACGAGGTCGGCCCCGCGCCAAACAGTCTCTGTCTTGGTGTAGGCCGACGGATCCCCCGTGACCGCCCAGGCAATGGCCGGCCAGGCGAGAGCGCCCGCCACGCTGACCACCACAAGCGCGGCCAGCGATCCAAGGTCCCGGAGCGTCGGCACGGCGTCTGTCGGCACGGCGTCTGGCCCTGAGCGGCGCCCGAACCTCTTCCACAGGTGGCGGAGCAGGAGCAGCCCTGCCATGGCCGCGAAGGGCACGCCTGTGGGCCGCGATAGGCACATGAGCACGACGACGGGCATCGCGCCAAGATACTTGCGTCGCACCACAAGCAGAAGCGAACCCGCCAGCAGCAAGGTATTGAGGGATTCCGCATAGGGGACCTGCAGGATGGCTGAGACCGGGAACATCGAGAAGAAGGTCAGTGCCCACAGCGCCGTGGTTCGCCCGGCGAATTCCCGGAACAGCTTGTAGGCCACCATGGCCGCCCCGAGCCCGGCCACCACGGCAATGACAGTCAGGGCCGGCAGAGCCGCCAGTCCAGTGAGCGCACCGAGGGCCCTGGCAAGGAAGGGGAACAGCGGATAGAACGCCCAGGAATTCTCGGCGACACCACCGTTCGCATCAACCGGCAAAACAGACGGATAGCCGTTGTTTGCTGCTTCGGCGTACCAGCGCCCGTCCCAGATCGTGATGAAGTTCCAGTAGTCCGGTGCTGGCGGAAACCACGGATTGACGCCTTGCTGCAATGCTGCAGCCATGAAGATACAAGCACTGACAAGTCTCGAAGCGATGTAGACGAGAGCCACCTGGACCCACCACGGCCAGCTCGCGGCGTGGGCTCCGACGCGGCGCAGTCTTCGGGCCAGGGATCCCGTCGGGGACCGCGATTCGACTGACGGGGTCACTCTTTTGGTTCTTCCTGGTTCCCGGCTGCTTCTAGGGCCAGTTTCAGCCGTTCGATTTCCCTCTCCTGGGAGGTCAGCTGATCCCTCAGCTCATCGAGCACCTCATCCACTTGGTCCATCCGGTAGCCGCGCAGGCCAAGGGCAAAGCGCACGCGGTCGACGTCGGACGCCTTGGCACCGGCCGGTAGCAGAACCGGCGGCAGGTTCGGAACGGGTTCATCCAAACCGGCGCCGGAGTCGCGGCTGGATCTCGCCATTCCGGTACCGAGGAACAACACGGCACCGATGATGACAATCGCGAGAAAGACCAGAAAAAAGCTCACAACAACCATCGTGCCAGACTCAGCTGAGAGCTCGGTGCCGGCAAGGCTACTCCGGGCGCTGGTCGCCGTTGGTCGAGGGTGGCCGCGGGATTCCGTGCAGGACACGGTGAACGGCGTCCGCAGGATCGTCCACAAGCTGGATGAGGTCCAGGTCCTTTGCGGAGACCATGCCTTCGGCCACCAGGGTCCCCTTGATCCATTCGATCATCGGGCTCCAGAAGTCGACGCCCAGAAGGACGATCGGGAACGATGTCACCTTGCGGGTCTGCACCAGGACCATGGCTTCAAACAGTTCGTCCAGGGTTCCCAGGCCGCCCGGCAGGACAATGAACCCTTGCGCGTACTTGACGAACATGGTCTTGCGGGCGAAGAAGTACCTGAAGTTGATGCCAAGGTCCACCCAGCGGTTGAGGCCCTGCTCGAAGGGCAGTTCGATGCCCAGTCCAACAGAAACGCCGTTGCCTTCAACCGCTCCCCTGTTGGCGGCTTCCATGGATCCCGGTCCACCCCCGGTGATGACGGCGACGCCGGCTTCCGCGAGGTGGCGGCCGACCTGCACGCCCATATCGTAGTAGCCGGTGCCCGGCTTGGTGCGGGCGGAGCCAAAGACACTGACAGCGGGGCCGAGCTCAGCGAGCGCGCCGAATCCTTCAACGAATTCGCTCTGGATCCGCAGGACCCGCCACGGGTCCGTGTGAATGAAGTGGTCGGCTCCCCTGGTGTCCAGGAGTCGCTGGTCCGACATCGGCATGGAGGCCTGTTTACGCCGAAGCTCCAACGGTCCTTTGTGCTTGGCTGGCGGCTCTGCGGCTACGGCCGGAGCCGGCGCTGCCGATCCGTTGCTCATCGCCTTGCCATTGGCGTCTGGACTAGGAACTTGGGGCTGGCTGGTACTCATTGACCTAGGCTAGCGCGGATGGCGGCTGCTGCCGTTCCGGCGTGGCCCTGTTGTTTGCAGTCTTGAGGGTCCGGCCCACCATTCGCTGTCAGATAGCTGCAAAACAGGTATCTGTTGAATCACGATCTGCGGAACTTGCTGTGAGCTGGCTCATCTCGAATCATTTCTTCGCTAGATTCGTCCCATGACTATTCAAGCCGCCAGCGATGCCCTCGTCTCCCTGAATGGCGTCAACAAGCACTATGGTCAACTGCATGTCCTGAAGGACATCAATCTCCAGGTGAAAAAGGGTGAGGTTGTGGTTGTCATCGGGCCGTCGGGCTCGGGCAAGTCCACGCTGTGCCGGGCCATCAACCGCTTGGAGACCATCGATACAGGCGAGATTTCGATCGATGGCAACAAGCTGCCCGAGGAAGGCAAGGAACTTGCCCTCCTCCGGGCCGACGTCGGGATGGTCTTCCAGTCCTTCAACCTGTTCGCCCACAAGACGATTCTCGAGAACGTCACTCTGGGACCGATCAAGGTCAAGAAACTGGACAAAGCAACCGCGGACAAGGACGCCATGGCGTTGTTGGAGCGGGTTGGCGTCGGGCAACAGGCACCCAAGATGCCTGCACAGCTGTCCGGTGGCCAACAACAGCGCGTGGCAATTGCCCGGGCGCTCGCCATGAAGCCGAAGGTCATGCTGTTCGACGAGCCGACCTCGGCACTTGATCCGGAAATGATCAACGAGGTCCTGGATGTCATGGTCCAGCTGGCCAAGGAAGGCATGACCATGATCGTGGTCACCCACGAGATGGGCTTTGCGCGCAAAGCTGCTGACCGCGTTGTCTTCATGGCCGACGGCCAGATTGTGGAAGACGCCAAGCCAGAGGAATTCTTCACTAATCCCCAGAGCAACCGCGCAAAGGATTTCCTCTCCAAACTCCTGACTCACTGACACTCACCGCACCCAGGCCGCGGGGGCGGCCGCACAATGAAAGGAATATCATGAAGGCTTTTATCACCCGGAGGAAATCCCTCCTGGTCGCTGCAAGCGCGGCGCTCGCCCTTTCCCTGAGCGCATGCGGTGGCGGCGGGGGTTCCACCACTGCGCCAAGCAGCGAGTCCGCGCCGTTCACGGTGGCCCAGAACGTGTCCATTACGGGCAGCCCCACGTTCGACACGATCAAATCGAACGGAAAAATCAGGATCGGCGTCAAACAAGACCAGCCTGGCCTGGGCTTCAAGGACGCCGCGACCGGCGAGTACAGCGGTTTTGACATCCAGGTTGCACAGTGGATTGCGGCATCGCTCGGTTTCTCGAAGGACAAGATCGAGTACAAGCCGATTCCTTCGGTCAACCGCGAGTCCGCCATCACGAACGGCGACATCGACTACTACGTCGGCACATACTCCATTACTGACAAGCGCAAGCAGCTGATTGATTTCGCCGGTCCCTACTTCGTGACAGGTCAAGGCCTGCTGGTCAAGAAGGGGAACACCACGATCAACAGCGAGAAGGACCTGTCCGGGAAGAACGTCTGTTCAGCCACGGGCTCAACTCCCATCCAGAACATCAAGGCAAACTTCCCCGGCACGAAGACCACCGAGTTCGACACCTACTCGCAGTGTGTCGAGGCCCTCAAGAGTGGGCAGGTCGATGCTGTGACTACTGACCAGGCAATCCTGATCGGCTATGCCTCCCAGGACACCGATAACCTCAAGGTCGTCGGCCAGCCGTTCACCGTTGAGAAGTATGGTGTGGGCTTGAAGAAGGGCGACACCGCCTTCCGCAAGTTCGTGAACAAGATCTTCACGGATGGCGGCTCCGTGTGGCAGAAGATCTACGACTCCACGCTGGGACAGTCCGGCACCAAGGTCACCCAGCCCGCAGTGGACAACTACTAAACCCATGTTGAGGGGGCGGCCATTGGCCGCCCCCTCGAATATCGGCTGAAAGCGACCATTCTGTGAATACGCTGTTGAATAATTCGGACCTGTTCATCACAGGGTTCCGGAACACCCTCATACTCTTCATCGTTGCCGGAATCTTTGCGCTGATCCTGGGCACCATCGTGGCGACACTGCGTGTTTCTCCGATCCCTGCGATGCGCGCCGCGGCCACGTTGTATATCAACGTTGTGCGCAACACCCCATTGACGTTGGTCCTGTTCTTTTTTGCCTTGGGCTACCCGAAGCTCGGCCTCGTGGAAATTGATTTCATGACCGCTGCAACCGTCGGCCTCAGCCTGTACACCGCTACTTATGTGGCGGAAGCCGTGCGCTCCGGCATCAACACGGTGCCTGTCGGTCAGGCCGAGGCCGCGCGGGCCATCGGCCTGCCGTTTACGCAAACCCTGACGCTGGTGATCCTCCCCCAGGCTTTCCGCGCCGTCATCCCGCCCATGTTCAGCGTGTTCATTGCATTGCTCAAGAACACCACCGTGGCCGCGGGCTTCTCGGTCGCCGAAGCGGGAGCTATCCGGTCGAATCTTTCCGAGCGCGGTGAGCCTGCCATGGCCGGGCTGCTCTGGGTCGCACTGATCTTCGTTCTGCTCGTTTTCATTCTTTCCTTCGTCCAGCGGAAGCTTGAAAAGAAATGGAAGGTGGCCCGATGAGCTCGGTCCTTTTTGACGCTCCGGGCCCCAAGGCCCGCGCACGCTACCGACTTCTCGGCGTCGTGACCGCTTTGGTCATTATCGCTATCGTCGGATTCATCGTCCTTCGCTTCGCCCAAAGCGGGCAGTTCGATGAGAAGAAGTGGCACTTGTTCACGTTCCCGCTGGTCCAGCAGACCATTATCCAATCGGTGGGTGCCACGCTTTCGGCGTTTGCCACGGCAGCCGTGTTCAGCTTGGTGCTGGGTGTCTTCCTGGCCTTCGGCAGGCTCTCCGACCGTAAGTGGATCAGCTTGCCCTGCTATGGGTTCACGGAACTCTTCCGTGCCATTCCTCTGCTGATCCTCATGATGATCTTCTACTACGGGCTTCCTCCGCTCGGTGTCCAGGGGATCACGCCGTTCACGGCGGTCGTTGCAGGCCTGGTGCTCTACAACGGATCAGTGCTCGCGGAAGTCTTCCGTGCCGGCATCGAATCGCTCCCCCGCGGCCAGAGCGAGGCAGGCTATGCCATCGGATTGCCGAAGAGCGCGGTCATGACGAACATCCTGCTTCCGCAGGCGGTCCGCTCAATGCTCCCGGTGATCATCTCCCAGCTCGTGGTCATCCTCAAGGACACCGCATTGGGTTTCATCGTGACCTACAACGAGATCCTGTTCCAGGCGAAGTTCTTCGGAAGCCAGGCCCAGTACGGTTCGCCCATCATTCCTTCCGCGATCATCGCCGGTGTCCTGTACGTCGGAATGTGCCTGATCCTGGCTGGAATCGCCAAGTGGCTTGAAAGCCGGATGCGCCGCAACGTCAAAGTGGTGAAGGTGGCCAAGTCGGAAATTGTGGCGATCGAGGGCTAAGCCCAAGAACGCCGGAAACGTGGGCGTGGCCCGTGGGCTTGGTTCCGGAACCAAGCCCACGGGCCACACCCACGATCTCAAGCAAAAATAAGGTCACTCCGCCTAGTCAGCCAGCCACGACCGCAGCGCGCGGAGGCACTCACGGATGGCGTCGGCGTCGACGTGTTCGTTGTCTTTGTGCGCTAGAAGCGGATCGCCCGGCCCGAAGTTGACCGCGGGGACTCCCAGCTCGCTGAAGCGCGCGACGTCGGTCCAACCGTATTTGGGCTTGGGTTCCGCACCGACGGCGGCAACGAAGGACGCGGCGGCCGGGTGGTTGAGGCCGGGCCGCGCTCCGGCAGCGGCATCGGTGCGGACGACGTCGAAGCCCTCCAGGAGTTCGCGGACATGGGCTTCGGCCTGGTCCGGGGTCTTGTCCGGCGCGAAGCGGTAGTTGATTTCCACGACGCAGCGATCCGGGATCACGTTGCCCGCGGTGCCGCCGTTGATCTTCACGGCATTGAGGCTTTCCCGGTAGTCCAGCCCGTCCACGTTGACTGTGCGCGGTTCGTAGTCTGCCAAGCGGCTCAGGATGGGTGCGGCAGCGTGGATGGCGTTGCTGCCCATCCAGGCCCGGGCGGAATGCGCCGCTTCCCCGACCGTGGTGGCTTCGAAGCGGCTGGTGCCGTTGCAACCGCCCTCCACCGTGCCGTCGGTGGGTTCGAGCAGGATCGCGAAGTCCCCCTCCAGGAGATGGCCGTGGTTCCGGACCAATCGGCCGAGGCCGCTCTTGACCGCTTCAACTTCCTCATGGTCGTAGAAGACGAAGGTGACGTCCTTGCCCGGCTCGGCGCCGCCGTCGAACATTGTCGCGGCGAGCGCGAGCTGCACCGCGACTCCACCCTTCATATCAGTGGCTCCGCGTCCAAACAGGATTCCGCTACCCGGGACGCCGGACTCCCATGTGGAGGGCACGGTGCCGAGTGAGCCCTTCACAGTGGGCAACGGCACGGTATCGAGGTGGCCGGCCAGGATCACCCGCTCCGGGCGTCCCAGCTCGGTGCGGGCAATGATGGCGTCGCCGTCCCGCACAAGCTGCAGGCCCGCGATCGTGCGGAGGGCGGATTCAACGGCGTCTGCAAGCGCGGCTTCGTTGCCGGACACGCTGTTGATGTCCATCAGCGCGGCGGTCAGCAGCGCAACGTCTTGCCTGATGTCAAGAAGGATTGGAGTAGTTTCAACGGTCACCTCTCCACTGTATCCCGAGCCAATTGCGACCCCTTCGGTACACACACGGTTTCAAGGGAAGCAGTGGCTCTCGATAGACTTGCGCCATGACTGAAACCGCTGCCTCTGCCGCTCTCGATAGCGCTTCTGACAACGATCGCTCCGCCTATGGCTTTGGCCTGGCAACCATCGCCACCTCCGACGCCGGAGAAGCGACAGTGCTGGACGTATGGTTTCCGGCGCCGGCACTGGGCGAAGCGGCCGAATCCCTGCGTGCCGTGGAGCACGCCGACGGGTCGCTGACCGCACTCGCAGCCGATAGCCACGACGCCGACCGCGGGACCGAACAGAAGGTGGTCTTCGCCCAGATCAACCTCGACGAGGCCCCCGCGGACACTGTTGACGCCTACCTGCGCCTCCACTTGCTTTCGCACCGCTTGGTCAAGCCCAACAGCATCAACCTGGATGGCATCTTCGGCAAGCTCCCCAACGTTGTGTGGACGAACTTCGGTCCCGCCGCCGTGAACGGCTTCGAATTGACCCGTGCCCGCCTGCGCAAGCGCGGTGCCGTCACGGTCTACGGAGTGGACAAGTTCCCCCGCATGGTGGACTACGTCATTCCCACCGGCGTCAGGATCGCCGACGCCGACCGGGTCCGCCTGGGCGCCTACCTCTCCGAAGGCACCACGGTCATGCACGAGGGCTTCGTGAACTTCAACGCCGGAACGCTCGGCACGTCCATGGTGGAAGGCCGCATTTCGGCAGGCGTTGTTGCCGGTGACGGCACCGACGTCGGTGGCGGCGCCTCCATCATGGGAACCCTCTCCGGTGGAGGCAAGGAAAAGATCGCCCTGGGTGAGCGCGTGCTCCTCGGCGCCAACTCCGGCGTGGGAATCAGCATCGGCGATGACTCCGTGGTTGAAGCAGGCCTCTACGTCACCGCTGGAACCCGCGTGCGCATCCCAGGCCCGAAGGACGCCAACGGCGAGGACACCAGCAGCATCATCAAGGCCGTTGAGCTCTCCGGCGTGCCGAACCTGCTGTTCCGACGCAACTCGACCACTGGTGAAGTCGAGGTCCTCCCCCGCAAGGGCCAGACGGTGGAACTCAACGAAGCCCTCCACGCCAACTAGCTGATACCTGGATGCGCCGTCTCCGACGCACCATCATCTTGTTGCTGGCTCTCGCCTTGGTGGCTGGTGCCATCTACGCCGTGGTGACTGTACTGCAGCGCTCCGAAACCTTGGTTACGGAGCGCTGCGTCGCCGTCGTCGGCTCGGACTCATACGAGCTGGCGACGGACCAAGCCGCGAACGCCGCCCTCATCACCGCCATTGCCGTGCAGCGGGGCCTGCCTCCGCGCGCGGCCACGATCGCTGTGGCCACCGCCATGCAGGAATCCAAGCTTCGCAACATCGGCCACGGCGACGAGGTGGGCCCCGATTCGAGGGGACTGTTCCAGCAGCGCCCCTCCCAGGGGTGGGGCACCGAGGCCGAGGTCATGGATCCCGTCTACGCGACAAACGCCTTCTACGACCACTTGCTGAAAGTGCCCGGCTACGAAACCATGGCGATCACTGATGCGGCGCAAGCGGTCCAGCATTCCGCATACCCCCAGGCATACGCGCAGCAGGAACCAATGGGCCGGGCGTATGCGTCGGCGCTGACGGGACATTCCGAAAGGGCCCTGGACTGCACGCTCCGCGCCGCGGACACTGCCGGCGATCCGAGCGCCGTTGTGACGGCCATGACGACGGCGTTCGGCTCCCTGCCCGCCGCGGCACAGGGCCGCACGGTCCAGTTGAACATTACCGGTGCGCAGGCGTGGGCTGTGGCGCAGTGGGCAGTGGCGAACGCGAAGGACCTTTCGGTGACGCAGGTTGACGTGACCGGCGCCACCTGGAACCGGCAGGACCACAAGGGCTGGCAGGATTCAGCGGCAGCATCGGGGTCCGTGACCATCACGGTTTCGGCTCCGAAGACGTAATGCCTGGCTGGGGTCCCAGGCCGCGCGCCTCAGACCAGTAGTTCGACCACCGGCTGGACGTAGCTGCGGAATATCTCCGGCTCGGACAAGAGCCTGTGGCTCATGATCATCTTGTCCGGCTCAAGGTACCAGGCCCTTGGTTCGTTGAGGGGTAGTTCGATGATGGTCAGCTCAAAGTCCCGGGAGCTCCGTCCGACTTCCAGTAGCCGGTCCTCCACCATGTCTCCCAGAAGCAACGTGGCGCCGCTCGCTTCGCGTTCGGCCTCCAGTTTTTCGTACTCTTCAAGGCGTTCACGGGCCCACGTCAGGGCGGCCCCGAAGTGTGCCTGCAATACCCGCCGGAGGGCAGGCGAATTGCCGAAGGCATTGAATCCCGGGGGTGAAAGCTCCGGAGCGGCATCCGGATATGCCCTCAGCAGCTGCTCCCACCAGGCCTCCCACTCTGTCTTGAGGGCCGGCACCCCGCCCACCTCGGCGGTGAGGTGCGTGTGGTCCGCATGTCTGACTTTGGGTGTGGCGTGGGACAACGTCGGCGTACCGGCTCCGTCCAATCCAGCAACGTCTCTCAGATACAAGGCAATGAGCATCGGTCCGGAGGTGTCCATTGTGATCCGCCACCCCTGACCGCCTGTGTCATGCATCCGATTGCCTCCCTTGGCAGGTGCCCACTCAGGGTTCCAGTCTATTCCCGATGAGCCTTGACGTTAACGGTTGGACGGGAGTGCAACAAGAGTGTCCAGATGCGCGGTCAGAACGTCGCGGCAGACCTCGGCCGTCATCCACTCAGGCTGCAGCAGGGCATGCATGCACAGTCCGTCGAGGGTCGCCAGGAGGCGCTCGGCTTCGGTCACCAGACGCTCCTGGCCGGATCCGCCGTCGGGCATCAGCCGCATCACCAAGCGGCCAACGACGGCGGCCACGGCTCGGTGGCTGCGTGCGGCTTCTTGTTCGAGTACCGGCCGGATCCGGGCCGCGTGCCTGAATGCCATCCACACGCAGGCGTCGACGGCCAGTTCCTCGTCGAGCGGCAGGAATTGACCCAGCAGGGTTAAGACGGCGGCGTCGTGTTCCGCCGAGCCCGGATCCAAGGATTCGACGACGGCGAACGCTTCCTCAAGCCGCCCGGCGATCCGGTCGATGACCACGGCAAAGGAGTGGACCAGCAGTTCATCGCTGCTGGCAAAGTAGTGGCGGACCGAGCCAACGGCAAGCCCGGCCTCGTCGGCCACCTCCCGCAAGGAGGCACGCTCGAGTCCATCCGAGGCGATGATCCTGAAGACGGCTTCGACTACTTCCTGGCGCCGGGCTTCGGCATCAACAATCTTGGGCACAAATCTTTTTAGCACAAACGTGCTTGAACCGTGCCGTCCGGCGCACTCGAACCGCGGGACTGTGGTGCACGCAACACTGCGCGAGCCATCCAAAGTTCGGCTAGCGTTGCTTGCATGAGAATTCTTGTCACGGGTGGCACCGGCTACATCGGATCGCACACCGTCCTGTCCCTATTGGAAACCGGACACGAAGTAGTCGTGGTGGACAATCTCGTGAACTCAAGCGAAGAATCCCTGCGCCGCGTCGGCGAGCTGGCGGGAAAGACGGCGGCGTTCCATAAGGTGGATCTGGTGGACGAGGCTGCGCTTGAGGCCGTGTTCGACGAGCACAGCATCGACGCCGTCATCCACTTCGCCGGGCTCAAGGCGGTCGGCGAATCCGTGCAGGAACCCCTGAACTACTACTACAACAACATCGTGGGCACGTTGAACCTGCTCCGCGCGATGGACAAGCACCGGGTCCGCTCGATCGTCTTCAGTTCCTCCGCCACGGTATACGGCGAGCACAACCCCATCCCCTACATCGAGAAGATGGAGATCGGGGCGAACAACCCCTACGGCCGCACCAAGGAGCAGATCGAGGACATCCTCACGGACCTCGGAGCCGCGGACGAGCGCTGGCACATCGCCTTGTTGCGCTACTTCAACCCGGCGGGTGCACACCCCTCCGGCAGGATCGGCGAGGATCCGCAAGGCATACCGAACAACCTGGTTCCGTACATCGCCCAGGTTGCCGTCGGCCGCCGCGACAAGCTTATGGTCTTCGGTGGAGACTACGACACCCCGGACGGCACTTGCCTGCGGGACTACATCCACGTCGTCGACCTCGCCGATGGCCACGTCGCCGCACTGGACTACGTTGCCGAACGCCCCGGCGTGCACCGCTGGAACCTTGGCTCCGGAAAAGGTACGTCCGTGCTGGAGATGCTCCACGCTTTCGAACAGGCCGTGGGCCACCCGCTGCCGTACGAGATCACGGGACGCCGCGCCGGAGACCTGCCCGCGTTCTGGGCCGATGCCTCCTCCGCCATGGCGGATCTGAGCTGGTCCACCACGAAGACCGTGGACCAAATGTGCGAAGACCACTGGCGCTGGCAGAAGAACAACCCGCTCGGCTACAGCTCTTAAAAGCAAACGCGGGGTCACTTACGGCCCACGATGTCCCTTGGGACGGACCGTAAGTGACCCCGCGTTCGCAGGGCCCACACCGGCGACGGACCCGGGCCGAGCTTGCGAGGCCTGGGAGCCGGTGGGGACTAAATCGCCGGGTAGTCTCGCTCCGGCTCTCCTGTGTAGAGCTGGCGCGGACGGCCGATCTTCGTCTGGGGATCGTTGATCATTTCGCGCCACTGGGCGATCCAGCCGGGGAGCCGGCCGATGGCGAACAGCACGGTGAACATCTTCTCGGGGAAGCCCATGGCCTTGTAGATCAGGCCGGTGTAGAAGTCGACGTTCGGGTAGAGCTTGCGCTGGATGAAGTAGTCATCGGCCAGGGCCTTCTCTTCGAGGCGCATCGCGATGTCCAGGAGCTCGTCGTTGCCGCCGAGCTTGCCCAGGATCTCGTGCGCCGTCGCCTTGATGATCTTCGCGCGGGGGTCGTAGTTCTTGTAGACCCGGTGTCCGAAGCCCATGAGGCGGACGCCGTCCTCCTTGTTCTTGACCTTCTCCATGTACTCCTCGGGCTTGATGCCGTCGGCCTGGATCTGGCGCAGCATCTTCAGCACGGCTTCGTTCGCGCCACCGTGGGCGGGACCGAAGAGGGCGTTGATGCCTGCGGAAACGGAAGCGAACAGGTTCGCGTTCGAGGACCCCACAAGGCGGACGGTCGACGTCGAGCAGTTCTGCTCGTGGTCGGCGTGCAGGATGAGCAGGAGGTCCAGCGCCTTGACGACGACGGGGTCCAGCTCGTACTGCTCTGCCGGCAGGCCGAAGCTCAGGCGCAGGAAGTTCTCCACGAGGTTCATGGAGTTGTCCGGGTACAGCATGGGCTGGCCGATCGACTTCTTGTGGGCGTAGGCCGCGATGACCGGGAGCTTCGCCATAAGGCGGATCGTGGAAACTTCCACGTGCTCAGGATTGAACGGGTCCAGGGAGTCCTGGTAGAACGTGGACAGCGCGGAGACAGCCGAGGAAAGCACCGGCATCGGGTGCGCGTCACGCGGGAAGCCGCCGAAGAAGCCCTTGAGCTCTTCGTGGAGCAGCGTGTGGTGGCGGATCCGCTGGTCGAACGCGTCCAGCTCGGTGGGCGTGGGAAGGTTGCCGTAGATCAGCAGGTAGGAAACTTCCAGGAAGCTTGAGTGCTGGGCAAGCTGCTCGATCGGGTAGCCGCGGTACCGCAGGATACCGGCGTCGCCATCGATGTAGGTGATTGCCGACGTGGTGGCGGCGGTGTTCATGAAGCCGGGGTCATAGGCGACGGCGCCCGTCTGCTTCAGCAGCTTGGAAACGTCGTATCCTTCGTTCCCTTCTACAACCTTGATCCGCGGGAGTTCGAGCTCTCCGCCGGCATGGCGCAGGGTAGCGCTGGTGGTCTCAGTCATGGAGTCCCCTTCATGAGGCTCTTGGCCTCGGTCGAAAGCTTGATCCAACCAACATCTGGTGACTCCAGCCAGGAGTCTGCAGGTGCAGACACCATCGGCCGGACTGCCTTCCTGGAGAAAGCCACCATTGATAGTCAGTTAAAAGCTACCGCCAGTAAGCGGGACAAACTAATTCACAAGCTACGGTTACTCGCGGAATGACGCGCCTTGTGCGGCAAGTCACAGGATTGTTACCGAGCGGTGTTCAAGCGTTCCACGGCCGCATCGATGCGTTCGTCCGTGCCCGTGAGCGCCACCCGGATGAAACCACTGCCGGCGTCTCCATAGAACACGCCGGGCCCGACGACGATCCCCAGGTCAGCGAAACGCCGAACAGTGTCCCACGTCGCCTCCCCTGCGGTGGACCACAAGTACAGGCCCGCCTTGGACTCTTGGATCTGCAGGCCGAAGTTCCGCAGTGCCGGCAGGAGGCGTTCACGGCGGCCGCGGTAGAGATCCTTTTGGGCGAGCACGTGGCCGGCATCGCCGAGCGCGATGCGCATTGCTTCCTGGACCGGGTAGGGCACGATCATGCCGGCGTGCTTGCGGCTGTTGACCAGATTCGCCACGATCGACGAGTCTCCGGCCACGAAGGCGGCACGGTAGCCGGCCAGGTTCGACTGCTTGCTGAGTGAGTAGACGCACAACAGGCCGTCCGTGGACCCTCCGGTGACACGCGGGTCAAGGACGCTCGGCACCGCCTCGCCGCCACGCTGGGCATCCCATTCGCCCCAGCCGAGCTCGGCATAGCATTCATCCGACGCCACGACCGCGCCAATCTCGCGCGCCTGGTCCACGATCTGCCTGAGGGATTCGACGTCACGGACGCTGCCCGTGGGGTTGCCCGGGGAATTGATCCAGATGAGCCGGACCCTGGAGCGGGTGGCTGGGTCCAGTTCGTCCAGGCTGTCCGCGGCGATAGCAGTGGCCCCGGCGAGCATGGCGCCGATGTCGTAGGTCGGGTACGCCACAGTAGGGCGTACCACGACGTCGCCTGCCCTGAGTCCCAACAGGAACGGCAGCCAGGCCACCAATTCCTTCGAGCCGACGGTCGGAATGACATCCCTCGGGTCGATCCCGGGGACCCCGCGACGGCTGGCGAACCAGTTGGACACGGCCTCGCGAAGAGCTTCCGTGCCGTGGACCGTTGGGTAACCGTGGGCGTCAGCTGCCCCGGCGAGTGCCTCGCGGATCAGCTGCGGCGTAGGATCCACGGGGGTTCCGATGGAGAGATTGACTGCCCCGCCCGGGTGCTCTGAAGCCTTGGCCACGTACGGCGCCATAGCTTCCCAAGGGTAGTCGGGCAGGTTGAGGCCGAAAGCGGGGGCCGCAGAAATCAAAGGAAGCAACCGTTCTCAGTGGTCTTGGTTCTGTGGAGGCAGCGCGGCGATGAAGGGGTGGTCCTTGCCGGTGTTGCCGATCTTCGCAGCTCCGCCCGGGGAGCCAAGGTCATCGAAGAACTCGACGTTGGCCTTGTAGTAGTCGGCCCATTCCTCCGGGGTATCGTCCTCGTAGTAGATCGCTTCCACCGGGCACACGGGTTCGCAAGCTCCGCAGTCCACGCACTCATCCGGGTGGATATAGAGGGAACGTTCGCCTTCGTAGATGCAGTCAACAGGGCATTCTTCAATACACGCCTTGTCCTTGACGTCCACACACGGCTGCGCGATTACGTAGGTCACGTCCCTTGCCTCTCCACAGTTGTCCCGGACAATTTCCGGGTAGTACCACCGGCCCTGTGGCCGGTACATCGAATTCTGAGCCTATTATCCACCAGCCGGAACTCAGCAACCTAGCCGGGCGTCTTACTATGAACTGGTGAATCTGCCCCGGCCCCAGGATTTCCTGCTCAATACCGTATCCGGAACACGGGTAGTTGTCCGATACCGGCTGGACAACGGCTTCACCGATGCCCTCGGCTACCTGCTCTCCGTCACCGACGGTGCGTGCACCATCCGTACCCGACAGTCCGACGTCGAGATCCCGCTGGCCCTTGTAGTGGCGGCAAAAGAGGTCCCGCCTCCGCCGCCACGCCGAGGGACGCGCACAACCCGCGAGTAATCCCGCACTCCCCCGCCCCCACGCCCACCCACTGGACATGCCCCCTCCTTGCTCGAACCAATGGACATGCCCCCTGCTCACTCGAACCACTGGACATAGTGCCAATATGCGCATTCCTGACTCTCAGGGCAGAGTATGTCCCGCGGTAGCGCAGGCCCGAGCGAGGGACATGTCCGTTCCTGATGAGCAGCGATGGGCATGTCCCTTCGGAGACGGGCGAATGTTGGCCTACGCGGAGGTCACGCGGCTCGGTCGAGAGACCTCAGAGTGTCCCGGACCATCGCCACAAATTCCCGAGGCCGGTTCTTCACCACCGAATAGCTCACAACCAAGGTAGGGACACCCAACCTGGTAGTGACATTCCACCGACGGCGGTCCTCCTCGAAGCTCGGCTTGTCCATGTGGAAACCTGATCCATCGGTTTCAATCCCCAGTCTTCCGTCCACCATCAGGTCCAGATGCCCCATGCCCGGAATGTTCACTTGTGATTCAACGTGGAAGCCTGCTTCCCGCAGGAGGTACCTGGCGATGCACTCAATGATCGACTGTGACTGGGGAACAATCCGTGACACGAGCCTCCGCTCCCGTGCGTCGTTCCGCCCACTCAGCCTCATCCTCATGGCCGTGAGCGGCAACCTGCCAAGAGCCACGGCAGATTCGGCAATCACCAGGCCGTCCAGATCCGCCAGGCACCGCAGGGCCTGGACGACTGAATCCATCAATGTGGGCGGGGCCGCGGATCTATGGCAAACAAACCCCTCGTACTTTCGGCTGTGAGGGACCGCCACATGGGGAACTTGAGGGGCATCCATGACCCACAGCCCGGACAGCCCGGCCGCGGAAATGCAGGCCGGTTCCGCAGGAAGCGACCGGATGGCGAGCAAGCCGGGATCGGCACCCGGCACCGCATAGACCCCTCGCGCCACGCGGAGAACCCGCCCGCTCGCCAACGCGGATTTCAGCTGGAAATGCGACACCCCGGCCGCAGCGAGATGCTTAGCCCGCGCCACGCCGTCGTACGCTGAAATGACGTCAATGATGTTTACCATGCGCCCCATCGTTCCGGCCGAAGCGGGAGGTGCGGAAGCGACAACATTGGCTATGTGGAAAACTCCCAGTCCACTCTCGCGCTCGAACATTGGACATGCGCCCACGTCACCGCAGAGCATGCGCCACGTTGGGACCAAGGAATGGGCATGTTGCCATTATGTCCAGTGCTGCGGGCCAAGGCGGGGCATGTCCAGGGAGGGTCAGGCGCCATGCACCTCGTCCGGCAGCCTGCGCATTCCCCAAAGCGGAGAGAAGAGCACAGGCGCAACAAAAACAATGCTTCCGCCCAGGCCGATCCAGGGTGTCGGGACGAGGCCAAGGTTCTCGGCCAGGAGGCCTGAGGCAAGGGCTGCGATCGGCATGACTCCCCACACCACGAAGCGAATGGAGGCATTCATGCGCCCCAGAAGCCGGGGCGGGCATACCCGCTGCCTCATGCTCAGCTGCATGATGTTGTACACCAGGACTCCGAAAGCGAACCCGAACTCGGAGACGATGAGCATCACCAGGGACATCCATCGTTCGGGGGCAAGCACCCACACCGGAACCAGGAGAAGGAAAAGTGAGCTGATCATCGACGCCACAGGAATGACGGTCCCCCGCCGATCCAGGCCGCGAAGCTGGGCGCGGCAACCGCTCCGATCAGTCCGCCGACCGCCCCGACCGCCATAATGATGCCCATGCCCTCCGGACCGAGTTCCAGCTCACGAAGGACCAGTACCGGCATCAAGGTGAAGGCGATCGTGGTGAAGAAGTTGACCCCGCCCGTGCAGGCCACAGGAAGGCCGCGAGGCCGGCGGCATTGAGTGCGCCGACCTCGAACTCACTGGCGCCGAGCAAAGTCACCGCAAGGACCAGAGGATATCGATGTGTGGCGGCTTGGCGTGAAGTTCAACGCTGCACGGCAGCAGGAGATGATGGGCAAGCTGCGGGCAGTCGTCGAGGAATACATGCGCCTTCCGGCGGACGACGACGGCGAGGCCACCTCGCTCTTGATCGCCCACCACCGGGACCCGAGCGCCGACTAAGCTAGCCGCGCGGTAGATGCGTGTAGCGCCGGCACCACAAAAGCATCACAAACGTGATGCCCGCACTCCCGTAGACCCACACATTTCCGGGAACATCCGCGACGATCAGCTGCTTGCCCGTTCCGCCCGTAGACAGCAGGCCTATGGTCGCGTAGCTAACAATGCCCACTACCGCCGTCGGGAGCAAAGACCCCGACCACGCACCCAGCAGGAGCTGGAGCGATGCGAGCAGGAGCAATGCCGCAGCGGTGCCCCAATAGAGGTCGACGCCGGCAATGAGGAGCGCCTGCCGGTGCAGTGCGGTGCCTGCAAGGGCAGCAAAAAGAGCCACCGGAACAGCCGCGGCAATGCCGCGTGCTGTTCCGGTGGCTCCCTTATTCAATGCGTCAGTCCGTTCAGTGCGTCAGTACGCAGTCCGCGCAGGATCAGACTTTGGCGCGGGCGCGGGTGGCCTTGGCACGCTCGTTGGCGTCCAGGATCAGCTTCCGGATACGGATGGACTCCGGGGTCACCTCAACGCACTCGTCTTCGCGGGCGAATTCGAGGGACTCTTCGAGGGTGAGGTCGCGGGGCGGCGTCAGGTTCTCGAAGGTGTCGGAGGAAGCGGCACGCATGTTGGTGAGCTTCTTTTCCTTCGTGATGTTGACGTCCATGTCGTCGGCGCGGGAGTTCTCGCCGACGATCATGCCTTCGTAGACCTCGGACGTGGGCTTCACGAAGAAGGAGCCGCGTTCCTGCAGGTTGATCATGGCGAAGGGGGTGACGACGCCGGCGCGGTCGGCAACCATCGAACCGTTGGTGCGGTATTCGATGGGGCCGGCCCACGGCTCGTAGCCTTCGGAGATCGAGGAAGCGATGCCGGCGCCACGGGTGTCCGTGAGGAACTTGGTGCGGAAGCCGATGAGGCCACGTGCCGGAACGATGAATTCCATGCGGCACCAGCCCGTACCGTGGTTGGCCATGTTGGTCATGCGGCCCTTGCGGGCGGCCATGAGCTGCGTGACCGCACCGAGGTACTCTTCGGGAACGTCGATGGTCATGTGTTCCATCGGCTCGTGGATCTTGCCGTCGATGGTCCGGGTGACAACCTGCGGCTTGCCGACAGTCAGTTCGAAGCCTTCGCGTCGCATCTGCTCCACGAGGATGGCCAGCGCAAGCTCGCCACGGCCCTGGACTTCCCAAGCATCGGGACGCTCGGTGGGCAGAACCTTGATGGAGACGTTACCGATCAGTTCCTTGTCCAGGCGATCTTTCACCTGGCGGGCCGTGACCTTGGCTCCCTTGACCTTGCCGGCCAGCGGAGAGGTGTTGATACCGATGGTCATGGAGATCGCGGGGTCATCCACCGTAATGAGGGGCAGCGGCTGCGGGTTCTCGGCGTCGGTCAGGGTCTCACCAATGGTGATTTCCTCGATACCGGCGACAGCCACGATCTCGCCCGGGCCGGCCGAGTCGGTCGGAACGCGGTCGAGGGCCTTGGTGGCCAGGAGCTCGGTGATCTTGACGTTCTTCAGTTCGCCGTTGGCACGCGCCCAAGCGACGGTCTGGCCCTTGCGGAGGGTGCCGTTGTAGATGCGCAGGAGTGCGAGGCGGCCGAGGAACGGGGAAGCGTCCAGGTTGGTGACGTGCGCCTGCAGGACACCGTTCGGGTTGTACGTCGGCGCCGGGATGTGCTCGATGATCGTCTTGAAGAGAGGTTCGAGATCCTCGTTGTCCGGTGCCGAGCCATCAGCCGGCTGGTCCAGGGAGGCGCGGCCGACCTTGGCTGCGGCGTAGACCACGGGAACTTCCAGGATCTTGTCCAGGTCCAGGTCCGGAACTTCGTCCGCGAGGTCGGAGGCCAGGCCAAGGAGCAGGTCCATGGACTCGTGCACAACCTCGTCGATGCGGGCGTCGGGGCGGTCGGTCTTGTTGACCAGCAGGATGACGGGCAGGTGCGCGGCAAGGGCCTTGCGGAGCACGAAGCGGGTCTGCGGCAGCGGACCTTCGGAAGCGTCGACCAGGAGGACCACGCCGTCAACCATGGACAGGCCGCGCTCCACCTCGCCACCGAAGTCGGCGTGGCCGGGGGTGTCGATCACGTTGATGGTGATGGTCTCGCCATTGGACGACGGGCCGTTGTAGGCAACCGTGGTGTTCTTGGCGAGGATGGTGATGCCCTTTTCGCGCTCCAGGTCACCGGAGTCCATGACGCGGTCTTCCAGGTGGTTGTGCTCGGCGAAGGAGTTGGTCTGCTTGAGCATGGCGTCGACCAGGGTGGTCTTGCCGTGGTCAACGTGGGCCACGATCGCGACGTTGCGCAGATCACTGCGCGATGCAGTGGCCGCGGCGGTGTTGGTGGTGGTTTCAGACATGCGTAATGGCTCGATTCAGTGGTGAAGTCAGCTGTTGTATCGCGACATTTCCAACCGGAACGCACGACGGATTAGACCCTTTGACACAGGGCACCTTCATAGAGTCTAAACGCTGTGGTATTTATTGGCCTAAAAATCACCCCCAAGGCTGCGGAATTGTGCCCTTCATCACAATCGGCGGCGAGTTCCGGGACAAGCCGGAAACAGCAAAAGAGCCGGGACCACTTCCCCCCACGGAAGTGGTACCGGCTCTTCTGCTCGTCCAACTGGCACTCAGCCGACGGGCGCCGGGCCCGTCAGGCCACCACGGGCGGCAGCATCAGGCTGGCACCCGGGATCGCGTGAAGCAGCGCCTTGGTGTAGTCCTGCTGCGGCGAATCGAAGACGTCGTCAGTGCTGCCCGTTTCCACGAGCTTGCCCTTCTGCATCACGCAGACATGGTCGGCGATCTGCCGCACGACGGCGAGGTCGTGCGTGATGAAGAGGTACGTCAGTCCGAGATTGGACTGCAGCTCGGCAAGAAGGTTCAGTACCTGCGCCTGCACCAAAACGTCCAAGGCGGAGACCGCCTCGTCACAGATGATCACTTCGGGGTCGAGGGCCAGGGCCCGCGCGATCGCGACGCGCTGCCTTTGCCCGCCGGAGAGCTCGTTCGGGTACCGCTGTATGGTGGACTGCGGCAGCGCCACCTGGTCCAGGAGTTCCCGGACCTTCTTCTCGCGGCTGACCTTGTCACCGATCTTGTGGGTCCGGAGCGGTTCCTCGATGGTCCTGAAGATGTTGTACATCGGGTCGAGCGAACCGTACGGGTCTTGGAAAATCGGCTGGACTCGGCGCCGGAACTTGAAGATCTCCCGGCTGTTCAGGGTGGAGGTGTCAACGCCGTCGAACACGATCCGCCCCGACGTCGGTGCGAGCAAGTTGAGGACCATCTGGGCCACCGTGGACTTGCCGGAACCCGACTCCCCCACGATCGCCGTCGTCGTCCCGCGTTTGACGTTGAACGAGACGTTGTCCACCGCTTTGAAGTCCGTTGCCTTGCCCACTCCGGAGCGCAGCTTGAAGACCTTGCTGAGGCTCTCGACCTTCAGGACGTCGTCCGACAACGCCTTTTCGACCGCAGCTTCGGTGGGCGCCAGGAGTTCTTCCGTCCGGATTCCTTCGGCCTTGGCGGCCTGGATCCTTCGGGAAGCAAGGGACGGCGCCGAGGCCACCAACCGCTGGGTGTAGGGGTGTTGCGGGTTACGGAGCAATTCGAGCGAAGGGCCGGCCTCCACCACGTTGCCGCGGTACATGACCACCACTTTGTCCGCACGCTCGGCAGCCAGGCCAAGATCGTGGGTGATGAGCAAGACTGCCGTGCCGAGCTCCGCCGTCATGGTTTCGAGGTGGTCCAGGATCTGCCGCTGCACCGTGACGTCCAGGGCCGACGTCGGCTCATCCGCAATCAGGAGCCGCGGCTGGCAGGACAGGCCGATGGCGATCAGGGCCCGCTGGCGCATGCCGCCGGAGAATTCGTGCGGATACTGCTTGGCGCGGCGTCGGGCGTCCGGCAATCCGGCTTCCCCCAGGACGCGGGCGACGTCGGCAGGACCGCTGGGCTTGCCGTTGGCGCGCAATGTCTCGCGGACCTGGTAGCCGATCTTCCAAACCGGGTTGAGGTTGGACATCGGATCCTGCGGAACCATGCCGATCGTGTTGCCGCGCAGCTCGATCATGCGCCGTTCCGGAGCATGGGAGATGTCCACGCCGTCGAGCAGGATCTGCCCGCCGGAAACCCTGCCGTTCTCCGGCAGGAGACCAATGGCGGCGAGCGCCGTCGTCGACTTTCCCGAACCGGACTCGCCCACAATGGCGACAGTCTCACCGGGCATGATGGTCAGGTGCGCGTTCTTGACGGCCTGGAATTCGCCGCCCGCCGTCTGGAAGGAGATGGCGAGGTCCCGGATTTCCAGGAGCGGACGCTCTTCGGTTCCGGCTTCGTCGAGGGTGATGTTGGACGTTGTCATGATTGCCTCCTTCATCGCTTGCGGCTCTTGGGATCAAGGGCGTCACGCAGCGCGTCGCCAAGCATGATGAAGCTCAGGACCGTGATGGACAGTGCGGTTGCGGGGAACATCAGCACCTCGGGGTTGGTGCGCAACGTGTCCTTCGCTGCGGAAATGTCGTTACCCCAGGACATGATGCTGCCGGGCAGGCCAATGCCAAGGAAGGACAGCGTTGCCTCCGTCACGATGAAGACGCCAAGCTCCATGGTGGCCAGGACGATGATCGGCGCGAGAGCGTTCGGAACGACGTGCCGGACCAGCGTGCCGATCTTGGAGACACCGAGCGAGCGTGCGGCAGTGACGAAATCCGCGTTGCGGACCTCGATCACGGCACCGCGGGTGATACGGGCCATTTGCGGCCAGCCGAGCATCACAATGACCATGACCACGGTGAAGACGCTCTTGTTCTCGCGGAAGAAGGGGAGCTGGGTAACCACCAGTGCGCCAAGGACCAACGGCAAGGCGAAGAAGATGTCGCCAATGCGGGCAATGATGGTGTCAACCCAGCCGCCGAAGAAGCCTGCAAGCGCGCCGAGGGTGACTCCGATGATCAGGACGAAGATGACGGAGACGACGCCGACAGTCAAGGATGCCTGCGTGCCGTGGATGACGCGGGAGTAGATGTCGCAGCCCTGGAAGGTGAATCCCAGGGGGTGGCCGGCCGAGGGGCCCGCGAGGGAGTCGCCCAGCTGGCAGTTGTCGTTCGGGGCTGTCTGCGTGAACAGGCCCGGGAAGAACGCGACGACGAGGAGCAGCAGAATCATGAGCGCCGAGATGATGAAGAGCGGCCGACGGCGGAGCTTCCGCCAGGCATCCGCCCACAGGCTCAGGGGTGCTGCGTCGACCTTGAGGGTATCGGTCGCCAGCAGCGGTGTCTCGTCGATAGGGGCAACATAGTGCTCGATCTCACGGTTACTTTTCATAACGGATCTACTTTTCATAGCGAATCCTGGGGTCAAGCCAGGCGTAAAGGAGGTCCACCAACAGGTTGGCGGCAACGAAAACCAGTACCAGCACGCTCACAATGGCGACGACGGTGGGGCCTTCGCTGCGGATCACGGCCTGGTAGAGCTTCTGGCCGACGCCGGGCACGTTGAAAATGCCTTCGGTGACGATCGCGCCGCCCATCAAACCACCCAGGTTCGCGCCCAGGTAGGTGACCACGGGAATCATGGAGTTCCGCAGGATGTGGGCCAGGACCACGCGGGGGCGGGAGAGGCCTTTCGCGGTTGCGGTGCGGACGTAGTCGGCGTTCATGTTTTCAATGACCGAGGCCCGGGTGAGGCGCAGCACGTAGGCAAAGGACACGAGGCCGAGGACCGTGGCCGGAAGGATCAGGGTGCCCCAGTCCGCGTTGGATCCAACGGTCGGCTTGGCCCAGCCGAGCTGTACGCCGACGACGAGCTGAAGCACGAAGCCCAGGACGAACGTCGGGACGGCAATGACCACGAGGGAGGCGACCAGCACGGTGGAGTCGAAGATCTTCCCCTTGCGCAGGCCGGCAATCAGGCCGAAGGCCACACCGAAGACAGCCTGGATGGCAAGAGCCTCGACGGCGAGCATGGCGGTGACCGGGAAAACGCGGCCAAGGGTGGCGGCGATTGGCTGGCCGGTGAAGTCCACTCCGAGGTTGAACGTGAAGAGGTTCTTGAGGAACAGGCCGTACTGGACCCAGAACGGCTGGTCGAGGTTGTATTGCTGGCGCAGCGCGGCAATGACGGACTCGCTGGGCGGTCGGTCGCCGAACAGGGCGCGGATGGGGTCGCCCGGGAGGGCAAAGACCATGAAGTACACGAGCAGGGTGGTTCCCAGGAACACGGGAATGACCTGCAGCAAACGCCGGAGGATGTACTGGGTCACAGCAACGGTTCCTGGGCGCTCTTGAAAATGTGGGGATTCATTAGGGACAGCTTTCGTGCCGAATCAAGGCATGGGGGCCCGGTTTGTGGCCGGACCCCCATACGCTAACGAGCTTGGAACAAGTCCGGTAGGACTACTTTGCGGTGATGTTGTAGTACAGCAGGACGCCGTTCCAGCCGGAGTCAACGTTGCTAACGTTCTGGCTCCATACAGCCTGGCGTGCCTGGTACCACAGGGGCAGGTTCGGGAGGTCCTTGAAGAGGATTTCCTGTGCCTGGGTGAACTTCTTGTTGGCCTCGTCCGTGGACTTGGATGCCAGGCCCTCGGTCAGCAGCTTGTCGAACTCGGGGTTGCTGTAACCCTCGTAGTTGGCGCTGGCACCGGTCTTCAGCAGCGGGCCGAGGAAGTTGAACAGCGACGGATAGTCTGCCTGCCAACCGGCGCGGGTGAAGCCCGGGAGGGTCTTGGCCGTGCGGAGGTTCAGGATCTCGGCGAACTTGGCGAACGGCTGGCCTTCTGCCTTGATGCCGAGGTTGTTCTTCAGATTGTTGGCAACGGCGTCAATCCATTCCTTGTTGCCACCATCGGTGTTGTACGCGAGCTGGAGAACCTTGGCGGCGGGCCACGGGCTCATGGCGTCTGCCTTTGCCCAGAGGTCCTTGGCCTTCGCGGCGTCGAACTTCAGAACGTCGGAGCCGGTCACGTTGGCGTTGTAGCCATCGATGGACGGAGACGTGAAGTCCTTCGCCGGGATACGGGTGCCGTTGAAGACGACCTTCGTGATCTCATCGCGGTTGATCGCCATGGAGATGGCCTGCCGACGAAGCTGGCCGGCGGGTCCCTGGAACTCAGGCAGGTAGTTCGGGATGTTCAGGGTTGCGTTGCCCGCGAAAGCCTTGTTCAGGCTGTGGTCCGGGAAGTCCGTGGTGTAGGTCTTCAGGGCGTTCGTCGGCAGGACGTCGGTAACGTCAAGGTTGTTGGCCTGGACGTCCGTGTAAGCCGGAGCCGGGTCGGTGTAGAACTTGAAGGTCACGCCGCCGTTCTTGGCCATACGAGTGCCCTGGTAGTCAGGGTTCTTGACGAGGGCGATCTGGCTGTCGTGCTGCCAGGCACCCTTGGCGGCCATCTTGTACGGGCCGTTGCCGATGGGGTTTTCGCCGAAGGCCTTCGGGTCCTTGAGGGCGTCGGCCGGAAGCGGCATGAAGGCGGAGTAGCCGAGGCGCTGCGGCCAGTCGGCCTCCGGCTGTGCCAGTTTGACCGTGATGGTCGAATCGTCCTTCAGCACCAGGCCGGACATCGTCTGGGCGGTCGGTGCGGGAGTCGACGTTGACTTGCCGTCCGCGCCCTTGGTCTTCGTGACGGCGCTGACTGCGTCGTAGCCTTCGATGGATTCGAAGAAGCTGCTGCTGGACTGGGCATTGGTGCTCAGTGCGGCGAAGTTCCAAGCATCAACGAAGCTCTTGGCGGTGACTGCCTCGCCGTTGGTGAACTTGGCGCCCTTCTTGACCTTGATGGTGTAGTTCTGGCCGTCGCTCGTGTCAATGGATTCCGCGAGTGCGTTCACGGACTTGCCATTGGCGTCGTAGCTGGTCAGGCCTTCGAACAGGAGGTCGACAACGCGGCCACCGTACACCTCGTTGGTGTTGGAAGGGATCAGGGGGTGCTGGGGTTCATTGCTGTATGCGGTGATGATTTTGTTTGGATCGCCGGCAGCGGTCTGGCCACTGCTTCCGGAGCCAGAGCTACCGCATCCGGTGAGGGCAAGTGCGGCGACAGCCAGCAAGCCAAGAGCTTTGGAAGTGCGCGAAAAACGCATTCCGCCTCCTATGGATTCAGGGGGATGGGTCGGGGCAACTCATAGCTGCCCCCGGGGCCAGACACAGAATTATCCTGTGACGCGGCCTACATGGATGTGTAATCCTAACCACACCTTGTCCGAAATATGGAATCCCATTGGCATGAACAACGAAGTGTGCTCTTGACAGTTTCAGTAATGAAGCAGTCATTTCAAGTAAATGAAGCAGTCATTTCACGTAATAGGCGCTTCCTTGCTACACTCGACATGCATGATCCCTAGTTTCCCCCGGAATGTAGGGCTTTTTCGGACACCCCAAAGGGGTGCAACGGACACACTCAGTGCCTCAGAAAACCACGAAAAAGAGCCCCGCCGGCCAATGGCCGACAGGGACTCTTTAGCGGTTGCGACCGCCGGTACGTGCCGCCGGGAATGCCTCCGGGTTGCTACTCGATCCCTGCGGCCATGAGCTGGGCGCGCAGTTCCCGACGCTCGCGCTGCTTCTCAGGGTCCGGAAGCGGCACCGCGGCCAGCAGCCTCTGCGTGTAGGGCTCCTGCGGATTGCGAAGGATCTGCTCCCGGGTGCCCTGCTCCACGATCCGGCCCCGCTGCATCACGCAGATCCGGTCTGCGAGCACATCCACCACGGCGAGGTCGTGCGTGACGAACAGGCACGCGAATCCCAGCTCCCTCTGCAGGTTCTGGAAGAGTTCCAGGACCTTTGCCTGTACCGAAACGTCCAGCGCCGACGTCGGCTCATCCGCGACCATGAGCTTGGGCTGCAGGGACAGCGCCCGGGCAATGCCGACGCGCTGCTTCTGGCCGCCTGACAATTCATGCGGATACCGGTTGCGGTAGCCGCGCGGCAGTTCCACCTGGTCCAGGAGGGTCTCAATCCGTTTCTGCAGATCGACGCCTTTCGCGACCCGGGCGAGGAACATCGGTTCGCCGATGCTTTCGCCGATGGGCAGCCGCGGGTTCAGCGACGACGACGGATCCTGGAACACCATGCCGATGTCCCGCCGCACTTCGTGCAGTTGCTTTCCATTCCGCTTTGCGGCGGAAATGTCCTGCCCCACCACATGCATGCTGCCCGCGGCTACGGGCAAGAGCCCGACGGCGGCGCGTCCAATGGTCGTTTTGCCCGAGCCGGACTCCCCAACAAGGCCTACCACTTGACCGGGATAGATCACCAAGTTGGCGCCCTCGACGGCGCGGAACGCGGGAACCCGGCCCTGTTTGGGGTACTCGATAGCCACGTCGATCAGCTCAAGCACAGGCTCACCCTTGGGCTTTGCAGCTTCGTCAGCCGCTGCCTTCAAAGCAGCCTGGTTCTCGCGTTCCCGGCGCAGCAGCTCGTCATGTTCAACGGACTCCAGCTCCGTATTGGTTGCCGCAGCCAATGCTGCGGTCACGTCGACGTCGGCTGTGTCCGCCCCTTGTCCCAAGTGGGGAACAGCGGCTAGGAGAGCTTGTGTGTATTCGTGCTGCGGGTTACTGAAGATCTGTTGCGCAGTGCCGCTCTCCACGATCACGCCCTTGCGCATTACGGCAATACGATCGGCGAGGTCGGCCACCACGCCCATGTCGTGGGTGATCAGGACGATGGCGCTGTCCAGCTTGTTGCGCAGGTTGCGCATCAGGTCTAGTATTTCGGCCTGGACAGTCACGTCCAAGGCAGTGGTGGGTTCGTCTGCGATCAGGAGTTTGGGATCACAGGACAATGACTGCGCGATCATGGCTCGCTGCCGCTGGCCGCCGGAGAGCTGGTGAGGATAGGACTTGAAGGCCTTCTCCGGGTCTGGCAGCTCCACCAGTTCGAGCATGCGCACGGCCCGCTGCCTGGCTTCATCAGGGGAGACCGAGTTGTGCAGCCGGATCGTCTCCACTATCTGCGCACCCACGGTGTACACCGGGTTGAGTGCTGTCATGGGCTCCTGGAAGATCACGGCGACGTCCTTCCCACGGACCTCCCGGATGTTGCCAGACTTGTCACCCAGCAACTCCTTGCCCGAGAGCTTGACACTCCCCCGAACGCGGCTGTTGCTGGGGAGCAAGCCGAGCAGGGCCATGGAACTGGCGCTCTTGCCGGAACCAGACTCGCCGACGATGGCGAGGACCTCACCGGCCCGGACCTCGTAGTTCAGTCCGATGGCGGCAGGAACCCATTTTTTGTCGACACCGAAGTCGACGCTGAGGTCGCGTACTTCCAGGACCATGGCCCCCCGCGCGCTCTTGTCCGACTCGGTCTCGAGGTGGGTAGCCTCCGGTTCGGGGCTGGCGTTGTCAGTCATGTTGGGTCTTCCCTTCCACCCGGGCCACCCTCCAAGGGGTGATTAGTGAAGTAGCCCGGAATCCTGAATTATTAGGGGCATGAGCAGAAAGCCGTACGCCGGAAATGTCGAAATCTTCAAGGCCCGCACCAGCAAGATGTTTGCTTGGATCTGCTGGGCAGTTGCCGTTTTCGGAGTGGTCGTCACGCTCGTGGCGGCCGGGCCGCGCGCCCTTCCGGGCACCACTCCCCTGCTCTTCATAGCCTTCCTTGGCTGGTTGCTTTTCTGGCGTCCGGTAGTGGTGGTCCGGGATTCCGGCGTCGCGCTGGAGAATCCCTACCGGACCATCGATGTTCCGTGGGACGCCCTGGTGCAGGTTGATACCCGCTACGCCCTCACCCTCGTGACGCCTGGCAAGAAGTACCCGGCGTGGGCTGCTCCCGCGCCGGGAATCTGGGGCGGGCGCAATGCCCGCCCCGAGCACCTCAAAGGACTCCCGGGCACCACCTACGGCCCCGGCAACTCGGTTCGCCCCGGAGACCTCAAGAACACCGATTCCGGTGCCGCAGCAGTCCTCGTCCGCACCCGCTGGCAGGACCTCGTAGAAGCCGGACGCGTAGAACCCGGCCGGGCTGAGGACGCTTCGGTGACGGTCGCCGTCGGATGGTTCCGGATAGCGGCCACGGTGGCCCTGGCCGCGGCCAGTTACTGGGCGGTCTTCCTTTAGGAGGTTTCCCCGCACGGGTAGCACTCAGCTGCCTTTCGAGGCGTCGGCAACCGGCGCCGTCGTGCTGGAGTGGCGCGCGGTTTCGACGGCGGTCTTGGCCCTGAACTTCTTCTGCCGCGGATCGAAGGCGTCCCGCAGGCCGTCGCCGATGAAGTTGATGCTCAAGCAGATGAGGATGATGAACAGGCCGGGGAACCAGAACAGCCACGGCCTTGTCGCGAAGGCTTCTTGGTTTTGCGCAACCAACAGGCCGAGCGAGGTATCGGGAGCCTTCACGCCGAGGCCCAGGTAGCTGAGGGCGGTCTCCAACAGGATCGCTGCGGACATGGTCAGCGTCACGTTGACGATCAGCACGCCGACGGCGTTGGGGAGGATGTGTTTGAAGATGATCCTTGCGTTGGACGCTCCGGAGATCCTGGCTGCGTCTACGAACTCCCGCTCGCGCAGGGTCAGGAACTCACCGCGGACCAGGCGGGCGAGGCCCACCCAGAGGACGAAGCCAAGGAAGACGCCAAGAATGACGACGCCGTTGTTGGAAGCGAAGCCTGCAATCCAACTGCCTTCATCCCTGCGGTTGGCAATCTGGCCAACCACGGCCGCAAGGAGCAGCACGGGGATGATGATGATGACGTCGGTGAGGCGCATGAGGACGGCTTCCACCCAGCCGCGGAAATAGCCGGCAAGGCCGCCGACGATTGCGCCGACCGCACCCGCGATGGCGCCGATCAGGACCATGACTGTGATGGACTGTTGGGCGCCGCGCATGGTCATGGCAAACAGATCGCGTCCAATCCGGTCCTGGCCGAACGGGTGCTCTCCCCAGGCAAGGGGCCACAACGACGACGTCGGGACACCATCATTGACGAGGGGCGAAACATCCACGTGGTTGTACTTCCACCACCCAGGTATGCCAAAAGCGCCAACGGAAGTGAAAGCGAGCAGGAAGATCGCAGCGAACACTGCGAGCCCGATCAAGGCACCGGTGTGGCCAAAGAACCGTTTGCGGACAATCTGGCCTTGGCTGAGGCCACCGGTAACTTCAATACCGGCCTCGGCGCGTGCTGCTTCGGCAAGCGCCTGTTGTGCCAGAATTTCTTCCTCTTGTGTTGGCTGGCTCATGCTTTGATCCTTACGCGCGGGTCGAGAGCGGAGTACGCGAGGTCCGCTACGAGGTTGAAGACCATTGCGGTGATGGCGACGCACAGGAAGACGCCCATAACCGGGTTCACATCCGAGCGTTGCAATCCGTCAATGAACAGGAAGCCCATGCCACGGACGGAAAACACCGATTCCGTGATGACCGCACCACCGATCAATGCGCCGATGTCGAACGCGACGATCGTCGCGATGGGTATCAGGGCGTTTCGGAACGCGTGGCCCATGATCACGGACCGTTCACTCAAGCCCTTTGCCCGTGCCGTCCGGATGTAGTCCATGTTCATGATTTCCAGCATCGACGAGCGCGTGAATCGCGTATAGCTGGCCAGAGAGACCAAGATCAGGGCGATCGTGGGCAATACGAGGTGGGTGAGCGTGTCGGTGGACATGATCCAGAAGTCACCCTGGATGTTCGGGGTTCCCGCCCCGATGGTGGCGATAGGACGCCCACGAACCCGGCTGTTGTTGAAGTACGACGGCCACGCCTGCATGAAGCGGTCCAGGACCACGAGTGCTCCGACCAGGAACGCGGTGATGGCGGCGGCACGCATTGACTGTCCGCGGTCGTAACCGCCCATGAAGTACCCGATGGCCACGCCAACAAGGATAGTGGCGATGGCAAGGAGGAAAATCATGAGCCCGGTCGCGTCATTGAGCAACGGTTGGACGGCGAAGTAGGCGATCACGCCGATGCCCACCACGATCAGGCTCGATTGCAAAGCCTTGCGGTTCTTGAGCCCCGAAACCAATACCGTGACTCCGAAGGCAATTCCCACTCCAAGAATGGCGATGATGACGGGACCCAAACCGGGATTGCGGAACCACTGCGTCAGGGAGAAGTAGAAAAGGACAAGGGAGACAGCCGCAAAGACCGAGCCACCGACGATCAGTCGCCGTTTGGCCGCTCCGCCGACGACCACGGTGGCGATGACGCCAAGAACGGCACCGATCCCCAAGGCCACGGCAGGCGGTATTTCCGGATTTCGAAGGAAGTCGTTGAAGCCGATGGCGCCGAATTCCTTGAGGAGGACGGCCACCCAGAAGATCGGTAGCGAGAAGAACAGGAACGCCATGAAGGTCACGCCATAGTCCAAGGCGCTGTACTGGCGGAGGGCAGTAACGATGCCGAGGGAAATGCCGATGAGGATGGCCAGGACTGTAGCGCCAGTGACGAGCGTGAGGGTTTGAACCAAGGCAAAGCCGAGAGCCTCCGTAATTGGCTGTCCGGCGATGTTCTTGCCAAGGTTGCAGGCGTTTCCAAACGGCACAACACATTGGGCCGCACCACCAAGCCACTTGAAGTAGCGCAATGGCGGCGGAGTGTTGAGATCAAGCAGATTGATGCGGGCATCCATCAGCGCTTGCCGGTTCGGCGCGCTGCTGGCTCTGTATTCTGCCAGGGGATCTCCGGACGACGCTGTCAGGAGATACACCAGGAACGATGCTCCGAGAAGAATGAATGCGGCCGTAACCAACCGCCGGACTATATAGGTCAACATGGTGAGGAACCTCGAAATCCAGGCCCGGGTTCGCCGGCGCCCATCGCAGAATCGTGCCCGTTCCCTGGATGAGGTTGTGGGAAGCAGACAATATGCCGGTGCACCAACCAAAGCGCCGGGACCATGATACGTCGGTCCCGGCGCCTTGGCAGGTAATTTAGCTCAGCGAGCAAGGTTTACTTCTGAGCCCACTCCCAGAAGTTCCACCAAACACCAGTCTGGTTCGGCATGAGCTTCACGCCGGTGATGCGGTCGCTGTAGGCGTCCACGTTCACTGACTGGAAGAGCGGAACACCGTAAGAGCTGTCCCAGATCTTCTTATCGATCTGCTTCTGGAGATCGTCCTGCTTGCTGCGGTCGGTGGTGACCACGAGCTGCTCCATCAGCTTGTCCGCATCGGTGTTGCTGAACTGGTTGAAGTTGTTGCCACCAGCGGTCTTGAAGATCTGCGGAACGCCGGAGACTCCGACACCCGGGTTGATCCAGCCGAAGATGGTTGCGTCATAGCCGCCCTTGCCCAAGGCCTTGCCCCAGTCAGAGGCGCCCAAGCCGCCGTCGACGATCTTGAAGCCAGCCTTGGTGGCGGATTCGCGGATCAGCGAGAAAGCGTCAACACGGTTCGGGTTGTCCTTGTTGTACATGATGCGGATTTCCGGAGTAGCACCGTTCAGGAGCTTCTTGGCACCATCAATGTCCACGTCCTGGAAGGCCGAGGAGCCATTGTTCTTGGCGGAATCAGCGTAGGCAGCCTGCTGGGGAACGAAGATCTGGGAGTCCAGCGGCTTCGCGTTCGGATCAAGCTTGCCGATGATCTTGTTGACGATGTCCTTGCGGGGCACCGTCTTCATGAAGGCGGTACGCACGTTCTGGTCGGCCAGCGGACCCGAGAAGTTCAGGTCCAAGTGGTCGAAGGCCAACTGGTTGCCTTGATCGACGGTGACGCCCTGGCTGGAGAGTGCCTTCAACTGGTCGAGAGTGTCCGCAGAAGCCTGCGGGGCAATGATGTCCGCCTCGCCGTTCTTGAGGGCCTGGACCTGAGCCGGCGCGGAACCGATGTACCGGACGGTGATTTCGTCAAGGTTTGGAGTCGGTCCCCAGTTGTAGTCCTTGTTGCGGACCATAGTGAGGGACTGGTCCTGGTTCATGCTCTTGACGATGTAAGGACCGTTTGAGAGGAACAGGGTCGGGTCTGCGGGAAGCGTCTTCGTATCGAAGCCTGTGTTCCACATGTCCGACATTGCCTTCAGCTTCGGATCCGCGGGAAGCGGTGCCTTGGAATCTCCGCGCGGCTTGCTCTTGAAGAAGTCAATCAAGGCCTGGGTGTCCTTCAGGCCGGCCTTCTGGGCGAGGACGTGGGCAGGAACGTCAATGCCTGGGCCACCAAGCACGATCTCCCAGTCAGCGAACGGCTTGGAGTACTTAAGCGTGAGGGTCTTGTTGTTGTTGCTGATCTCCGGGAAGTCCGTCAGGCTGAGGCCCGTGTTGTCACCAGCGTACGAGAAGTAGGACGTACCCGTCTTGGCCTTGGAATCGGCGTCGTCGTAGTAACCGGAGAAGGCCGCCCACTGCAGGAGGAGGTCAGCTGCGGAGACCGGGGTGCCGTCCGACCACTTCACACCATCGTTGATGGTGTACTTGACGGTCAGCGGGTTGTCCGAGACCTTCTCCATCTTGCCGAACTTGTCGTTGTGAACGACGTTCAGCTTGTTGTCGATGTAGTAGAAGCCCGAGTGCGTTGCGTAGCTGACCTTGGAGTTGATGTCAGTATTGCCGTCGGCTGTGTTGGGGTTGAACGTGTTGAAAGCGTTGACCTCGACCACAGTGGCCGTGCCACCCGTCTTGGCTGCTCCGGTGGATGGGGTATTGCCACCGGAATTGCCGGCACAGGCGCTCAGTGCGATCGCGGCGATTGCCGCAATACCCACTGCTTTGGAAGTACGTCCGAAACGCATTCCGCCTCCTATTTTTTGAGTGGAAAAAGCCGGCGCTGTTGACTCCGGCAGACTGCCACAACCCCCTCAGCAGGCTTGTGGCTGGTCTCACATGAGCAGTAGCCTAGCGCCCGGAACGGATCTTTGGGTCCAAAGTTTCCCGCCGGTAAAGTTTGTTATCGAGATGCAATCATTGAAGGACGTCCTAGTGGTTCCGTGATTCGCGCCAACATGACATAAGCCCCGATTCAAGGCGAACCGGGGCTTTTATCAGTTAATGCCCCATCACTGAACCTTCCGGGCGGGAACGCTGGGAAGAGACCCCTGTGGGCCGCGGGCAGGATGCAGGGGTATCCAGACCTCGTCGTGGGGTTTACGTTGAGGTGTATGGGCGAGAAATTCACGTATGAGGGCGGTCCCCGCGATAAAGAACGCAGCGAGGGCGAGGTATCGGACTTCCCGGAGATTCACCCAGGCGGAGAATACCAATGGTCTGGTTTGGCACACGGCCAACCCCTGGACGATCAATCCGCTAATGAGTCCGACGACGGCGAGCCCGCGACCGTAGTCTGGTACCCGAATACAGACTAGCCCGGCCTATGCCGACGTCTATATGCGCCGTTTCAGTCCTACGTGGGCAGTCCGATATCCGAGTCGGGCGTAGAAGGCCCGAGCCCGTTCCCGTGCTTCGTCGGTGGTCACCTGTGCCAGTTGCGCCCCACGCGCACGCCCGAAGTTATGTGCCCACTCAAGCATCGCGGTGCCCAAACCATGCGAGCGTTCCGCGGCCGCGACTCGCAGTCCCTCGATCTGTAGTCGGGAAGAACCACCCCGGGAAAGACCTGGAATGACGGTCAATTGCATCGTGGCGACGATGCGCCCGGCATCATTGCGGACAACGCCCAGATAGTTGGAATTGTCGCGAACAACCAAGTTGTAGGCTGCCTCGTATTGTTCGAGCTCGACGCACTCACGATCGGGACCGAACTGATCATCAGACAGCAGCGCGGCGATGGCCTCGACATCATCGCGACCCGCCCGTTCCAGCCTGAAGGTCCGGCCCTCCACCCGCAGCAGTCCTCGAACCGAGGATCGCGCATCTGCCTGCAAACGAGCGACCAGCAGATCAAGCCATCCGCCGACGTTGGATCGAGCCTCAACGGTGTCGGGATAACGGCATCTCAAGTGCAGACCGGACTCGTCCAGGATGAACCAAAGCATGACGCCGTCGGTGTCGATTGTCGCGCTCACATATTGGGCGTCGAGTCCGACGGAGTCGATTCGCACCGGCAGCCTGCGCAGGTCCAGCCAGGAGATCGCGAACATACCAGGAGCTGCGGGCATGCCGCCCCATGGAGCCAGTACGTCCGCGAGAGGCCACGAGCCAAGCTGCACAGCCTCTTTTACTGCGGCCGCCGCAGCGCGCGGCTCGGCGACCGCCGACTCAAGTACCGAATTGGTAATGAACCAGCCGACTGAGTCATGCCAGCGGTCGTCGAAGCGGCTGTGCACTGGAAAAACGGCTCGCAGCGGGGTTCCCGCCAACTCGCGGGTCACCGCTGTCATCGCAACAACAGCGAGTGCGAGCGTCGAGACACCGTCGTTGCGGGCCTGCGCAGCAAATGCGGCACCGTCGTCGAGATCGAACACATCGCGAACTTCGACACGCTCGCGCTGCGGATCTGGCGCACCCAAGGGCAGTGGGAATTGCGGCATGACGCCGCCGCTGTCCCGGATGATGTCTTCCCATCGGTGACGCACGTGGTCCGGCGCCGCATTCCGATCCAGCAGCGCTTGCGTGTGTTCAACAAATGCGGGCGCCGCCCCGGGCAACGGTTCACGGCCCGCCCTCCCAGCATCGAGCGCCGACAGCAGGTCCCGCGCGATCACCAGCATCGACCACATATCGACGTGGGCGTGGTCGGCCGCAATCACCACGGTGAGTCCAGCAGCAGTCTCCAATACGCACAGCCGGTGTGAGGGCTGTGCGTATGGCGAACATGCGGCATCGAGAATGTCCCGCACCGCGTCATTGACGGCCTGGCCAGGAGAGACCTGATGCTCCACCCAGGTTCCGGGACCAATATCAATCTCGTGAAGCTCCGGATCACCATCCGCACCGGGCACGAATGCCGTTCGCAGTGTGCCATGACGGGCGATGACAGCCAGCCAGGCATCGGCAATTGACTCACGACGGGTGGGTGAAGGCAGCCGAAAAGACAATGCCATCCAGGAGCCGAGGCGGTCGCCTGCCCCCACATGGAGCCGCTGGTCAAAGGACACTGGAAGACGTCGGTCGAGCGCAGACACACTGACGTCGTAGCCCCAAAGTCGTCCAAACGGGAGGCGCAGGTGCGTGACGTTGGTCAGCCGCATGGCAGTATCCTATCGCCCCAGATAGCCTGAATGTTCAACGCGGCCACTCGACGTGACGCGTTCAGTCACGAAACGAGGAGCCTGATGCCCACTTTCGAGGTTCCCGGAGCCGAGCTTGCGGTTGCTTTGAGCGACGAAGGTGGACACCCGGTTGTCCAACTGCATGGCCTTACCTCAAGCCGCGCGCACGATCGGGTGCTCAACCTCGACCTCGGTCGAGGGCTTAGTGGAACTCGACTGCTGCGGTACGACGCACGCGGTCATGGCCGGTCGACGGGGCGGAAGGTTCCGGAGGAATATCAGTGGCAAAACCTCGCCGACGACCTCCTGCGACTGCTCGATCACTGGTTCCCAGGCGAACGTGTCCACGGGGTTGGTCCCTCCATGGGTACCGGCACACTCTTGCACGCCGCTTCCCGCGAGCCAGCCCGCTTTACCGGGCTCACGCTTATGGTGCCACCCACCGCGTGGGAAACCCGGGCTGCACAGGCTGCAAACTACCGGGTTGCCGCGGCGCTCATCGAATCTGTTGGTGTCGAGGCATTCCTCGCCACCACGCGCGGAGCAACACCTCCGCCGGCCACAATTGGTGCGCCGGAGACGGTGCCCGACGTCGCCGACGCCCTCTTGCCGTCGTTGTTTCGAGGAGCGGCACTCAGCGATCTGCCTGCTCCTGAGGCCGTCGCGCGAATCGACGTACCGACGACAATCCTGGCGTGGGTCGATGATCCGGGCCACCCGCTGTCAACCGCGGAATCTCTTGCCGCACTGCTCCCGCAAGCAACGCTGAGGGTCGCCCGCACCCCAGGAGATGTCGAAACGTGGCCCAATATTCTGAGCCAAGATGTCGCCCGTCGGGGCTAATCGACAATTCGCTCGACTGCTCACGCATTGAGGCAGACTTTAATTACACGTTGAAGCGGAGCGGGTGGTTAGGCTGGGTGGATGGCGACAGTTATTCTCGTGCGGCACGGCCGTACCACAGCCAATGTCACTGGGCTGCTGGCCGGTCGGGCCGCCGGCGTCAGCCTGGACGAGATCGGGCGCGACCAGGCGGCTCTGACCGGAGACCGGCTCGCGGCCGTGCCCTTGGTCGCGGTGGTGTCGAGCCCGCTTGAGCGTTGTCAGCAGACCGCTCAACTCATCCTCGATCGCCAGGCTGGCACGCCGTACGCGCCGGTTGATCTCGATCTCACCGAGTGCGACTACGGCCAGTGGCAGGGCCGCACGCTCACTGATCTCGCGACCGAGGATCTGTGGCCGGTTGTGCAGTCCCAACCGTCCGCCGTCGTCTTTCCCGGCGGTGAATCCATGGCCGCCATGCAGGCTCGGTCGGTGGCAGCGATTCGACGCCACGATGCAGCCTTCGAAGCCGAATACGGGCAAGGAGCGGTGTGGGTGGCGGTGAGCCACGGGGACATCATCAAGTCAATCCTTGCCGACGCGCTCGGCATGCACCTTGACCTGTTCCAGCGTATTACCGTGGGCCCCGGCTCCGTATCGATCGTGCGCTACGGCGCTAGTCGGCCCAGCGTCCACGCGACCAACACCGACGCGGGTGATCTGTCGTGGCTGTCGAACGGCATCCATCCTGGCGATGCGCCGGTGGGCGGCGGTGCAGGACAAAAGGCGCCATGAACCTCATGTGCCTAGAATACTGACATGCCTACACGTGTTCACGAGTTTGCCTGGCCTGACCGGGTCGTCGTCGGCACCATCGGCCTTCCGGGGGCGCGAACGTTCTACCTGCAGGTGCGCGCAGGGACGCAGATCGTGAGCATTGCCATGGAGAAACAGCAGTCGGCTCTGCTCGCGGAGAAGATCGACGAAATTCTGGACCAGCTCATCACCGTCGAAGGCAACCCCTTCAGCGTCCCCACGGGTACTCCCGTTGAACTTGTCGACAATGACCAACTCGATGCCGTTCAGGAGCAGTTTCGCACCGGCGCCATGAGCCTAGGTTGGGACCCAACCACGGCACAGGTCGTACTAGAGGCCTACCCCATCACCGATGTCGATGCTGATGACAACGACGCATCGCTTGATGAGGACGGCGCTAACGAGCCCGAAATGCTGCTGGTGCGAATGCCGGTCGGCACCGCCCGCGCATTCGCCAAGCGCACCCGTGAGATCGTGGGCGCCGGGCGTCCGACGTGCCCGCTCTGCGGTTACCCCATAGACGCCGACGGGCACATCTGCACCCTTCCCGAGGCCTGATGCCAACGCCGGACCTAGTGACCGCCGAGCTGACGCTCACCGGCCGCATCACGACGGCTTCAAACGCTACATTTCTGGGCCGCATCGGCGACGCAGTGGTCGTCTATAAGCCGATAGCAGGCGAAACTCCGCTGTGGGACTTTCCCCACGGCACCCTGGCACACCGGGAGGTGGCCGCCTACCTTGTCTCGCAGGCCTTCGGCTGGGACATCGTGCCGCGCACCTGGCTGCGCGATGGTCCGATGGGCGAAGGAATGGTGCAGCTCTGGCAGGAGCAAGACCCCGCCCAAAACGCCGTGAACCTGGTCGCGACAGACCACGTGCCGAAGACAGGCTGGAAACACGTTCTCGAGGGACAAGATGAGAACGGACGGATGGTCACCCTCGTTCACGAAGACTCGCCAGCGCTCAGACGCATGGCGGTGTTCGACACGGTCGTCAACAACGCCGACCGCAAAGGCGACCACATTCTTGCCATGACGGACGGACACCGGCACGGCGTGGACCATGGGCTCACCTTTCACCGTGACCACAAGCTGCGCACGGTGCTGTGGGGATGGCTGGGAGACCCTCTGACCCCCGAGGAACGCGACGGCATCGATCGTGTCAGCGAAGGACTCCACGGTGAGCTGGGCCGAAACCTGGCGGAATTGCTCAGCGCCGAAGAAATCGCATCGCTCGCCGCGCGCTGCGCCCGGTTACGCTTGGCAGGGCGGTTTCCGGCTCCGAGTGGTGAGATGTCGGCGGTGCCCTGGCCGCTGTTCTAAGGGAAGTGGGCCGGCCTGGAGCGTTCGGCGATCCAGATGTAGACGGTCTCCTTGGTCACGCCGAGATGTACAGCGATCGCATCGGCAGAAAGGCACGGCTCACTCACGACTGCACTCCTCGGGACACGCCAGGACCGGCTACTTCCTGCCCTGGCCCGCAGAGGTTAGACGTTAAATCTAAATTCCACCACGTCGCCGTCGGCCATAACGTATTCCTTGCCTTCAATACGGACCTTGCCGCGGGACTTGGCCTCGGCCATGGATCCGGCGGCGATGAGGTCATCGAAGGAGACAACTTCGGCCTTGATGAATCCGCGCTGGAAATCCGTGTGGATCACTCCTGCGGCCTGGGGCGCGGTGTCGCCTCGGTGGATGGTCCAGGCACGGGCTTCCTTGGGACCGGCCGTGAGGTAGGTCTGCAGTCCGAGCGTGTGGAAGCCTACGCGTGCCAGCTGGTCGAGGCCGGATTCGTCCTGGCCATTCATCTCGAGCATCTCGCGGGCTTCTTCCTCGTCGAGTTCTACGAGATCCGATTCCAGCTTGGCGTCAAGGAAAATGCAGTCCGCCGGCGCCACCATGGCGCGCAGTTCCTCCTGCTTTTCCGGGTTGCCCAGGATTCCTTCGTCCGAGTTGAAGACGTAGATGAAGGGCTTGGCCGTGAGGAGGCTGAGCTCTTTGAGGTGCTCCATCTCGAGCTTGTCGCTCTTGACCGAGGAGAAGATCGTGTCGCCACGTTCCAGCACGGCCTGGGCAGCCAGGATAGCTGCGAGTTCAGCGGCTTCCCGCTTCTTGATCCTGACTTCTTTTTCGATCCGGGGAATGGCCTTTTCGATCGTCTGGAGATCGGCCAGGATCAGTTCGGTGTTTATCGTCTCAATGTCCGAGCGCGGATCAACTTTGCCGTCGACGTGGACAACATCGGGGTCATCGAAGACGCGGATGACCTGGGCGATGGCTTCTGCTTCGCGGATGTTCGCAAGGAACTTGTTGCCCAGGCCTTCGCCTTCTGAGGCGCCCTTGACGATTCCTGCGATGTCAACGAACGAGACGACGGCGGGCAGGAGGCGCTGCGATCCGAAGACCTCCGCCAACTTCTGCAGGCGCGGGTCCGGGAGGTTGACGACGCCGACGTTTGGCTCGATGGTGGCGAACGGGTAGTTCGCGGCCAGCACCTGGTTGCGGGTCAGTGCGTTGAAAAGAGTTGATTTGCCGACGTTGGGCAGTCCGACGATGCCAATAGTAAGAGCCACGAGCATTGATTCTACCCGTTGAGTGCCCTTCTCCGCTTTGCGGGGAGAACCCCGGACCCCACGCCCGGGTGCCGTGACCCGGCTTCGCTATATTGTCCGACCCCTATGCCAAGGTTGGAGACATGGATGGTTTTGCAGTAATACTCGCTTTGTTCATGCTTCTTCTCGGAGCGGCCGCCGGGCTGGTGGCTGGCTTCCTCCTGTTTCGGCGCCGCAATGCCGCGCTTGAAGAAGATTTCGACGGCGTCTCGGCCCGGCTTGCCGCGGTGAACGCCCAGTTTGCCGCCGCCGACGCCGAACGGCGGCTTCTGTTGTCACAGAACCGTGAACTGAACGAGTCCAGGAACCAGGATGGCAGTGTGTTGCGCGCCCTTGCCCCGGTTGCCGAGAAGCTGACGGCCGTCCAGCAACAGGTCTCGCTTCTGGAGCGGGATCGTTTGGAGCAGTACGGCCAGCTCGCCCAGCAGCTCCAGGAAGCCCGGCTGTCCGATGAACAACTGCTGCGCTCCACCCACGCACTGGCCTCCGCCCTTCGGTCCAACAGCGCCAGGGGCCAGTGGGGTGAAGTCCAGCTGCGCCGGGTAGTGGAAGCCGCTGGCATGCTGCGTCACGTCGATTTTCACGAGCAGGTGCATTCCGCTTCCGTAGACAACGCCATCCGGCCGGATCTTGTGGTCCAGTTGCCGGGTGGAAAGCAGTTGGTGGTGGACGCAAAGGTTCCGTTGGCGTCCTACCTCGCTGCCCAGGAACAGGGCAACACCAGGCACCTGGATGGGAACGGCGCCCTGTCGGTAGGCAATGGCGTGGATGCTTTGCTTCTCGCACATGCGAAGGCCCTCAAGTCCCACGTGGATGCCCTGGGATCCAAGAAGTACTGGGACATCCCCGGCAACTCGCCCGAGCTGGTGATCTGCTTCCTGCCCGCGGAATCCATCCTGGCTGCCGCACTCGAAGCGGACCCGGCACTTTTGGATCACGCCTTGTCCCAGAACGTAGTGCTGGCGTCCCCCGGCACGTTGTTGGCAGTACTTAAGTCCGTCGCCTTCACCTGGCGCCAGGACGTCCTGACGGACAACGCCCGGGAGCTCTTCGAGCTCGCCCGGCAGCTGTACGAACGCATGGGGACTCTCGGTGACAACGTAGGCAAGCTGGGTTCGTCGTTGAAGACCTCGGTGGATCGCTACAACGCACTCGTCGGAACGCTCGAAGCACGCGTCTTGCCGACGGCGCGGAAACTCAACTCCATGGACACCGACGGCCTGGTGTCACCGTCCGCAGTGGAAGCAGTGCCGCGGACCCTTGCGGCACCAGAACTGATCGAAGGAGAATCCGCGGCCTAGGACCCAACTACGAGGTTGGCCGGTTCCCGCGTCCGCCCAAGGCGCGCGTGACGTCTCCGGCCTCTTTGAGGGTGGCGCGCAGTTCCTTCGGCAGCGAGAACAGCAGGTCTTCCTCCGCCGTCACCACCTCTTCAACCGCACCATATCCGTAGTCGGCCAGCAAACGAAGAACATCCTGGACCAGGACCTCGGGAACGGAAGCGCCGGAGGTGACGCCCACGGTGGCGACGCCTTCGAACCAGCTCTCGTCGACCTCGTTCGCGAAATCGACCCGATAGGAGGCCTTGGCGCCATACTCAAGCGCCACTTCCACGAGGCGCACGGAGTTGGAAGAATTCGCCGACCCCACCACGATCACGAGGTCGGCCTGCGGTGCAATCTTCTTGATGGCCACTTGGCGGTTGGTGGTTGCATAGCAAATGTCGTCGCTGGGCGGATCCTGCAACGTGGGGAACCGCTCCTTGAGCATCCGGACGGTCTCCATGGTCTCGTCGACGCTCAGGGTGGTCTGCGAAAGCCAGATGGTCTTCTCCGGATTGCGCACCTTGACCTTGTCCACTTCGTGTGGACCATTGATGATCTGGATGTGGTCCGGGGCTTCGCCCGCCGTTCCTTCCACTTCTTCGTGACCGTCGTGGCCGATGAGGAGAATGTCGTAGTCTTCCTTGGCGAAGCGGACGGCTTCGCGGTGCACTTTCGTGACGAGGGGGCAGGTGGCATCGATGGTGCGCAGGCCGCGGTCCTCGGCCGACTGCACTACAGCCGGGGACACTCCATGGGCTGAGAAGATCACCAGGGCGCCTTCCGGTACCTCGTCCGTCTCTTCGACGAAGATTGCACCCTTCTCCTCCAGCGAGGTGACCACGTGGACGTTATGCACGATCTGCTTACGCACGTATACCGGCGGCCCATAGTGTTCCAGTGCCTTCTCCACAGCGATGACTGCGCGGTCGACGCCTGCGCAATATCCGCGGGGGGCCGCGAGCAAGACTCGTTTGGGGCCGGAGACCGGAGCGGTGGCCAGCACCTCTTCCGGCGTCCGACGCCTACGCGGGACAGAGGGCATCGGAATGGAAACTGCTGAGCTGGTCATTCCTCCATGCTACCGGCAGCGTTCGCCCGCATGCTCGGCCTGCCCTTGCGTGGGAAGATCACACCGATCAGGCCGAGAAGCGCAAGCACTCCCGCCGCAATCCAGGCGATGGTGATCCAGCCGGCGAAATTGTCGACCGACGCCGCCACCAACTCCCGCGCGAAAAGGCCGCCCGTGGCGGTTCCGCCCAAGCCCGCATCGCCTGCGGCCTTCAGCACCGTCGTTGCCACTTGCCACAGCGCCGCGACTGCGGCCAAACCCAGTCCGGCGAACAAGAGAAGCAGGCCTCTGCGCTTCGCGGCCAGCAGGCCCAGGGCAAACAGCAGGACGGCGCCGAGGCCGGGAACCCACCACATCGGCGCATACGCGGCGATGGCGTCTACTTGCTGGCGCTGGGCAGGACCCCCGATGTTGATCAGAGTGGAGTCCGGCGTCGGAATGGGGAGGCCGGCTGCGGCGTGGAGCCGGTCTGCGGCGAGCTTGACCAAAGGCCCGACGTCGAGCACCAAGGCCGTCCCGGAGCTCGAGTTTCCGGGGCCGGTATTGCCTGCGAAATTCAGTTGGTGGCTCCGGCGTACGGTTTCATTCCACGCTTGCGGGTATTCGGGCCACGTGGACATTGCGGTGGCGGCATCCTTGAGGAAAGTGGCGCCAAGTTGTTCCACCGGCGCCGGCAGATTGATTTTGGATTCAAGGCTTGCGACGGCGGTGGCCGCCAGGCGCGCCTGGAACGCCTGGTCCTTTCCGATCGAAGAAGTGAGCGCCACAAACCCGTCTTCCCGGACGATGTTGGCGTCCGTCCATGCCATAGGGACGGCAATTCCTGTGAGCAAAAGGGCAAAGATCACTGCGATTGCAGAGACAAACGTGCGCAATGGATTCCTCAAGTTTGGAGTGCAGCGGTTCCAGGCGGGGCGACGACGAGTAAATGTCGGTCATGCATGCTACAAGGTATGGATAGAGTTGGAAGCCTGCCACCGGCTTTTCGGTAGCAAGATTTCAGAAGCACTCATAGCAGCAGTGCTTCCGGCACCCCTTAGCAAAGTACCAGCGAGGACGGAACCATGCACGAGCCACCAGTAGGAGGCTATCCGCGTGTCCCATGATGCCGTGCCCGGCGGCGCACCGCGGGCGTTGCCGATTTCAGGAATCCCGAACCCGGGAGCCCAGGAAGAAGAGTCCTCCGGAGAAGAATCCACGAAGGCAGAGTCAACCCTGCCCGCGACGGCGTCGGAGACAAGTCCCGACAATCCTTGGCCGCTGCAGCTGCTGTCCCGCAAGCTCAAGACCCACATAGAACGGGCCCCGGCCGCGTGGATCGAGGGCCAGGTCATCGAACTCAACCGTCGCGGCGGCAGCGCTTTCGTGACGCTGCGGGACACCGACGCCGAAATCTCCTTGCCCGCGTCGCTGTGGTCCAACGTCCTGGACCGTCAGAAGATGCCGCTGGAGCGTGGCTCGCGCGTCGTGGCCTTGGTGAAACCCGAATTCTGGCTCAAGACCGGTCGGCTCAATATGTCGATCAAGGACATCCGTCCCGTCGGCCTCGGCGATCTCCTCGCGAGAATCGAGCGCTTGCGCCAGGCCCTTGGCGCTGAAGGGCTGTTTTCAGACTCGAGGAAGAAGCGGCTGCCCCTGCTCCCCCACCGGATCGGGCTCATCACCGGCCGCGATTCCGACGCCAAGAAAGACGTCCTGCGCAACGCAGCCCTTCGCTGGCCCGCCGTCGAATTCGCCGTCCGGGAGGTCGCAGTCCAGGGTGTCACCGCAGTCAGTCAGATCTTGGCTGCACTCAAGGAACTCGACGCCGATCCGCACGTGGATGTGATCGTGATCGCGCGCGGTGGCGGAGCCTTGGAAGATCTGCTTCCGTTCAGCAACGAAGATCTGGTCCGGGCAGTATCCGCAGCGGCAACTCCGGTGGTCAGCGCGATTGGCCATGAAGCCGACCATCCCATCCTGGACGATGTCGCCGACCTTCGCGCGTCCACGCCCACCGACGCCGCAAAGAGGATCGTCCCTGACGTCGTCGAGGAACTTGCGAGGGTACGTCAGGCACGGGAGCAGCTACGCCGCGGAGTGGGACGCCTGGTAGACCGCGAAACGGATCGACTCCACGCGTTGAGATCCCGCCCTGTGCTGGCGTCCCCCGAGGGAATGGTCACGGCACGGGAAGAGGACGTCGAACGGCTCCGGAAACATGCCCACACCGCGGTGAGTTCCTCAGTCGTCCGCGCACTTGACCAAGTGCGCCACCTCCGCGCCCAGGTAAGGGCGTTGTCCCCCCAAAAAACACTGGACCGCGGGTACGCCGTCGTCCAGGTTGCGGGAGCGGACGGGGTCGGCCACGACGTCGTCCGGAGCCCTGACCAAGCGCCTGACGGCACGGAGCTGACCCTCCGGTTGGCGGAGGGCCGCCTTGCCGCCGTATCTTCCGGAGCCGCCGCAGCGGCCGGACAACCTAGCAAGCACCAGCAAAATGAGGACTAAGAAATGACAGCAGAAAACACATCCCCTGCGGCCAAGGTTTCCGCTGAGGACCTTGATGCTCTCAGCTATGAGGAAGCCCGCGAGCAGCTGATGGCAGTGGTTGGCCGCCTTGAAGCCGGCGGGGCAAGCCTTGAGGAATCACTCGCCCTCTGGGAACGCGGCGAGGCTCTGGCGAAGCGCTGCGAAGAGTGGTTGGAGGGTGCCCGCAGGAGGTTGGCCGCGGCCCGGAACAACAGCGAGGACGACGCGAAGGCCCCTTAGGATTGGACGGCCATCGCCCGTTCCGCCGGCACGTCAAAGTCTGCTTTCGGCCATCGCAGGTCCAGCTTCCCTAGGGCCTCGAGTAGAAGCTCCTGGACAGCGATCCTCGCAAACCATTTCTTGTTCGCCGGAACCACATACCAGGGCGCCACCTCGGTTGAGGTCTTCTCGAAGACCAGCTGATAGGCGTCCATATAGGAATCCCAAAACGCGCGTTCCTCGAGATCGCTCGTGTTGTACTTCCAGTGCTTGGACGGGTCATCCAATCGTGCCAGCAAGCGCGCTTTTTGTTCATCGCGGCTGATGTTGAGCATGACCTTGACGATCGCCGTACCTTGTTCGGCGAGGCGTGCCTCGAACTCGTTGATGGCCGCATAGCGCCGTTCGAGTTCAGCTTCATTGGCCCAACCGTGCACTCGGTGTATCAGCACGTCCTCGTAGTGGGATCGGTCAAAAACCCCGACGAATCCGGCGTCGGGCAGGGCCCTCTCGATCCGCCAGAGGAAATCGTGGGCTTTCTCCTCATCAGTCGGCGCCTTGAACGGAACAACCTTGACACCTTGGGGATCCATCGATCCGACGACGTGCTCAACAATCCCGCCTTTGCCCGCGGTGTCCATGGCTTGCAGGATCAACAGGACTCGTTTGGAGCTGCCAAATTTTCCCTCGGCAAAGAGCATCTCCTGCAGGACGTCCAAACGACCGTCCTGCGCCGCCAGCAAGGCGACGCCGTCAGACTTCTTTCCCTTGTAGCCGGGCGTCGATTCAGGGTCTACTGCGTCCAGCGAGAATCCCGGTCCGGCCTTCAAGATCGTGGATACCTGCTTGGTGAACTCCTTGGTCCCGGTCATTTCGACGTCCCCTCTGGTCCGGCCGCATTTCGTCGCGGCTTGCACAACAGGCTAGTTGCCTTGGTACCGCCCGAGGAAGTCCGCCATGCGGCCAACCGCTTCTTCAATATCCTTGACGTTCGGCAGGGTCACCATGCGGAAGTGGTCAGGACGCACCCAGTTGAAGGCCCGTCCGTGCGAGACGAGGATCTTTTGTTCCTTGAGAAGGTCGAGGACGAATTTCTCGTCGTCGCGGATGTGATAGACCTCGGGATCCAACTTCGGGAACAGATAGAGGGCACCCCGGGCCTGTTGAGTGCTGACGCCGGGGATGGCGTTGAGCAGATCGAAGGCCTTGTTCCGCTGCTCAAGGAGCCTGCCGCCGGGCAGGATAAGGTCGTTGATGCTTTGGTGTCCGCCGAGGGCGGTCTGGATGGCATGCTGTGCCGGCACGTTGGCGCACAGACGCATGTTGGCCAGCAGGTTGATGCCTTCGAGGTAGTCTGCGGCGTCTTTCTTGGGTCCGGAGATGGCCATCCAACCCGCGCGGTAGCCACACACCCGGTAGGCCTTGGACAGTCCGCTGAACGTCAGGCAGAGCACGTCGTCGCCGGTGAGCCCGGCAAGGTTCACGTGGACAGCGTCTTCGTAGAGGATCTTCTCGTAGATCTCATCGGCGAACACCACAAGGCCATGCTTTTCGGCGAGGGCCACGATCTTCTTGAGGGTCTCCTCCGGGTACACGGCACCCGTGGGGTTGTTGGGATTGATGACCACGATGCCCTTGGTTTGAGGCGTGATCTTCGATTCCATGTCCTCAAGGTCCGGCTGCCAACCCGATTCTTCGTCGCACAGATAGTGGACCGGACGGCCGCCGGCCAATGCCACCGAGGCGGTCCAGAGCGGGTAGTCGGGAGTGGGGATGAGAATCTCGTCTCCCACTTCCAGCAAAGCCATGAGCGACATGGTGATGAGCTCGCTGACCCCGTTGCCAAGGTAGATGTCGTCAACGTGGATGTTTTGGATGCCGCGGGTCTGGTAGTACTGCGAGACGGCGGTGCGGGCCGAGAAAATTCCGCGCGAATCGCTGTATCCCTGGGCATGGGGCAGATGGCGGATCATGTCCACCAAGATCGCGTCCGGCGCTTCAAATCCGAACGGTGCCGGGTTTCCGATATTCAGTTTGAGGATGCGGTGACCCTCTGCCTCCATCTGCTGGGCGGCCTGAAGAATCGGTCCACGGATGTCGTAAAGGACATTATGAAGCTTGGTGGACTGCTTGAATTCTGCCATTCATCAAATATGCCATACCGGGGATGTACTTCCGTTGAGACATCACTCACATTCACGACGACGACGGCGGCGAGGCCCCCAAAGGGTTCCTCGCCGCCGTCGTCCTTTGCAGGGGCCTCCGCCGCCGAGGGTTCCCTGGACGAGCGGAGCGAGGCGAGGGAGGCGGTGGGGACTTACTTCACGATCCCTTTGTCCTTGAGCCAAGCGGTCGCAGCGTCCTTGGGATTCTGCTTTTGGTTGCCGCTGACTGCGCGGTTGAGGTTGATGAGGTCGTCCGTGGTGAGGATCTTGGATACGTTGTTGAGGGCTGTCTTCGCCTTGTCCGTCATCTTGGCCATGTTGTACAGCGGGAGGACCTGCTGGGCCTTGAAGTTGTTCTTGGGATCATCCAGGACCACCAGGGCGTTGTCCTGGATGGACGGCGTGGTGGTGTAGATGTCGGCAACCTGGACGTCGTTGGACAGCAGGGCCTGCAGCGTGAGGTTCCCGCCGCCGTCGCTGAACGGCTTCAGGCCCTTGAGCACGCAGTTGTAGTTGGACTTGAGGCCCGGGAGCCCGTAGGCGCGTGTCTCAAAGGTTGCCGGTGCCGCAATCGTGAAGTCCCCGCAGACCTTGGCGAGGTCGTCGATGGACTTGAGCTGGTACTTCTCCGCCGTGGCCTTCGTCACAACCATGGCGTCCTTGTCTTCGGCCTTGGCGGGGTCGAGCACTCCCAGGCCCTGTGGAAGCTTCCCGGGCAGCGCCTTGTAGACGTCATCGGCCGAGACCTGAGCGGCGGCGGTGTCCAGGTAGGACAGCAGATTGCCGGAATAGTCGGGGGCCAGGTCGATCGAACCGTCTTGTACGGCCTTGAAGTAGATCTCGCGGGATCCGATATTGGGCTTCGTCGTAGCGGTGACGCCGGCGGCGTTCAGTGCTCCGGCGTAGATTTCGGCGATGACCTGGCTCTCGGGGAAATCTGCCGAGCCCACAGTGAGCGAGCCGCCGGCCCCGGAGGGAGCGCTGGTGGACGGGCTGGACAGCGGGCTTCCACCACATGCGCTCAGTGCAAGCGCAATGCCGACTCCGGCCGCCAGGCCGCCGAGTCCGCGGCGGGTCAGGGTGACGGGTTGCTTCATGCGGTACCTCCTTGAACGGCAGCCCCCGCTGGTGCGGCGGCTGCGAGATCTCCGGCGGCCTTGTGGCCGCCGTTGGAATCGATGGAAAGTCCGGGCGGGAGGAGGATCCTCTGCGCCATGGCCAGAATGAGGTCGACGGCGATTGCCAACGCCGCGATGAGCAGTGACCCGCCAAGCATGCGGGGGAAGTCCTGAAGGACCAACCCGTCAAAAAGATAACGCCCCAGGCCGCCCAGCGGAAGATACGCCACTACGGAAACCGTTGCGATGACCTGGAGGACAGCCGTGCGGATGCCGCCGAACATGACCTGAAGCCCGTTGGGCAGCTCTACACGGAACAAGATCTGCAGTTCTGTCATGCCCATGGCCCGGGCTCCGTCAACCACCGTTGGATCCACGCTGGAAATCCCGGCGTAGGTCCCGGCCAGGAGAGGCGGCACTGTCAAGATGACCAGGGCCCAGACAGGTGGCATGAGTCCGCTTCCAGCCAACAGGGCGAAGAGGACAAGCAGGCCGAGGGTGGGGAGGGCCCGCAAGGCGCCGGCGAACGCCACGGCAACGACGCGTCCATGTCCGGTGTGGCCGATGAAGAGGCCCACCGGCACGGCGATGGCCGCGGCAATCACCAGGACCAGCCCGGAGTACTGCAGGTGTTCCAGGAGCCTCGTGGCGATTCCGCCGCTTCCTGACCAGTGAGCCGGATCCGTGAGCCACGCGAGGGTGTCAACGAAGATATTGCTCATCGACCTGCCTCCGCATGGATCCGGGTATCTGCGATGAACCGCCCTGCTTTGGCATCTTGCTTGGCGGTGACCGCACCGGCCCGCGTCCAGGGCGTGAGCAGCTTCTCCAACAGGACCAGGAACGTGTCCATGATGAGGGCCAGCAGGAGAATCGCGATGATGCCGACCATCACCTCAGTGACGAACGAGCGCTGCAGCCCGTCGGTGAACAGCATTCCCAGGTTTCCGACCCCCAGGAGCGCGGCGACGCTCACGAGGGAGATATTGCTGACGGACACCACGCGGAGGCCCGCAAAAAGCACGGGCAAGGAAAGGGGAAGGTCGATTTGCAGGAACCGTGCGGTCGGTTTGAATCCCATGGACACTGCCGCCATGCGGAGGTCGTCGTCCACGGAATCGAAGGCGTCCATGGCAGCCCGCACCAGCAAGGCGACGGCATACATGGTGAGGGCAACCACGACATTGAGCGGATCCAGGATCCGGGTTCCCAGGATCGGCGGCAGGATGATGAAAAGCGCCAAGGAAGGAATGGTGTACAGGAGGGAACTTCCCGTGGTGACAACGGTCCTGAGGGCACGGTTCCGGCGGGCCAATTGCCCCAAGGGCACCGCAATGAGCAGACCCAAAACCATGGGAATCAAAGCCAGGACAAGGTGCTCGCCCGCCCGCTCGAAGACCATGCCGCTGTTCGCCAGGAACCATTCCATCAGCGGGCGTCCTCCCTGTTATGCCGCGTCTGTTCGATGAGCGCCAGCACTTCATCGGCTTTGAGGACGCCCGCGAGCCTGCCGTCGTCATCCACCACGACGCCAAGGCCCGAAGGTGAAGACAACGCGGCATCCAGCGCTCGGCGGAGCGTGTCCCCGCGCCGGAACAAGGAACCTCCGGGAACCAGCCCCGCACCGTCGCGCGGCGAAGCCCATCCCATCGGCCGGGAGTCGCCGTCGAGCACCAAGGCCCATTCGCTGCTGCCCTCGGCACCTTGCGGGGCCTCCACGGTCTTGACCGGATGCACGGGAACAGCATCAGCCCCGTTGAAGGCAAGGTGCCGGAATCCCCTGTCGCGGCCCACGAACGAGGCTACAAAGTCATTGGCAGGCGCCCGGAGGATCTCTTCGGGTGCCGCGTATTGCGCCAGTTTGCCCCCGACGGCGAAAACGGCCACTTTGTCGCCGAGAACGGTGGCCTCATCGATGTCATGGGTGACGAAGACAATGGTCTTGGCCAGTTCGCGCTGGAGCCGGAGGAGTTCCTGCTGGAGTTCGTCGCGGACCACGGGGTCCACCGCGCTGAAGGGCTCATCCATGAGCAGCACGGGCGGGTCTGCTGCGAGCGCGCGGGCTACCCCGACGCGCTGCTGCTGGCCGCCGGACAATTGGGACGGGTACCGCTTGCCGAGCACGGAAGCCAGCCCGACGACGTCGAGCAGCTCTTCCGCGCGTTTGCGGGCCGCTGCCCTGGAAACGCCGTTGAGCCGCGGAACGGTGGCAATATTGTCCAGCACCGAACGGTGCGGCATGAGTCCCGAAGACTGCATGACGTAACCCATGGAGCGCCGCAATTGGGCGGCCGGTTCGTTCGAAACATCCTTGCCGGCAACAGTGATGGTGCCCGATGTCGGCTCTACCATGCGGTTGATCATCCGCAGGGAAGTGGTCTTTCCGCAGCCCGAGGGTCCGACGAATACGGTGATGGCACCTTTGTCGATGGACATGCTCAATCCATCAACCGCGGGCTGCCCGCCCTGATACTGCTTGGTGACGCTCTGGAACTCAATCATGGCTTCAGCCATTCCGGGGCTTACCTAACTTTTCGGGCCGCAAATATCAACGATGGAAATCAATCAACAGCGAACTGATGTTCTACAGCCTAACCAGCACCACCGACGATGTCAGCGCAGGCGCGAAGACCGTAATGAATCGGCAATCCTCAGGGCGTCGGCAGCTTTCCGTTGAGGGGTCGCTCACGGTGCAGGCGAAGGCCGATATCGACCAGGGACACCCGGTTCAGTCCGGGAACCTTGCCCAACGGCACCCAGGCGGCGTGGGTAGTGCTGCCGTCTATCTCGTGGGTCAATTCGCCGCCCGTGATGCTTGCCTCGTAGACCAGCCGGATTGCCTGGAAATCACGGTCAGATCCGTCCAGCCGCCCCTCACCCGGCCAGTGGCCGACGTCGATGCCGAGCATCGCTCCGATATCGGCGTCGTACCCGGTTTCCTCCTGGATCTCGCGGCGGCAACCGTCCACCGGATGCTCCCCCAGGTCCAATCCTCCCCCGGGGAGAGTCCAGCCTTCTTTGCCGTCTTGCTTCCAATAGGCCAGAAGGATTGCTCCGTCGCGGATGACCACTCCGTACGCGGCCGGGCGGGTGTCGAACTGCATGCTCATGGAGCCAGCCTAGGCCTAAGCTGGAGGGAACACTGTTCAGCACTTGGAGTTGTATTGTGACCAACTTGGAAACGGCCCCGTCCCAGGAAGTCTGCCCGGCCGGACACCCCGGACAGGGACCTTTTGTACAGCTTTGGCCGGCCCGCGAAGTTCCCCTGGGCGGCGTCCGGGCCATGAATGTTTCCCGCACCCTCCCGCAGCGCGGTATGCCGACGGTAGGAGCCTGGTGCTTCCTGGACAGCTTCGGCCCGGACCGCGTCGCGATGAGCGTCCTCCCCCACCCGCACATGGGACTGCAGACGGTCACGTGGCCCCTCCAGGGCGAGGTGCGGCACCGCGACAGCGTCGGCAGCGACGTCTTGGTCCGTCCCGGGCAGTTGAACATCATGACGGCTGGCCGCGGCATTTCGCATTCCGAGTTCGGCGTCCTGCCGGCAGGACTTCACCCGGACGCGCCCGACGGCGGCACCCTCCTGCCGCTGTCCCGGGGCCTGCAGTTGTGGGTTGCTTTGCCCGACGGCGTAAGGCACCGGGCGCCGTCGTTCCAGCAGATCGTCGACCTGCCGGTGGTCGCCACGGACAGTTTCACGGCGACGGTACTCGTGGGCGAATTCGCCGGACAGCGCTCCCCCGCCATTATGTACAGCCCGATTGTCGGCGTCGAAATCTCAGCCTCGGGCGCCGTCGAGCTGCCGCTGAACCCCGAATTCGAGCATGCCGTGCTCGTCTTGGACGGCTCCGCGGTGATCGACGGCCAAGAAGTCGACCCTGGGCCCTTGGCATTCCTCGGCATGGGCCGGGAATCGCTCCGCCTCGAGGCAGCTCCTGGAACCCGCTTCATGCTGCTGGGCGGTGAACCTTTCGAAGAGGACATCCTGATGTGGTGGAACTTCGTGGGCCGGACGCACGAGGAAGTGGAGCAGGCCCGCGAAGACTGGGAAGCCCAGGCGCTGCTGAGTGACGAGGACGCCCGCGCTTCGCGGTTCGGCTGGATCCATGGCCACGGGCCCGACGCCGGAGCTGAAGCCGGGCGCATCCCCGCACCGCCCATGCCAGGGGTCCAGCTCAAGCCCAGGTCCCGGAACAGGGCTACTGACTAAGCCTCGCGACACCCAAAAAGTTTGGCGACACGCAGCAGGACTCAGGACACCGGTATCCGAGGGTCGCCAGTCTTTCTCCGTATCCGCCAGTCATTTGCGAGTCGCCAACGAGTCAGCGCAATGTCCGCCCTACGGAAGCTCTGCAACAATCCGCAGCACACCGAAAACCGGTTCCTGGTCCAGGACCCGCACATCGGTGATTCCGTGTGCGGCCAGTCCCGCCCGGAAAGCGGACTGCAAGGGCTCGACGTTCATGCCGAGCCCGCCGCCGAGAATCACCGGTCCGGGGAGGCCAAGTTGACGGACTGCCTGCGCCGCCAGCTCCGCGAGATCCCGTCCCGCCTGGTCCAGCAGTTGGCGGCTGATCTCGAGCCCTTCTCGCGCAGTCTCGACTACGGCGCTTGCGCGCTGGGCCCAGTACCGCCGGTCGGTGTCCTCCGAATGGAACAGCGCGATGAGTTTGTTGGGGTTGTCCACCCCGCAGGATTCCAGGAGGGCCGCTGTGAGGCCATCCGGTTCCAGTCCTTTGTTCATCCGGCGGAGGCTGTGACGCACTGCCTCCCGGCCCAGCCAGTAACCGCTGCCCTCATCGCCCAGGAGAAAGCCCCAGCCACCCGCACGGGCTTCTTCCCCCTCGGCATTCTTTCCCCAGGCCGCGGATCCAGTCCCGGCGATGACAGCCACTCCCGTGCTGGCCCGGCCTGCCGCCAGTAGCAGGCGGGAATCGTGGACCACCGTGACCTGTGCGCCTGGGACATGCGGTTCGATCAGCTCGGCCAGGGCGCGGGCATCGGCGTCGGTGTCAATTCCGCCTGCGCCGGCAAGGACGCGGCTCACGTCGCCGCCACCGATCATGGCGAAGAGCTCGGCAAGATTCTTCGCCGCCGTCTCCCGGCTGACGTTCTGGACGTTGGAGCTCCCCGTGCTTTCGTCGCGGACCGGCTTGCCGTCTTCGAAGCGGACACCGCGGGTCTTCGTGCCGCCGATGTCGAGCCCGATGACCGTTGCATCGGGCCGGGGGGTCGTGTTTTCTGCAGTCTCCACGTCCAAAAGCCTAGCGCGGGCGCACCGGGTGGTTCTATTGGGTTCCGGATCGCGCTCTGACAAGGCCCGCAAGCAGCCCCGGTCCTTCAGAAAGCACCAGTTCGCGGAAAAGCCTGACGGGATCGGGTTCCTTGCGCCGTTCACGCCAGGTAATCCCAATCTCCCGGTATGCGAGCTCCGAGTCGAGCGATACCTCCACCCACCCCAGGTCCGTGGAATCCAGAACCCCTTGAGGTCCCGGACCTAGCCCTCCCGGCGGCAGGATGCTGTAGCCCAATCCAGCGGACACGAGACCACGGATGGTATGCGAGTCCTGGCTCTCGAAAGCAACCCTTGGGCGAAAGCCCGCATCCCGGAAGATCGCGTCGGTCAGCGAGCGCAGGCCGAAGCCTGGCCCCATGGAAACGAACGGCTCGTGTTTGAGCTCGGCGAGCCGCACGCTGGGCCGCCGGGCCACCGGATGGCGGTGATGGACCACCAGCCGCAACGGCTCGCGGTACAGCGCCGCCGAGTCGAGGTTCCTGCCCGGAGCCGCCACGGGTGCCGTCAAGGCGAAGTCGGCGTCACCGGCAATGAGCAATTCAAGGCAGGCGGCACGGGCTCCTTGGCTGAGTTCGAAAGCCGTGGAGGGGTGCCGGCTCCGGAACGCGCTCATGAGCAGCGGCAACGTGGCCTCGCCGAAAGTGTGCTGGAAGGTCACCGCGATTCGGCCGCGGACAACATCGGATTCGTGGCGGACCACGTCCAGTCCCGCCTGGAATTCCGCGAGCGCCGCTTCGATGTAGGGAAGAAGGGTCTTGGCGGCCGGGGTCAGGCGGACGCCGCGGCCTTCACGGATAAGGAGTTCGGTCCCGACGACGGCGCTAGCCCGGGCCAGCGCCCGGCTCACCGTCGATTGGGGTACTCCGAGCAGCTCGGCCGTCTCGGTGACATGTTCTGTCCGGCCAAGTTCGGCCAGCAGTGGCAGCAACGGCAGTAGTTGAACCAGTTGCTTGTGTTCGATGTCCATGCCTGTCCACCCTCAGATTGACCATCTTCAAAATCATCCATTTTGGCTATCAATCCTAAGTGAATCATGCATTGGAATCATCACTTCTGCTCACCCTACTGTGGAAAGGTGAGTACAAGCGCAGCATCCACGAGCCCCGCAGAGTCCGATTGGGAAGGCCATCTGAAGGGCTCCACTGCCTACCGGCGGATCCTGGCCGGCCTGGCCCTCGCCGGTGTGGCAACCTTCGCGCAGCTGTACTCCACCCAAGCCGTCCGGCCACTCATGGCAAACGAGCTGCACATCACGGCGGCAGAGGCAGCGCTCACCATCTCCTTGGCCACGGTAGGCCTCGCGGCAACAGTGTTGCCCTGGTCCTTCGTCGCCGACAAGATCGGCCGCGTGCGTGCGATGGCCATCGGAATCGCGGCAGCCACCGTCCTGGGCCTGCTCGTCCCCCTGGCCCCCACCTTTCCCCTGGTCCTCGCTTTGAGGGCGCTGGAGGGCATGGCCCTCGGCGGTATTCCGGCGATCGCCATCGCGTACTTGAATGAGGAAGTGAACAAAGTGCACGCTGCGCTGGCCGCCGGCAGCTACGTAGCCGGCACCACCCTCGGCGGACTTGCCGGGCGCTTGCTCGCGGGACCCATCGGTGAATTGTGGGGTTGGCGGGCCGCCGCCTTCGCAGTCTCCATCCTTGCGACGGCATCGGCCGCACTGTTCCTGCTGCTGGTCCCGAAACCGCGCCGCTTCACACCAAGTTCCGCTGGAGGTTTCCGCGGGGCCATGAAGACGTTGGCGGGCCATTCTTCCAATCCACGGCTGCTGGCCCTCTATGTTCAAGCGTTCCTGTTGATGGGTGGCTTCGTGGCCGTCTACAACTACCTCGGATTCCGCCTCCATGCGGCGCCCTTCGGACTGCCCGCCACCGTGGTCAGCCTGATTTTCCTCGCCTATTTGTCCGGTACCGTGAGCTCCCGCTGGGGAGCCGGATTGTCTATGCGCTTCGGCCGCCGCACGGTCATGCTCGCCGGAATCGCGACCATGACGGCCGGCCTAGGACTCACCCTGTGGGACAACATCGCCGCGGTTCTGGCGGGCTTGGTTGTCTTCACCGGCGGCTTCTTCGCCGCGCACAGCATCGGAGCAGGCTGGACCGGGACCATCGCGACGAGCGGCCGCGCGCAAGCAGCGTCGTTGTACAACCTCTCCTACTACCTGGGTTCCAGCATTATTGGCTGGGCCGGCGGACTCGCCTTCCAGGCTTTCGGCTGGACCGCACTCGCCTGGACGGTCATCGCACTGGGGTGCACGACGGCGGTGATCACCGCCGTCGTGCACCGATCCGCCGCGCGCCAGGTCGCCGTCGTCGGCTCCTTGGAACCGGCACGTCAGGGAAAGTAGCAGGCGCTAACGGGTGGACTCGATTGCCTGGACCAGGTCATCGACGATGTCGGCCGGATCTTCCAAACCGATGGAAAGCCTGAGCATGCGCGTCTGGGGCTTGGCCTCCGGGGCCACCGGGCGGTGGGTCAATCCGGCGGGGTGTTGGATCAGCGTGTCGATTCCGCCCAGCGACACTGCGTGCGTGATGAGGCGGACCGCGCCGGGAATGCGCTCCGCGTGCTCGGCCGATTCAAGGTCGAAAGAGATCAACGAGCCCGGGCCACTCATCTGCGTACCTACCAAATGCAAGGGATCGCACTCGGGAAGCCCCGGGTAGTACACCTTGGCCACGAGTTCGTGGCCTGCGAGCGCTGCCGCGATCTTGTGGGCGTGGTCCTGCTGGGCACGTACCCGGATGGGAAGAGTCGCCAGGCCCCGGTGCAACAGGTAGGCGGGCCATGGAGTCAGGATGCCCCCGGTCACGGCACGGACCCGGCGCAGCCGCGTTGCCCACTCCGCACTCGTTGCCACCACGCCGCCCATGGCATCGCCATGGCCGCCCAGGAATTTCGTGGCACTGTGGAGCACCATCGCGACGCCGTGCTTGAGTGGCTGCTGGAGGATCGGCGTCGCGAAAGTATTGTCAACGAGAACCGGAACGTCTCCGGCGTCGGCCACCAGGCGGTTAAGGTCCACAAGGTCCAGGCTCGGGTTTGCGGGCGTTTCCACCACCACCAGGCCGGTGTCCGGGCGAAGGGCATCCCGCACGCCGTCGGCCTTGACGAAGCTGACCTGATTGCCAAGCAGGCCGCTGGCCAGAACGTGGTCCGTACCGCCGTAAAGGGGTCGCACTGCAACCACATGTGCCTTGCCTTCTGATTGGGCGGCGAGCAGCACTGCGCTGAAGGCGGCCATCCCTGAGGCAAAACCGACAGCTTGGGCTGCCCCTTCGAGCGCCGCGACGCCGTCTTCGAACCTGGCTACCGTAGGATTCCAGAGACGCTGGTACACCGTGCTCTGACCGTCGAGGGGCACGCCGCCCGTGGCCATCTGCTCGTAGGCGAGGCCGCCGTCGTGAACAGAAGGCAAAGGCGCAGTAGTTGAAAGGTCGATGGGAACGGCGTGCACGCCTTGTTCCGTGAGTCCTGTCCGGCCCGCGTGGACTGCGAGTGTATCTATGGCTGTCACTGCTCTCCTTGAATTATTCACCGTTGAATTCGGTCAGTATCTGGCAATAATTCGGAGATTGACAGTGCAAATGAATGGATTGAGTGGAAACTGGCACCTATGATGAATAGACAGCACTTTCAGGAGGATCCGTGACCACCACCCCGAAGAACCTTCGGCCCGTCGGCATCAGCGAGCCCTTGGATGCGATCGACGAACGCATCCTCGCAGCCTTGGTTGACGATGCCCGGATCTCCAACAAGCAGCTGGCAGAACTGGTCGGAATTGCTCCGTCGACGGCGCTTATGCGTACGCGGTCGCTCTCCGAACGCGGCATTATCGAGGGTTTCGAAGCTGTGCTCAGCCTCCCGGCAATCGGCCGATCGGTCCAGGCCCTGATCGCCGTGCGCCTGCGCGCCCATGACCGCGACCAGATCGACCGCTTTACGGCACGGGTTCCCGCCCTCCCTGCAGTGATCTCCACGTTCCACACTTCGGGCTCCGTGGACTACCTGCTGCACATCGCCGTAGCCAACACCGACGACCTCCGCGACTGGGTCCTGGACAACCTCGCCACGGACCCGGTGGTGGGCCATACCGAGACCACTTTGGTCTTTGCCCACATCCAGGGCAACCACGGGCCGCTGCCGGAATAGCGGTTGACTTCGCGAGTGATTCTGCCGTCGCTCGACGCGGCTCGACTCAGTGGCGTGGCTCGAGGCCCGAGTGAGCGGCCCCAATGGCGTCCTGGCGCAAATCATCGAGTTCCTGCCGGCGCGTGAGCGCCGCTCGCTGCACGGCCAGGTCGCCCGGAGGAATGTAGCGCCTGCGCTCGGCCCACGAAACCAGGCTGGTTCCGATTCCGGCGGCTGCCGACTCGAGCATGGAGGGCCGGCGGTAGGTGCCGCATGATGCGGTCGCAGTGCTCATGACTCTTTCCCTTCGGTTGCTGCGTGCGACTTGGCGTCGCGGGATTTCTTGTCTCCGGCCCACGCCGGGACGCCCAGGATGGGGAATGCGTTGAAATGGATCTGCACGGGGCGGGCATCGTCCGCCTCGGGTTCGCTCCGGATTTCCTCCAAAAGATTGCGGGCGAAGGCTTCCATGGCGTGGGCGTAGCGTCCGAGCTGCTCGGCTGACATCCGGGCGTTGGCGGTGTTGACGATGGCAGCGTCGAGCCAGTCTTCGTCCAAGGAGTCCATGCCGTGAGCCATGAAGTCCGCGAGGACAGCCTGCCTGCTCCGTTCGAACTCGCGCGTGACTAGCCGCGATGCCTCCTGCGTTGCCGGCGAATGGGCCAACTCGGGCGAAGTGATCTGGATGGCTCCCCTGGGCCGCTCCCACCACCGCTCCCGTGCTGTCCCCTTGCCTGGGACTTCGTGGACGAAGTCGAACTTGGCGAGTTGCCGAAGGTGGTAGCTCGTAGCGCCACTGGATTCGTCGAGGAGTTCGGCCAGGCTGCAGGCGGTCTGTGGCCCATAACGGGACAGCATCTCAAGGATTTGAACGCGCAAGGGGTGCGCGAGCGCTTTGAGGGACGCCGTATCGACCTTGCGGACGGGGAATTCCGGCTCTTGAACCTTCTCCATGCCGGAAACGCTACTCTTGCAAAGAAACCTTTGCAAGACTTTCTTTGCAAATCAATCTTTGCAAACTTGGGCTTGTCAGACGAACAGCCAGTCAGCCCTTGCGGAGCACCCTGCGGAAGGAGATGACGGCGAGCACAGCAGCTGCCAGCCCACACACCACAGTGAAATAGCTGGCAGCGGCGCCCAGCCCGATGGCCGAGGCGGCCAGACCCAACCCGATGACCGGCACAGCGCTGCCAAGGTAGGTGATGACGTAGACGGTGCTGATGATCTGGGCGTGCCGGGACGCTTCCACCTTGCTGGCAACGTCGTTGAACACCAGCCGGAAGGCGATCCCCTGCCCTACCCCGGCGGACAGGCTCGCTGCCACCAGCAGCACCGGGCTGGACAGGGATGCCGCCGCGCCGACCAGCACAATGGAAACTCCCAGGACCGCCAGTCCAGCGGGCACGGCGAAACGGCCGCGGACCTTCAGCAATTGGCTGAGCGCGGACGCTCCGAGCGTGAGCCCGGCGAGCAGCCCGGTCATGGGGCGGGAATCGGCATGTACGACGACGGCGAAGTAGCCGGGCGCGAGCGAAAGGCAGAATCCGAACACGGCAAAGCTGAGGAACCCCACGCTTGAGGCCAGCCAAAACGCTCCCCTGGCTTCCCGCGATACGGAGGGCCGGCGTGGGGCGAGCACCGTGTAGGGACGAGGGCCTTCGGCAGGCCGAATCGCCGGGCGTGCCTTGAGAAGCCACAGCGGGACCAACAAAAGGAGGAGGACGGCCGCGTGAATGAAGAACGGCGTTGACGTGGCACCCGGGAGCAGCGAAAGCAGTCCACCGATGGCAGGACCGGCGGCCACACCTCCGGAGGAAGACAGCAAAGTGAAACGGGAAGCCCACTCGGGCCGGGACGGAAGCAATTCACGCAAAGCCGCAGAGCTCGCTCCGGTAGCAAGGCCCACGGCAACGCCCTGGAGCATCCGGCCGGCCGAGAGCATCAGGAGGTTGTCAGCGTTGGCGAAAACCAGGCCGCCCATCAAGCCCACGAGGACTGCCAGTACCAGCGCCGCACGCCTGCCGATATGGTCCGACCAGTGGCCGGCGAGCATCAGCACCGCCACGAGTGCCAGGACGTAGCTTGCAAAGGCAATGGTCACGCCGAGTGAAGTGATTCCCAGTTCCGCCTGAAGCAGCGGATACAGCGGGCTCGCCAAGTTGGCACCGACCAGCAGTGTGAACATGACGGCGCCGGCCAGGACCGGCCTTGCCGTGGTGGAAGCATCCCAGCCCCAGCGCCCGGCGGTGGCCTGGCGCATGCGCAGTTCGCTAAAGACAGTCATTTCCGTGCCTTCGCCTCAGCGGCCATCACGGAACCTGGCCTTGTGGGCCGGGACTGGACGGCCCAAAATATTGATGGCAATAGGATGTCGCAGGCCTGCCAGATAGATCAGATGTCCGTGAAAGAATTGATCAGAACAGTCAAAATTGACGTCCACCGATGACCACAAATGAGCTGGAGTGATGATTTGAACACCCTCGATCCGACGGACCTGAAGATCCTGCTCGAGTTGATCCGTGATCCCAGGGTTCAGATCGGTGAACTTAGCGAGTCCCTGGGGATTGCGCGCAACACCGCCCAATCGAGGATGCGCCGGCTGGTCCGCTCGGGCGTATTGAACGACGGCGGCCGTGAGGTCGACCTCGAAAAGGTGGGGTACGACGTCGTCGGCTTCGTGACGTTGGAGGTGACCCACCGGGAACTCGACGGCGTGATCGGAGCCCTGCGCCGTATCCCGCAGGTCCTTGAGGTGCATGAAATTTCCGGGCGAGGCGATCTCTTATGCCGGGTGGTGGCCACCGAAACGCACAACCTGCAAACGGCGCTTCGCTCCATCCTCAGAACCAAAGGCGTCATCCGCACGGAGACGGTCCTTGCCTTGCACACCCATATCCCCTACCGGACAGAGCCGCTCATCAGCAGGCTCGTGGACGCCGCCGAGACCGCCGGCGCCACGAAACGGGTCAAAACGCAGGTTTCCACTGATTCGCCGGTCAGGGAAGCCGACTAGGATTCCAGAATGGATTGGCTCTCTTCTCTTCAGCACCTCAACTGGCTGGCGATACTCCTGGCGTTCATGTCCAGCATGGTCATCGGATTTGTCTGGTACATGCCGGCGGTCCTCGGGAGACGGTGGATGCAGGCTATTGGCAAGACCGAGGAAGACCTCAAGAAGATCGACGGCGGCGCAGGAATCTGGATCCCCATGATGGTGGCCGCAGCTCTTACGAGCATCCTGTTGGCTGTCCTCATCGGCAAGCTGGGCGTGCAGGGAAGCCTGCACGCCGGTTTCTTTGCGCTAGTGATTGCGGTCGTCTTCCGCGTCGGCGGCCACGTCATCCACAACGGTTTCGCGGGCCGGCCGTCCGCCGTGACCCTCATCGACTCCGGCCATGACATCGTGGCCATGACAGTTGCCGGGTTAATCCTCGGGGCGTTGCAATAAGAAGAGGAGAATAACCTCGTGACCATCATTGACAATGCCGTCTATGTGAACGGTATCCGGACCGCCACTCCGGGAAGCCTCGAGCAAAGTGTCGAAACACTGGCCGCCCACGGCGGAATGGTGTGGATTGGACTGTACCGGCCCGACGAGACGGAAATGGCTGCAGTAGCCGCCGAGTTCGGCCTCCACTTGCTCGCAGTCGAGGACGCCGTCAACGCCCACCAGCGGCCCAAGCTGGAACGCTACGACAACAACCTCTTCACAGTCCTCCGGCCTGCGCGGTACGTAGATGCTACGGAGACCGTGGAGTTCGGTGAGCTTCATATCTTCACGGGGAGGAACTTCGTGGTCACGGTCCGGCACGCGGAGACACCCGGGGTGGCCAAGGTCCGTCGCGATCTAGAACAACAACCGGAGCTGCTGCGCCATGGTCCCGAAGCCGTCCTGTACGCGCTGTTGGACCGGGTAGTGGACGACTACGGCCCTGTGATCTCGGGGCTGGAGAACGACATCGACGAGATCGAGGACCAGCTCTTCGGCGGCGATCCCCTGGTTTCGCGGCGCATCTATGAGCTCGCCCGCGAGGTCATCCAGTTCCAGCGCGCAATCAACCCACTCCCGGAGATGATGGCCTCCTTGAAGCGCGGGTTCGAGAAATACGGAGTCGACATCGAACTGCAGCGCAAACTCCGCGATGTGGAGGACCACGTCGAACAAGTCATCTCCCGCGCCAATGGGTTCCGCGACCTGCTCCAAAACGCCCTGACCCTCGACGGGACCCTGACCGCGAACCGGCAAAACGAGGCGAGTGCGGCACAAAACGAACAAACCAAGAAGATCTCCTCGTGGGCCGCGATCTTCTTTGCACCCGCATTCGTTACCGGGCTCTACGGCATGAACTTCGACATCATGCCCGAGCTCCATTGGCCATTCGGCTATCCCATGGCGCTCGGAATGATGGTTGCCGCGGGCTTTATCATGTATGTCATTTTCAAGCGGAAGAACTGGCTCTAGTGTTCCTTGCCTCCGCTGGGCGACGCCCCGACGCGGCCGATCTCATAACGGAAATCATCGCCGACGCCGAGGCTTCAGGCTTCATCCTGGAGCCGGCCCAGGCCGCGGCCGCCGCCCGGCTCTGCCAGCTCGGCGAGTCCATTTCCGTCCGCCGCAAGGGACTCCTACGACGGCGGACGCCGCGTAGCGTCTACCTTCACGGTCCGGTGGGTCGCGGCAAAAGCTGGCTCATGGACAGCTTTTACCGTCAGTTGCCGGGGCGGAAAAGGCGCATCCATTTCCATGATTTCTTCCGTCAGCTGCATCGGGGTGTGCATGCTTCGGCCGGGAGGCCCGAGGCGGATGGCACGGCCATCCAGCGCTCGGTGGATGCCTTGCTGTCCGGCGTCGACATCCTGTGTTTCGACGAATTCCACGTGCACGATGTGGGTGACGGAATGTTCATCGCCAAGCTGCTCCGGACCGCGGCCCAACGGCGAGTCCCGCTCGTGGTGACGTCGAACTATCCACCGGATAAGTTGTTGCCGAACCCTCTGTGGCACGATCATTTCGTGCCGACCATCGGGGTGATCAAGGAGATGATGGACATCATGGAGATCGACGGAGACACTGATTTCCGGCGTCCGCCGGTTACTGGTTCCGCTGCGCCACGGCCCAGCGACTCCCCTGGCCTGGAGGCCTTCAGCAGGGGCAAGATCATTACTCCCGGAACGCCGGCGCAACTCGGAGCCTTCGGTTTGTTCCCGCCGGCGAAGTCACAAGAGCGGATCCTCACGCCCACGACGCAACGGCTCACCGTCAAAGCGGCTGACGACATGCTCTGGGTCAGTTTCACGGAATTGTGCGGCGGCCTCATGTCGACGGCGGACTACTTGGCGCTGGCGGAGGACTACGGAACCTGGGTGATCGACGGAGTGCCCTCGCCAACGATCGAGTCGGCTGCCGGGTCCGCGCCGGCCTGGCAACGGTTCAGCAATGTCGTGGATGTCCTGTACGACCAGGGCATCACGCTCTTCCTGGTGGGTCACGGCCCCTTGGACTGGGACCTGGCCCAGGATCCGGCCCACCGGACCAGCACCCAGCCCGTTGATCTGGCCAGAATTGCGAGCCGGCTGTCGCTCCTGGACCGGGTGGAAGCCTCGACGCCTTTTGAAGAAGTAGAGGCCGGGGGCAGCTGAACGTGTCTTCCCCGCAGACACTGAGCGAAGCCGATCGTCGCCTCGTGGCAGCGTGGGCCGCGGACTGTGCTGAGCGAGTCCTGGTCTTGTTCGAGACGGAGGCCCCGACAGACGGCCGGCCACGTGATGCCATCGCGCGTACTCGGGCGTTTGCTCACGGTGAACTTGACGCCGCCGGTGAGATTCGCCGACGCTTCGTTACTGGTCGGGCCGCGCACGCGGTGAGCTCTCCTGCGGCTGTGGCTGCCGCCCGGGCGGCTGGACAAGCCGCCGGCGTCGCTCACATGGGCGCGCACGCTCTCGGCGCGGCCGCCTACGCCGCGAAAGCGGCCGGGCTGGCCGCTCAGGATCAGCCCGCGGCCATCTCCGAGGAGATCTCCTGGCAACTCGAGCACATGAATGCTCAAGTGAGGGCGGCGCTTCAGCAGTTGCCGCCACTTGGTGAGGACGCCGCGGGCCCGCTCGGTTCCGGACTTCTCTCGTCGGGCCTTCTTGGGTCAATCATTCGGAAGATTCAGGCCGCTTTGGTCAGTGTCTCGCCACAGGAAGGTGTCCGGTAGGCGATCGGCTACCGCGACTGCTCAGCGGCTTTAGAGGCCGGCCATAGTTGCGAGATGACCTTTGCCCAGGCGGTGGCCCTGACTTCCCACCGGAGCCCACGAATGATTTCGACATGACTTGCGGGAAACGAATTGCAATCTGGGCATTGAGCGCCGCCCTTCTCTTCGGAAGCCCATGCAAACCTCATCGAAGTCGCTGCAGCACACTGTCTTCGCGCTGCGCCCGGCGGGCAAGTGGTCCGCTTGCACGACGTGGCCTACGAGGGCCGGGCTAACGCCGAACGACGACGCCGGGACCCCTTGTCGAACAAGGGGTTCCAGCGTCAGCAAAGGTTCGTCGTTATACGCGTGACCTGCCGCGGATGAAGTGGAAAATCAGCACGACGACGGCAACCACCAAAAGCAGGTGAATGAGCCCACCGCCGATGCCGCCGATAAAGCCGAGAAGCCAGAGAACGGCGATAATGATGGCTATCCAAAGCAACATGTGAGTCTCCCTCGTTTGTTTGCGTACCCAGGCCGGCGGCCTAGGGCATTCGTTACTAAGTATACTTACTAATGAAGGTAAGTGGGTGGGCCAGTGCGGTTTTTCCATTTGGAAGCCGCACCGGCCCCGCAGGACCCGGGCGCGGAGGTAAGTGGACAGGACGCGGGCGCCGACTGGGACTTGGATGAACAGCTCCGGTAGGTGACCGAGGAGTAGCCGGCTGCAGGGCCGGACTCGATCAGGATGCCGGCCCAGGTCCGCGCCGGAGCGCTTATCGAAACGGTTACCGTGGTGTCGGCCGGCAGTTCCGCACCTTCCTTGAAAAACGCTATGCCGTCGGCGTCAATGTAAGGGCCGAAACCATAGTTGTAGCCGTTTCCCAATCCGGGGTACACCAACGGGCCGATGACCAGATCATCGGCAGGGTTTGGCGGGGGCTCTGTCGGGTTTGTGGACCTGGCCGCATCGCATCCCACCGACACACTGCCGCCGGGATGGAAGGCTGCGGTAGTGCTGGCCGCTGGGGTAGGCGTTCTGGTCGGCGCTCCTGTGGTGCTGTCCATCGGTGTTCTGTCGCAGCCTGCAAGCGACAGCGTCGCGACGAGAGCCGGGCAAATCATCGCGGCTCGTAGGCGGATCCCTCAACGCGACATCCCGTCGTTCGCTGGGATAGCCCTCAGCCCTGCTCTTGATCCGAGAGGATGCGGAGTTCTTCCGGCCTCTCTGGCGGTGCCAGTGAAGGTGCCAGAACCTCGCGGGCTCTCAAACGGTTGCTCCGTCTGGCTGTCAGGACCAGCGCGGCAGCGCCTATCAGCACCGCCGCGACGACAACGCCAAGGACTGCCGGAATGCTGGACCAGAAGCCGGCCCCCGCGTTGTCGGACGGTGCCTGTGCCGTCGGACCCGGGTTCTCGCCCTGCGGCTGGGCCGCCTGAGCTGTGGACTGGGGCGGCTGGAAGGCGTGGAGTACCTGGGACGGGAAGACAGCCACGGATTTGGCAGTTGTGTTGGTGACGATGAGGGACCCGTCGGGTTCGAGGGCGAGATGCCCTGGGTCCTGGCCCGTGGGCAGGCCGAGCGAAACGCTCGTTCCGCCAGGTCGGATGACGGATAAGCCGTTGGCCATGTAGAGGACGTAGACAGCTCCGTCCGAACCGACGGCGACTTCCTTCGGTCCCCCGGGCACCGCCACGCGGTAGGCGACCGCTGCGCCTCCGGGCTTGATCACGGCGACGTCGTTTGCCGTGATATTGGTGACGTACACGGTGCCGTCCGGCCCGACCGCGATCCCGTGCGGGTCGCTCGTCCGCCCGGGCGTGGAGCTGACCTGGATGGTGCGTGAGACCCTGCTCGCGCCGGCAGGGATCACCGAGACCGTCCCGTCATTCTGGTTGGTCACGTAGGCAGTGCCGTCCTTGGCGACGGCCACTTCCCTGGGATTCGCTCCGACGATGATCTCGCGCGCCGGCGCGTCAGCTCCGGGCGGGATGACCGAGACCGTGCCAAGGTCGGGGTTGGGAACAAACACCGTCCCGTCCGGGGCCGCGGCGATGAGGTGGGCACCCGGGGTTAGGGCAATCGTGCGCGTCACGCCGGAGGAGCCCTTCGGGATCACGCCGAGCTTCTCCTGCTGCTTGGCAGAGTCCCACCCTTCGACATACAAAGTGCCATCGGCGGATAGGGCCATTCCCGCCGCGCCGTAGCCGGTCGTCAGAGTCCGGGACGGCTTGTTCGCCCCCGGAGGGAGAACGTTCACCCCTCCGCCCCAGGAGTAGTCGCCGATATAGGCGGTGCCGTCTGCGTCCACGACCACGCAAAGCGGAGTTCCCCCGACGTCCACGACATCCCCCGACGCAATCGCAGGACCGGCACCAACCAACAGAATGCCGCCAACGGCGGCCACAGCTAGAACCCCGGAGAAACGCATACCCCTACCCCCAAAATCGATGACACACCAAGAAAGCCTCAGAACGCAGCATACTGCCAGCGGGTTGCCCGCTCACGGACCGGCTGGCGGGCGTGACGGGGGCTTGTGGCGACGGAAGCCCGGCGTGCGGCGAGTCCGGCTTTCACCGGCGACGACCTGTGGCTGCCGCTCGCGACGACCCAGCAGGTAGACGCCGAAGGCGTAGCTGCCCGTGGCCACGGCGAAGAGCGAGGCCATGATCATCGAGCTGTAGTCCTCGCCGTAATTGAGGAAGCTGCCGCCATTGAAACCGGCTTCAAGGACAGAGACGAATCCCACGGCCGACGTTGTGAGAGCCGTACGGTCGTGGCTGCCGATTGACTTGAGGAGGGCGGCCAGGGCACCGAGGGTGAGGAGCAGGCCCAGCCCGGCGTGCAGGGCGAGCCACAGGCCGCCGTCCGTCACGGCCCAGCCCACGCTCTGCACGACCCCGTTCAAGAAATCTGGCGGCTTCGCGCCGGGATGCGACTCGGGGATCTTGACGAAGAGGTTAACAGCCATGCCCAGGAGGAACTCGGCCAGAAGTGCGATGACGAGGCCGAATTCGGTGCGGCGCACGAGCTCTCGGCGACGTGCTCCGGCGCGCGGTTTCAGGTCAAGGCTGTGCCCTGTCACGTCATTTTCCGCCACGGTGACCTCCAGTTCAGGACCATGACAGCGATGATACGGTACACGCGGAGCGCCCGGTCCGTGCCCGCTGAAGGGTCCTCCACCTGACACCTCGACTATGAAGATCGGAGAGAACTGGGCCGGATATGTAGGAGTCTCCGGCCGACCATCATTCTTCGACGAACGGCTTTCCTATCTGGTTGACCTGCGGCGCCTTGTAGGCAAGATCCGTGTCGATCATGCGCCCCGCGGCTTCGGGAAGACGTCCTTGAACGGGACGCGCTTGAGGAAGCCGTCGCGGTCGCGAGCGGCTATCCCTACTTGGTCCAGCTCATCGGAGACGCCGCTTGGGCCGCGGCCGGACGCCCGGACCCGGGCGTGACTATCACCGCTGCCAACGTGCGCATCGGGCGCGGCGCCATGGAGGCAGATTTGGAGGCCCTCTCCGTGCCCCGCGCGAGGCTGATCGACAAGGGATTCCTCCAAGCCAGCCTACGCGGCACCCTCGAATTCACCATTCCCGGATTCGCACAGTTTGTCCGCGACCTCGGACAGGACTAAGCGCTGTCGACCCCTTTTGGCCAAGGCCCGGCAGCCCTTACTCCTGCCCGAGGATCCAGCGAAAACCTGCCCCGTCTCCCTGGGATGACACTCAAGGCACGCATGCCAGTCGGCAAAGTCGTTGCGGACGGCCGGAACTCCCGGAATGTCGACCGGCATGTGCGCCACTGGCCGTCGAGACGGATGGTCCTCCCCGGCAGCGCCTCTTCGGAGTAACTTTCATGTATGAGCCTCACCCATCGGCTCGGACGTATGTCAGGGCGCGATCCAGCCGAGCAACACCGGACCTCGACCCCGCTCGAGCTCCTCTTCGACCTCGTCTTTGTCGTCGCCTTCAGCGCGGTCTCAACACAGACGGCCCTGCTCCTTGAGAAAGGGCACTGGTCGGCCGCTGTCACCGGGTTCGTCCTTGGGGTCTTCGCGATCAGTTGGGCGTGGGTGAACTACTCGTGGCTGGCCTCCGCGTACGACAACGACGACGTCTTCTTCCGCATCGCGACGTTGATCGAGATGGTCGGGGTGCTCGTGATCGCCCTCGGGATGCCACCCTTCTTCCGCTCGATCGACGAAGGCCGCCATGTCGACAACGCAATCATGGTGAGCGGGTACGTGATCATGCGTGTAGCCGCGGTAGCGCTCTGGCTGCGCGCTGCGCGGCATGATCCTGAGCATCGGCGAGCCTGCCTGACCTACGCGGCTGCCGTCTCGGTGGCGCAGGTCGGATGGGTCCTACTCATCTTCGCCTCGCTCCCGATCGGGGCGACGTCGTGGGTCATCGCGGCCCTCGTCGGCGTCGAGTTGGTGGGCCCGCTCCTCGCCGAGCGGAAGGACGGAGGAACCCCGTGGCATCCGCACCACATCGCTGAACGGTACTCGCTGCTCGTGATCATCACGCTCGGTGAGGTGATCCTCGGCGCTGTGCTCGCGATCTCGGCTGTCGCCGACCGGTCGGGTTGGTCGGTCGAGGTCGTGCTCGTCGCCTCCGGCGGCACCGCCCTCGCCTTCGCGATGTGGTGGCTGTACTTCACCGTCCCATCCGGGCGGGTGCTGGGACATCATCGCCGTCGCGCGTTCGGATGGAGCTACCTGCACATCGTCGTGTTTGCCTCGGTCGTCGGCACGGGCGCCGGCCTCCACGCGGCGGCGATCTTCATCTCCGGTGGGAGCCACATCGACGCCACCGCCACGGTACTCACCGTCGCCCTTCCAGTGTTCGTCTTCGAACTGACCCTCGTGACGATCTACTCGCTCCTGCTGCGCACTGCCGATCCGTACCATATCTGGATATTCAGCGCGGCCGCGCTCGTCCTTGTATCTGCGGTAGTCGCGGTGGGCCTCGGTGCGAGCGTGGGCACCACGCTGCTCCTCGTCGCTGCCTCGCCCGCGCTCATCGTCGTAGCTTACGAGACGGTCGGCTACCGACACGAGGAGCAGGCCCTGAAGCAGGCTGGGGCCTAAGGCTGCCCGCCGCGGCCCGCGAGGTGGACGCCCGAACGGGAGTGGGCCTTACGGTTTCCACCCGGCAACAGCAGCACACCGAACAGCTGGTCAGGGACCCGGCGCAATGCGATCAAATCCGCCACGTAGGGCAGAGCCTGTTCCCGTCTATGCGGCCTGGTCGAAGAAGGACCCGCCACGGAAGCGCGAAACGCATTGTTGAGTCGCTGGCGGGGCTGTATAGCTGACGCGCCATTTCAGAACAACAAGACCAGCCCGACGCCGGCTGCCGCGGCTCCGACGCATGCCGCCATAGTGCCCACTCCGTTGAGGAGGGCAAGGCCTGTCCGGCCGCTCTGGACAAGCCTGACCGTCTCCAAGCTTGCCGTGCTGAAAGTCGTGTACCCGCCGAGGAATCCAGTGCCCAGAATCAACTGAAGGGATTCGGGAGCCTGATGTGCCATGACCAGTCCCGCCAGGATCCCCATGAGCAGCGACCCGGAGAGGTTGATGAAGATCGTTCCCAGCGGCAGCGCAGTCCTGGCCCAGGAACGGACCACACCATCCACCACGAAACGTGCGGCCGCGCCCGCCCCGCCCGCGAGCGCTATGAGAAGGAGGGTCATGGCTGGGCCTTCTGCCCTTGACGGGCGGACCGGTGCTGGAGCGCCCCAAGCCAAATCCCCAGGGTTGTGGCCACGACACCGCCCAGCAGGCTGGTTGCCAGATACCACATAGCGTCCATCCCGCGTCCTGCTCCGAAAAGATGCACCGAGTCCAGCGCCAAGGTGCTGTAGGTGGTGTAGGCCCCAAGGAAACCGCTTCCAATGCCCAAGCGGGCAACCCGGCGGAGACCGGCGTCGGGCCCGCTTCGGGCGAGCGCTTCGAGGAGCCAGCCAAGCGCGAGCGCACCGGACAGATTGATAAGCAGGGTGGGCAGCGGCCACGCATTTGGCGCCGGAAGGGCCATGCCAAAACCGTAGCGGCTCAAAGCCCCCAGAATTCCGCCGGCCGCGACGAGCAGAACGAACCGCCCGTGCAGATGGAGCGGGCGGTGCGGGTGCCGGCCCTGGGGTGCCGTCTGGGTTTGGACTCCGGGCGGGGCAGTGCTGCTTTCCTTCATTGATCCCTGCTTGGGTCGTGGCGGCCCAAGGGAACCATGAGCACGGGGCAGTTCTGGCGATGTGCCAGATGCAAGGCTACCGATCCGGTGACCAGTCCTTCAAACTTCGGGCCAAGGCCATGTTCCTTGGTTCCCACGACGATCATGGAAGCGTTGATACTCGCTGCAAATCGGCCAAGCGACCGGGCAGGCTCGCCGGCGAGGGTCACAAAGGTCCACCGCACACCCCTTCCGTCGAGTTGATCCGCGATGCGGGATTGGAGCGACTCCGAGATGGCCGCGGCGTCGTCGTCGATTCCGTCCGGGTCGATCGCTTGGGCCGCCAGATGCCCATCCCGGTCCCCTGCCGCCGGGAAGCTCGTGACATCAGCGAAGGCCAGGACCAGTTCCAATCCGGCGCTGATTGCTACTTCGGCGGCTTTCTCAATCACTGTGACAGGCTGGTTCGGGAGCACTCCTGCCAGCACCGGTCCGGCCAAATGGGCGGGGCCGCCCTTGGCCGGCGGCGGGTCCTCGCCGCGGGGGTTGCTCATGGGGCCCTCCAGATGTCCGGGGTGTGAGGATGCGGGTTCTTCCATCTTGCTCCAGTATGGGCTTCTGCGACTGGCGTTGTCCCAGGCGCTAAGCGAGAATGTCGATATGTGCGGTCGGTTCAGTGTCGGTTTCGAAGCAGACTATCTGTCGAGGAAGCTCGGTGCCGTGCTGCGCGGTGATACCGACTACCCCTCGCCAACGCTCCAGATCAACCCGACTGACCCTGTGGTCTTTCTGAGGGGACGGGCCGGGGACGGTTCAGTCGGACGCGAGCTCGCGGCCGGGCGGTGGGGCTTGGTTCCAACATTCTCCAAGTCCTTCGATTCGAAAGTACCCACCTGGAATGCGCGCTCGGAAACCGCCGGGGCAATCCCGGTATTCAGGGCGTCCCTGCCCAAATGGCGGGCGGTCGTCCCGGCCTCTGCCTACTACGAGTGGAAGAAATCGGGTCCTGGCCGCAAGGATCCGAAGCAGCGCTACATCGTCGAACCGCAGGATGAGCTGATTACCTTCGCCGGATTGTTTGCGCCATGGCGCGACGAGAGCATCGAGGACAAGTCCGCGCCCGGCGCGTGGCGTTTGTCCTGCTCGATCCTGACCATGGATTCCCCTCCGGAAGGCGTTCACGAAAGACTGCACAATTTGCATGACCGGATCCCGGTCCCGATTTCTCCGGACATGATCAACGATTGGATCGACCCCAAGGAAACCAGGGGCCAGGCCCTGTTGGACGCCGTGCTGGGCGATGCGTATGGCTTGGCGTCGTCATGGACAATGAGGCCCGTGGAACTCGTGGACGACAACACCAAGTTGGTGGACATCGCGAACCCGGCCGCCTGACTCAACGCTCGTAGCGCAGCTCGGCCCTCACGTCCGTATCCTTTAGCCAAGTCAATCTGGTGGCCGATCCGAAGGGATTCGGCCACCATTGCACCAGGACCTTGCCCTCGGACGTCCGGGTGACCATGGCCGGAACGTATTGAAGGTACTTCGGCCAAACGAGCTTGGCGATAACGGGCACCCTTGAAACGGTTGACAGCGGCTCCGTTTGCCGCGGCGGCGGGGCGCCGACTGAATTCAACGGCGCGGGATATTCGGGCTGGTCAGGCATGCCCGAATACTACTGCGAGGCATCGACAATATGGAGATCAGGAGATTCGAACTCCATAGCTCGATCATTCCGGCCACCGGGCATTCGACGGCCATTCCCCATGCAGCTGGGAAATGGCCGCCACGGGCTAAAGCCGGGTGTCGAACGAATCGCAGAACACGTTTTCGTTGAACGTTCCCTGGAACTCGGATTTGCCCTGGATTTTCTCGATGGTAGCCCGGATGGCCTCCCGAGTCCCTGCATGGGCGTTGATGGCCGTCTTGACCATCGGCACATCGATCAAGTGGTTCGGCTGGTTCAGCGAGACGAACACCGTAGGGACTTCTGTGACGTACCAAGGGATTTCCGCCGCCATAGGGCTGGACCACTTGATGCGGATCGCCGCCTCCTGGGCAAAGCCCAACACGCAAGCGAAGACGAACGCGGCATCATACTTGTCCGCATAATCGCCGGTGGCTTCGTCGGATATGACGCTCATGAAGTTCACGCCCGACTCCCCCGCAGCTTCACGCTGCTCCGCCGTCTTAAAGAGGTGGACCTCGAAACCGGCGATTTCAAGTTCCTCCTTGACCGTATCCAGGTAGGCCAGCGGATCCGCCCGGGTGAAATCGGAACCGCCCGAGATGCCGTACAGGCGAATGCGCTTATGCGTTTCCGGCGTGATGGGCAGGTTGCCGGCGGTGTCCTTGATCAGGGTGACGGTCTTGTCGGCGATTTCGGCGGCGACGGCGAGGTGGGCTTCGCTGCCGATCAGCCGCAGTGCCTCAGGCGACGGCGTCAATTCTTCCGGCAGTTTCTTGTGCAGCCCCAGGCTGGCCTTCAACCCCAGAATCCGGCGCAGTGCGTCATGCAGGCGCTGATCGGTGATCACGCCGGACTTGTAGCCGTCCATCATGTACTGAAAGTCCTCCGCCCGGTTGCGGAAGAACAGGAACATGTCGCAGCCGGCGGCGATGGTGGCTGGAACAAGGTCCTTGCGTTTCTTGGCCTGGGTGAGGCCGACCATTTGGGATGCATCAGTGAGGATCAAGCCGTTGAAGCCGAGCTCGCCACGGAGCAAGTCCTGGAGAAGCTCCGGAGCGAGGGTGGCTGGAAGTATGTCCCTGTCTTCCGTCCCCGGACGGAAATGCCGTGTGAGCTCAGGCGCCCCGATGTGTCCGACCATGATGGATTGGACCCCGTGGCCGATCATTTCCCGGTACACGTGCCCGTAGCTGGAATTCCATTCCGCGTACCCGAGCGTGTTGTACGAAGTGACGACGTGCTGGTCGCGTTCGTCCACGCCGTCGCCCGGGAAGTGCTTGATAGCGCAGACGGTGGGCGATTCGCTGATGCCGTCGAAGTACTCCTTGGCGCGCTCCACCACGATTTCCGGTGTGTTGCCGAAGGCCCGGGTGGAAATGACCGTGTTGCGCCAGTTGTAGTGGATGTCCACGATCGGTGCGAAGGCCCAGTTGCAGCCCAAAGCCGCGGTTTCCACACCGGCCACCTGGCCCATCTTCCTGGCGATGGACTTATCCGGGTGGGAACCGGCCTGCAGGTGGGTCGACACAAAAGTTCCATCGTCGCAGCTTCCGGCTCCTCCCATTTCCGGGTTGGAGGCCACCAGGAGCGGGATCCGCGTTTTGGACTGGGCATAACGGATGTGTTGCTGGACAGCGGCGGACGGACCCGGCCTGTACCGCATCCCGCCAACGTGATAGTTCTCCAGTACACCGTCGAGGTACTCCGGGGAGTAATCGTTGTTGTGATTGATGAAGAGCTGCCCGATTTTCTCCTCGAGGCTCATGCCGCGGATGGTGGAGTCCACCCACGCAACGGCGTCGTCGTCGAGGTTGAACGGCGCCGACTGGAGGTCGACGTCGAACTGCCGCGCTGGGGTGCCCACGGCACCGGCGGCGCTACCGCCCGCCGGAGGTTTGGAAACTGCGACGGCGGCAATCCCGGCCAGCGCTTCCGCGACCACCTCGCTTACCGGGACGGCGATGTCCACGACAAACCCGGCCTCGTCGGCGTCGAGCGGTTCCAGGGTGGTGAGCTGCGAATCAAGGAGGGCAGGCGGCATGAAGTGGCCGGAACGCCCTTCTGTCCGTTCCCTCAGCACCTCTTTGCTGCCGTGCAAGTGCAGGAAGACGGTGTCCGGGGCTTTCTCACGAATGGCATCACGGTAGCTGCGCCGGAGGGCGGAGCAGGCGAGCACCAGCCCGCCGTCTTCGGCGTTGGCGAGTTCGGTGCCGACCGTCGCAAGCCACGGCCAGCGGTCTTCGTCAGTGAGCGGGGTTCCAGCGGCCATTTTGGCAACGTTTTCCACCGGGTGGAGCGAATCGCCATCGAGGAACGGAACTCCGAGAGCCCGGGCCACGAGGTCCCCGATGGTTGTCTTGCCGCAGCCGGAAACGCCCATCACCACAATGCGCCGCGGCATTTCCGCGGCTGCACTGAGGTCCCCGGCCATGGCTACGTTCCTACCAGTCATGAACGGTGCCGTCCACGAGACGGTTGTAGGGCAAGTAGGCCTGCTGGTACGGGAAAGAGTTGGCGGCTTCTTCATTGAAGTCGACGCCGAGGCCCGGCTTGTCGCCCGGGTGCAGGTAGCCGTCGGTGAAGGTCATGGACTGCTCGAAGACCGTGTTGGTCTTGTCCGAGTGCTGCATGTACTCCTGGATGCCGTAGTTGTGGATGGCAAGGCCAACGTGCAGCTGCGCGGCGAACCCGACAGGGGAAATGTCGGTGGGGCCGTGGAATCCGGACTTGATCTGGTACTGGGCAGCGAAGTCCATGACCTTCTTCAGCGGCGAGATCCCGCCGAAGTGCGTGGACGCGGCCCGGACGTAGTCGATCAGCTGTTCCTTGATGAGCGTCTGGAAGTCATAGACCGTGTTGAAGATTTCACCGATGGCCAGCGGGGTCGTGGTGTGCTGGCGGACCAGGCGCAGCCCTTCCTGGTTTTCGGCCGGGGTGCAATCCTCGAGCCAGAACAGGTCGTACGGTTCCAGAGCCTTGCCAAGCTTGGCGGCCTGGATGGGGGTCATACGGTGGTGGCCATCGTGCAGCAGCGGGATTTCCGGGCCGAATTCGTTGCGCACTGCTTCAAAGACCGTGGGCAGGTGGCGCAGGTAGGCACGCGTGTCCCAGTCCTCTTCCTGCGGAAACGCACCGCGGCCGGCCGGCTCGTAGTCGTAGCGCTCACCCGAAGCCTGCGCCTGGGCGGCCACGCCGTAGACGGCCTTGATGCCCGGGATGGCGGTCTGGATGCGGATCGACTTGTAACCGAGCTCCAGGTGCTCCCGGACCGAGTCGAACAAGGAGGGGATGTCCGCGCCAGAGGCGTGGCCGTACGCGCGCAGCCCGTTGCGGGAGGCGCCGCCCAGGAGCTGGTAGACCGGCAGTCCGGCCACCTTGCCCTTGATGTCCCACAGCGCCATGTCGACGGCGGCGATGGCGGCCATGGTGACGGGGCCACGGCGCCAGTACGAGGAGCGGTAAAGGAACTGCCAGGTGTCCTCGATCCGGTGCGGGTCCTTGCCGATCAGCAGCTGCGCCACGTGTTCCTTCAGATACGCGGCCACGGCGAGTTCACGGCCGTTCAGGGTCGCGTCGCCGATGCCGGTCACGCCGTCCTCGGTGGTGATCCGCAAAGTCACGAAGTTCCGGGTGGGGCTGGTCACGAAGACTTCAGCAGCAATGATTTTCACAGCTGGTCCTTTCAGGGTTGCTGATCGAGGGCTGGCCTGGCCCGGATGCGACGTGCACCACAGGGCGGGTAAAGACGATCTTAGGATGGATGACAATTTTTGGCAACCGGTTGCAGTATTATTTCGTGGAGAAATTCTCCGAAGCGCTCGCTCAGAAGAGGTAAGCGAGCGTTGGCGAAAAAGCCGCCAAAGGTGAGCGAGGGTTGGCGGAAAGTGCCGTATATGTGAGCGAGCGTGTGTTCTGCCAAACGCCGGCTCACATACGTGGCACTTTCCCCCGACGCCCGCTCACATAATTCCTCTATCTGCCAAACGCTCGCTCAGATATCCTGGCCTACACGACGGCGCCCGTCGCCTTCGCGCGGAAGGCAACGGGCGCCGTCGAAAGTGATTGCCGGACTAGCTGAGGTTGCCGGCGGCCGCGAAGGTCTCGGCCAAGCGCTCGACGAGGTCCACGATCGCCGCGTCGGCGACCAGGTCCGGATCCACGAGGCCGAGCAGAGCCTCGAGCCGGGCACGGCCCGTGAGGAGGTTCGCGGCGGCGATGTCTGCCGCCTGCGGATCCTGGAGACCGGTTGCCGTGGCGGTGTAGGCAGACCAGGCCGCGATCATCCGCGCAGCCGCTTGGCCGCTGCGGCCGGCGGCGCGCTCGGCGCGGAGCACAGGCAACGCCCGCATGCGCAGCTTTGCGCTGCCATCCATGGCTATCTGGGCCAGGTGGTGAGCGATCCGGGAATTCCCGAAGCGTTCCAGCAGGGCTGCCCGATACTCGGGGATGCGCAAGCCCTCACCATGCAGGCTGGTGGCGGCCTCGTCCCAGAAGTCCTCCACCGCCCGTCGGCAGAAATCGTCGGCGAGCGCTTCGGCCACTGTCTTGTGTCCGCGCAGCTGGCCGGCATAGGCGAGGAGCGAGTGGGCGCCGTTGAGGAGCCACAGCTTCCGGTTCTCGTACGGCTCGATCTCGTCCACGAAAACGGCGCCCGCGTCTTCCCAGTGCGGGCGTCCCGCGGGGAAGTCCCCGCTGAGGACCCAGTTGCGGAAGGGCTCGGCGACCACGGGTGATTCGTCGCGGTATCCGCAGGCGGCAGCGACGGCGTCGATATCGGCGTCCGTCGTCCGCGGCGTGATGCGGTCAACGGAAGTACTGACAAAACTGACGTTGGCGTCGATCCACGCGGCGAGCCCGGCGTCGAACGCCTTGGCCATCCCCATCACGGCGCTTCTGGCAACGGTCCCGTTGTTGGAGAGATTGTCGCAGCAGACGACGGCGAGTGGACCGGCGTCGGCGTCGCGGCGCGCGGCGAGGCCGAGTACCAGGCGGCCCAGCGGCGTCGTCGGCTTGCCGGAAGCAGAACCGTCAGCAAGCAAGGCGAGGTCCGCGACGACGTCCGGCGCTTGGTTGTCCAGCTTGCCGTCGGCCCCGAGCCGGTAGGCGGCCTCGGTGATGGTGAGCGTGATGAGCGAAGTCAGCGGCGCGGAGACAAGCTCGACAAAGCGCTCGACGTCGGCACCGTCAACAGCCTCGACGATGCTGCCGATGACTTCGAAAGAATCACCGGCGTCCGAACGCTCGACCACGGTATAGAGGCCGTCCTGGGCGGCCAGGACCTCTGCGGCATCCGGGCGGCGGCCCGTGAAGGAGGCGATGCCCCACTCCTCCGCGTCGCCTGCATGCTGGGTGTACCACGCCTGGTGGGATCGGTGGAAGGCACCCAGCCCCATGTGCACGATGCGCACCGGGGCTTTGCCGATGGGCTTGATGGCACGGCTCAAGCGGGGAAGATCCGCGGCCTGCTCGGGTTCGTTGGTCACAGCTTGAAGACCCTTCGGGGTGAGGAGTCGACGACGTCGACGATGATTTCGTGGGCGCGGTCTTCGCTGACACGATGCTCGGCGACGAGGCGGGCGAGGAAGGATGCTTCGATCCGGCGGGAGGCGTCGTGCCGGGCCGGGATGGAGCAGAACGCGCGGGTGTCGTCGATGAAACCCGACGACCGGGAGAAGCCCGTGGTTTCGGTGACGGCGGAGCGGAAGCGCAGCATCGCATCCGGTGCATCGAGGAACCACCACGGTGCGCCGAGGTACACGGAGGGATAGAACCCTGCCAGCGGCGCCAGTTCGCGGGAAAACACCGTCTCGTCCAGGGTGAACAGCACCAAGTGGAAGTCCTTGGCCGTGCCGAAGTCCTGGAGCAGGGGCCGGATGGCTTCGGTGTAGTTGGTGGCGAACGGGATGTCGTGTCCGGTGTCCGCACCATAGGCCTCGAAGGTGGGCTGGTGGTGGTTGCGGAACGAACCCGGGTGGATGGTCATGACCAGGCCGTCTTCGACGGACATCCTGGCCATCTGGTACATCATGTGGGCTTCGAAAGTGTTGCGGTCCTCGGCCGTGGCCTTGCCGGCACGCGCAAGCTCGAAGATCCGCTCGGCTTCGCTCCGGTCCAGCTTGAGCGTTGCCGGGGTGAGGACGCCGTGGTCCGCGGAGACCGCGCCATGGTCCACGAAATAGCGACGCCGGTTTTCCAGGGCCGTGATGTAGCCGGTGTAGCCGGTAGCGCCATCGCCGGCGGTTTCGATGAGCCGCTCGACGTTGGCACTCCACGCCGGGTGGGCGATGTTCAGGTAGGCATCCGGACGGAAGGTCGGCAGCACCCGGCCGTTGAAGGAGGGGTCCTCTGCGATGGCCTTGTGGCTGGCCAGGCTGTCCAGGGGATCGTCCGTGGTGGCCAGGACCTCGATGTTGAAGTCCTTGAAGAGCTGGCGGGGACGGAAGTCGGGCTCGACGAGCTTGGCGGCAATGACGTCGTAGCTGGCGTCGGCAGACATCTCGCCAAGGTCCGCGCCGAGCTTGAACACACTTTCGAACTGCGTGCGCAGCCAGTACCCGGAGGCAGTGCCTTCGAAGAGGGGCCAGGACTGGACGAAAGTCCGCCAGATCTCCCGCGATTCGGAGGGGTTGGCGCCTCCCGAGAGCAGCTTGCCCATGGGGACTCCGCTGGCGTGGATCAGCCGGGTGACGTAGTGGTCCGGGCTGACCAGGAGCGCGGCCGGATCAGGGAACGGGGTGTTGCGCTCGATGACGGCGGCGTCAACGTGGCCGTGCGGAGAGATGACGGGCAGGTCCTGGACGCGCTCCAGAAGCGAGCGCGCAATGCTGCGCGTCCCGGGATCCGCGGGCAGGAGCCGGTCAGGATTGACTGCGATCGACTGTGACATAGGTCAATTTTCAGCCGGAAAAATCAATCTGTCAACCGGTTGCCATCTGTTGCCATCCCGTTGCAACTGCTCCCGGGGATGGCTTGAATCTAGGCAATCAGCCGTCCGCTGGAGCCGCGCACCACGAGCTCCGTATCCACGCGAACTGCTCCCGCGGGCCAATCGTGGCCTAGCAACATGTCCAGCAGGAGGGTGGCAGCGCGGGAACCGCACTCCCCCAACGGCGACCTCACGGTAGTAAGCGCCGGCGTCGTGAAGTCTGCCCCGAAGATGTCGTCAAAGCCCACAATGCTGATCTGGTCCGGAACGTGCATGCCGGCGGCCTGAAGCTCCTGCATGAGGCCTATGGCGAGGAGATCGTTATAGGTGATCACCGCCGTCGCACCGCTCGCCAGGACGTCGCGCGCTATTTGGCGGCCGCCGTCGACGGTTGGCTTGGAGGATTCCAAGCGGACCGCCCCCACCTTGTACCAATCGCAGGCGGCTTGGACGCCTTCCCAGCGGCGGCGCGACATCCAGGACTGCGGCGGCCCCGCGACATAAGCGAGCTCCCGGTGGCCGTTGGCGGCAAGGCTCCGCACCGCCTGGCTAATCCCCGTGTTGACGTCCGGGACCACGCATGGCACTCCATCTATTTCGCGATTGATCACGACCACCGGCTTGTCCGCAGCCAAGTCCAGGATCTTTTCGTCGTCCATGCGCGGACTCGCCAAAATGAGGCCGTCCACCGAACTCAACATCCTGCGGGCCGCGATCAGTTCAGTTTCGGGTGACTCTGCGGACTCGGCCAGCACCAGGGTGTAGTCCCGGCCGGACCCCGTGGTTTCCGCACCGCGGATAATGTCGAAGAACGTCGGGTTGGTGATATCCGCGACGATCAGTCCGATCGTCTGGGTACGGCCGGTGGGAAGTGCCCGTGCGAAGGGGTTCACCTGGTACTTCAGCTGCTCGGCGGCATCCTCGATGATCTTCTGGGTCTTGGCACTGACCCTGCCTGGCTTGCTCAGCGCGCGCGAAACCGTAGATGGGTTGACTCCCGCCAGCTTCGCGATGTCGTAAATGGTGGGCGAGGATCTCTCCGCGCGTCCACGCTTGGCAGGGAAAGTTGCTGCTCCGGAATTCGTCGCTTCAGTCACTGCTCCATCGTAATCTGGCTTGGCAACAAAAAGCGGGACGGTTGCCAAACCATTCGGCCGGCGACCGCCCTGCTTAAGTGCCCCGCTGCGTGCGCTGCTGGGGGTGCCCCGCGAACTACGAGCGCTCGGCGAACTTGCCTTCCTCGCTGATGCGCTTGTTGAGTTCGCGCATGTACTCCTCCTCGTCGAAGTCCAGGGAGACCTCCCTGCCGGTCCAACTCGACAGGTGGATGGCATTCGCCAGTCGGACGCCTTTGATGCCGTCCGATCCGGGTGCCAACAACGGAGTTCCGTCCAGAATGTTGGCCGCGAAGTTCTCCAGGACCCCGGCGTGCTGTCCGCCCCAGGCCGACTCGAACTCGATGACCTCGGTGGTGTAGTAGTCCTCGGCCTTCAACTCGCCCATGAAGAGCTTGCGGACATCGTCCATGTCCATGCCGTCGCTGAGTTCGCGCTCGGGCTTGACCAGGCGGGTGACCGTGGCGGTCTTGCTGTTTTCCACCACGATCTTGCCCTGGTCGCCCAGGATCTCGAAGCGGTCCGTGCCCACGAGGTCGTGCGTGGCCGTGACGAAGACGCCGGTGGCGCCGTTACCGTAGTCCACGACGGCGGTGACCTCGTCTTCGACGGCGATGTCCCGGCGGAATCCGTACGCCACCTTGGAGTAGACGGACTTCGGTACGCCGCAGATCCATTGCCACAGGTCAAGCTGGTGGGGTGCCTGGTTGACCAGGACACCGCCGCCTTCGCCGCCCCACGTGGCGCGCCATTCGCTGGAGTTGTAGTAGCCCTGCGGACGCCACCAGTTGGTGATGATCCAGTTGGTGCGGCGGATGGCCCCGATCTCGCCGTTGTCGACGATCTCCTTGAGCTTCTTGTAGAGCGGGTTGTTGCGCTGGTTGAACATGATGCCGAAGGAAAGCTCAGGCTTGGAGGCCGCGAACTCATTGAGCTCCTTGACCTGCTTGGTGTAGACACCGGCGGGCTTCTCCACGAGGGCGTGGATATTGCGCTTGAGCGATTCGATACCCATTTCCGGGTGCAGGTAGTGGGGCACGCACGTGACGATCGCATCGACGTCGCCGCTTTCAAGCATGGCGATGTAGTCGTCGTAGAAAGGCGCCTCAGGGTACCGGGAGGCGGCCAGTTCCTTCTTTGCAGGATCGGTGTCGCAGATAGCGCCGATCACCATGTTCGGAACCATTCCGTCAGTGATGAACTTGGCGTACGTGCCGCCCTGCTGGCCCAGGCCGATGATGCCAAGGCGTACTTTCTTGCTCATGAGTGGATCTCCGTTGTTGTGGGATTAGAAGAGGTCTGCGTGGCCCATGGCCACCAGGTTGTCGTAGGAAGTCTGCAGCGCTTCCCACACCGTGCGGCCGTAGAGCTCGTCTTGCTCTACGAGCAAGTACTCCGCGCCGGCGGCCTGGGCCGCGGGAATGATGGACGGGAAGTCAAGGTTGCCTTCCCCCACTTCAGCGAACTGGACCACGTTCTTGAACTCGGCCATGAATCCGGCGATGTCCCCCGTTTCCAGGAGCCCGAACGCCTGCTCCGGCAATTCGCCGATCCGGTAGTCCTTCAGGTGCACCATGGCAGTGCGTCCGGCGTACTTGGCCAGGGTCCGGACAGGGTCCAGGCCGCCGCGCTGCACCCAGTGCACGTCGATCTCCATGCCCATGGCCGGAGAGTTTTCGGCAATGATGTCCAGCATGTACTTGCCGTCGAACTTCGCGAACTCGATGTGGTGGTTGTGGTAGTACAGGCCGATGCCGTGTTCCCGGAGGTTTTCGGCGTATTCGTTGGCTTGCTTCGCGAAGTCCACCACGGCGTCGATCGACTTCATGGCCGGGAACGGCATCATGCCAATCCGCAGCAGGTGCGTGTCCAGTCGCTTTGCGTCGTCAACGATCTTGTCGAAGTGGTCCTCGAGGGAGTCGCCCGGCATGCCCTTGGGCGTCTCCATGGCGACCGAAAGCGCCGCGATGTCCATACCCAGTTCGCTGCGGGAGCGGTCCAGTTGGGCAACGTTTTCCGGGGTCATCGGGATCTGGGAGATCTCGACGGCGTTGTATCCGATCGCGCTGACCTTGCGGAGCGTTTCAAACGCGCCGGCTTCGGCAAAGCTGCCCTTCAGCATCATTGCCTGTACGCCGATTTTGGCCACTTTGTCCTCCGTAGTTCCGGGCCCTCATGGGCCGCGTGGTTAGCCCACCTGCCCGGAGATCTCCGGGTAGGTCTGGGCATAGATGTCTTTGACGATCCTCAGTGACTTTTCAGCTTCCGCGGGGCTGATCCAGAATGGATCAGGTTCCCCGAGCTTGGCGTAAAAGTCCTTGATCAGGAGTTCGTGGGATACGCCCCAATACGCACGCCCACCCGATTCCAAGGCACGTTCCGGGATGGTTTCCACGGCGCCGTCGGCGTAGCTGACAATAAGGTCGCCCCGGAGGCTGAGCGTGGCCTTTTCGGTCACGATGTCCAGCGTCACCGGTGCGTTAGTTGCGTTGGCCAGGGTGGCATAGAAGACGCTGGTGGCACCATTGGCGTGGCCGGCGATGAATTCCGCCGTATCCTCCACCTCGATCACGCCGCCGAGCGAGCGGGTGGAGGCGTGGCCCTCCACTTTGGTCACGTCACCTACCAGCCACTGGAGCAGGTCCACCGTGTGGATGGCCTGGTTCATCATCAGGCCGCCGCCTCCCTCAGCCCAGGTCCCGCGCCACGGCCTGTCCCGGTAGTACTCGGCCGTGCGGTGCCACATCACGGTTGCCGAGGCGCCCAGAACCTGACCCAGCCCGCCGTCGTCGAGCAGTCTCCGCATGGCCTGCGACGTCGCGTTGTAGCGGTTTTGGAAACATACGGCGATCTTCGCCGTGCTCCGTTCGGCCGCCTCGACCAGCCGGCGTCCCTCTTCAAGAGTGTGGGCGAGCGGCTTCTCGACAATCACGCTGACGCCGCGTTCAAGGCAGTCCGCAGCCAGCGAGGCATGCAGGTGGTGCGGTGTGCAGACATGCACGACGTCGGGCCTCACCGCATCGAGCATCTCCAGGTAGTCCGCGTACCCCGCCACGCCATAGGCGGCCGTTGCCGCCTGGAGGCGTCCGGCGTCGGTGTCACAGACTGCCGCGAGTTCAACGTCGTCCATCTTGGCGATCGCTCCGAAGTGCACGCTCGATACATCGCCGCAACCGATGACTGCTGCTGTAGGCATTCTTCTCCCTCGAAAGATGTTTTCCTTTGAACCTACAGGCCCTCAGGCGAGGGCAACACCGTTCTTGGCTGCGAGTGCCGCAAACGCGCGCGCCGCAGCGCCGAAGGCTACGGGTCCGGAGAATCCGCCCAGTTCGTGGGTGCTTGCAAGGTGCGGTTCCAGCGATGCGAAGCCGGCAAAGCCGTCGGCCTTGAGCGCGGCGATGGTGGCGTCCAGTTCGCCGTCGCCTTCACCGGCAGGCACTACTTGACCCGTCCCGGCGACTGCATCCTTGATCTGGAAGTACTCCAGGTAAGGGCGCAGTACGGCATAACCCTCCGTGTGCGGCTTGACGCCCACCTGGACAAAGTTGGCGCTGTCCCAGGCAACGCGCAGCGCGGGTGAATCGACGGTCTCCATGATGTCCAGGACCCGCTCGGGCGTGTCGCCGTAGATGCCCTTTTCGTTTTCGTGCAGGAGGACGACGCCGGACGCGGCCGCCTCGTTCGTGAGTGCGGTCAGGCGCTCCATGACTGAGTCGCGGATGTCCTCGTGGCTCTGCCCTTCGGCCCGGTAGAAGGAGAAGATGCGGATGTATTTAGTATCGAGGCCCTTAGCCACCGAAATGATCTGGCGCATCCGGGCGAGCTCGTGTTCCACGGGAACACTGACGTCAATCTTGCCGATGGGGCTCGCGACCGCGGAAACCTTCAGGCCCTTCTCGTCCAGGATCGCCTTGAGCCGCTCGACCTCTTCCGGCTCGAGTTCAGAGACATTGGTGCCCCACGCGCTGCGCACTTCGATATGGCTGGCACCGAGGGCTTGCAGTACGGAGGCCTGGACCGCGGGATCGGGATCTATTTCGTCGCCGAAACCGGACAGGCTCCACACGGCATTGGTTTCAGTCACGGAAATCTCCTTTGGATCCGTTCGCCCGCCCGGCGGCATATGGCGCCAAGTGGCAGTTCGCGGGCGTGCGTTCGCCTCGAGTCTAGTCAGCCACGCGCCGGATTGACAACCGATTGCCAAATATCGGCAACATACGTCGGCGCGTCAACGGGACTCAAAACGGGACGCCTGGTTTGTTTCGCGAGCGCCGCGCCGTACTCGCCGTTGCGAGCTCCGGCGTCGTGATTTCAGCTTGCTGGATTGTCACCTCCGCTGCCATTCGAGAATTGCCGCTCCTGTCCGCGATCGGAAAGGGCTCGGACTGAGCCGCCGTCAGGCCGGTGCCCCCTCCGTCTCGGCGGGGAAATCCGCTGCGCTTCGCTATGGCACTGAGGTCCAGGTGCTGCCAAGATGGGCTCCATGGACCCCATGGACTTGGCGGCGCCCCTTCTGGACGAACCGGTTGTGCTGGTTGTCATGGGCGTTTCCGGTTCCGGCAAGTCCACAGTTGCCGCCCTCCTTGCGGGCCGGCTTGGCTGGGCCTTCGAAGAAGGCGATGCCTTGCATCCCCAAACAAACATCGACAAGATGGCAGCGGGACATCCGCTCACGGATGAGGACAGATATCCCTGGCTGGAGAAGGTTGCCGAGTGGGTCGACCGGAGGCTGGATCATGGGGAAAACGGCGTCATTACTTGTTCGGCGCTCAAACGGTCTTACAGAAACATCATTAATCGCCGGGGTTCAGGTGTCGTCTTCGTTTTTCTGTCCGGGACGCCCGAGACTATCAGCGCACGGCTGGCCGAACGGCACGGCCATTTCATGCCCGCCAGTATGTTGGGGAGTCAGTTCGCGGACCTTGAGGAACTGTCCCCGGGTGAGCCGGGAATCCGGATCGACGTTGGTCCGGGTCCAGCGGTGATTGCCCAGCAAATCATGGACAAGTTCGGCCTGCGGCCGAGCGGAACAGGACGAGAACCATGAACGGAATCTCCATCCTCAACAGGCCCTTCGCAGGGGTCGCCACCGACGCCACCACCGACGCGATGCATCAACCGTGGACCGGCCACGACACCCAAGTACTTGTGGTGGCGGCCATCGGCATCGCGATAGTCGTCTTGCTGATCGTCTGGGCAAAGATGCATGCTTTCCTGGCCTTGAGCATCGGCGCCCTCTTCGTCGGCATTGCCTCGGGTATCGCCTTGGACAAGGTGACCACGTCCTACGAAAACGGCGTGGGCGGCGTGCTGGGCTACGTCGGCGTGCTCATCGCATTGGGCGCGATGCTGGGCAAACTGTTGGCGGATTCCGGCGGTGCGGACAAGATCGTGGACACGCTTCTCCATGGCCGGCCCGCAACGCTGCCGTGGAAGATGGCGCTCATCGCCGGCATCATCGGCATCCCCATGTTTTTCGAGATCGGGCTCGTGCTACTCATACCTGTCGTGATGCTCGCCGTGCACCGTTCCAAGGGCCCGGCGATGCGTCTTGGGATTCCGGCCCTGGCCGGCTTGTCGGTGCTCCATGGGTTCATCCCACCGCACCCGGGCCCGTTGGCCGCAATCGGCATCCTGCACGCCAATGTCGGTGTGACTCTTGCCTTTGGCCTGCTTATAGCGATTCCAACCGTCATCATCGCAGGTCCCCTCTTTGGCCGTCTCGCCGCACGGATCGTGCCGATCGGAGCCGCAGGCGCTGGCCTGGCCGTCACCGTCGGAGCCGGCGAGACCACCCATCCGGACAGCTCGCAAGGCCCTGGCGCAAAAGCCGCCAGTTCGCGCGGCGACGCGCCCGCTGGTAAGGCACAGGATCCGCAAGCCACACGCAGCCCGTCCTTCGCCTGGACCCTGGTGACCCTGCTGTCGCCGCTGGTGCTCATGCTGATCAAAGCCGGGGCAGACATTTGGATGGACAAGAGCGCCGCGCTCCGGCCCTTGCTGGACTTCATCGGTGATCCGGTCTTTGCGCTGCTCGTGGCGGTGCTTCTGGCAATGGTGACTTTCGGTACAAGGGTGGGCTTCTCCGCCTCCACCCTGACGAAGAAGATCGGCGAGAGCCTGTTGCCGATTGTCGGGGTCATGCTCATCGTCGGCGCGGGCGGCGGCTTCAAGCAAGTACTCGTCGACGGCGGTACCGGAACCGCGATCGCCAAGATCGCGGTAGCTGCCAGTCTGTCTGCCCTGGTGCTGGGGTGGATCATCGCCGTGCTGATTCGCCTCGCCACCGGCTCGGCGACTGTTGCTACGGTGACGGCCGCCGGCATCATCGCACCCCTCGCAACCGGATTGTCGCCGGCTCAGCTAGCGCTGGTTGTACTCGCCATCGGTGCCGGATCGCTGTTCTTCTCCCATGTCAACGACGCCGGCTTCTGGCTGGTCAAGGAATACTTCGGGCTGACAGTTGGGCAAACAATCAAGACCTGGTCGGTCATGGAAACCATAATTTCGGTCGTGGGATTCGGATTTACACTGCTGCTGTCCGTTTTCGTCTAGTCAGGACCGGCCCTACAGGGCGGCACGCGCCTCGTCGGCGGTCAAAAGCCTTCCACCAAGCCCGCCATTCTGGTGAAGGTCGCCTCGCATCAGCTCGAGCCTGCCGGCCGCCTCGATTCCTCCGGCCTTGACCGGATCAAATCCAGCGGCACTAATGAGCCTCTCCACCGTTGCGGCCGCCGCGTCGTCGTCGGTTGCGTAAAACAGAACTGCCCGCCCGGATGGCCGGTTGGCTGCCGAACCCAGCGCGTCGGCACCCAATGTGCCGAAGGCCTTCACGAAATGCACGCCGTCAGGGAGCAGACTAGCCACGATCGAGGCTGACGATTGGCCCTCCGGCAGCGTCGTGGTATATCCGCCGCGGCCATCAGGCCCGATCGGGTTGGTCGGGTCGATTACCACCTTGCCGACCAGCGCCTCGGACAATTGGGAGATGAGTTCCTTCTCAGTGTCCAGCCACACGGCCATCAGGACGGCGTCCGCTTGTGACACGGCATCGGCGACACTCGCCGAATTTGCCAACTCACCCAGCTCAGCGGCCAACGATTCGGCATGGGATTGATCGCGGGCCGCCAAGACGACCGGCTCGCCGCCCTGAACAAGATGGCGGGCGACACTGGACCCGATGTTGCCGATTCCAATAATTGCAGTTGTCACGTCAACCTCCAGATTACGGTGATAGAGCCATTGGCCTAATGGACTATTTGTCGTGAGATTGGGCCACTCAAGAGGCGGGACAAACCAGGCTCCCACTTCGCCAAAGTGCCCTGTCCTGATAGTACGCGTGGTGATAATGGCAACATAGGGTGCTTATCGTCGGGCAGTCATTTCAGTAAGTACACTTACCATATTCTGCCGCGCCCTAGGGGCCGGACGGTCAGGACCGCACGCGGATGCGTCCCCCGGAGTCGCGTCATGGCCGTGGCCGGGAGCCCCGCGGCCGGACAACCCCAGGCGCACCCACCGACAACGCGTCGGGATAGTCGCCACAGGAAGTATCGTCCGGTCGGGGGTTCCGCTCAGATGGTAAGCATGCTTACTATCTTAACTGCCAGTATTTCTGGTTCTTGATCCGCAGCCGACCTTCTTGGAAAGAGAGCGAAGATGACAGAGAACCAATGGGACGGGAATTACACGCCCCCGCCGGTCACCGAGCAACCAGCGGGTACGCAAGTTCCCCCGCCGCCTACTCAGAACAGCGGCATGCCGACGACGGAAACCATCAAGGACGAAGCAGGGAACGTGGCCGCGCAGGCCGGGGACTCTGCGAAGAACGTCGTCGAAACCGCGAAATCCGAAGTCGCGAACGTTGCCTCTGAAGTGAACTCGAGCGCAAGGGACCTGCTGGACCAGGCCAGGCTGGACCTCACGGACCAGGCCGGAAAGCAGCAGCAAAAAGTCGCCGCAGGCCTTCGATCCATCTCGGAAGAACTGCAATCCATGGCCACCGCCTCGGAGCAACCCGGCGTCGCAACGGATTTGGTGCGGCAAGCCGCCGAACGGTCTTCATCCGTGGCGACGTGGCTCGAGGACCGGGATCCCGGGTCCCTTCTGGACGAAGTGAAGACTTTCGCGCGGCAGCGTCCTGGGGCGTTTCTTCTCTTGGCCGCCGGAGCAGGCGTCCTGGCCGGCCGCTTGAGCCGCGGACTGAGCGCCGGCGCTGACGGCTCCTCACGAGGAACGGCCACCGGGCGGGGCCCGATCCAGCCAGCCCACGACGAAGCCCGGCCTTTCGTCCCCGGGCCAGGGATGACAGTGCCCCCTCCCCCGGTCCAGCTCCCCGGCCCAACCACTACGACTGCTGGATACTCGAACACCGGCACCCTCCCGGTCGACAGGACCGTTGAATCCACCGGCACGCCGGGCACCCTGCCTCAGCCCACACCGGTCACCGAGCCGGAAGCCGATCCCTGGCCAGACGTCGACCCCACCAGCGGTGAGTCGCGATGACCGAGAGCCAAATCCCGCCGACGCCCGCACAAGCCAAAGCGGAATCGACATCGTTGGGAGACCTTCTGGGCGAGGTCACGCGGGATATTTCCACGCTGATGCGCCAGGAAGTGGAGCTGGCCAAAGCTGAACTGAAGCAGTCCGCGGCGCAGGCCGGCAAGGGCGCCGGAATGCTGGCAGGCGCCGGTGTTGCCGGGCATTTCGTCCTCCTCTTCCTCTCCCTCGCCCTTTGGTACGCACTAGGCGAGCTGATGGGCTTGGGCTGGTCCGCCGTCGTCGTGGCCGTTCTCTGGGCGATCGTGGCGGCAGCCATGGCATCGATAGGCCGCAAGGAACTCAAAGCCGTCAAAGGCATGCCCCAGACGGCCGAAACAATCCAGGAAATCCCAGAAACACTCAAACCACGCGAGGAGCAACGATGAGTGAAAATCCGGATGATATCCGTTCCGAGATTGAGGAAACCCGGCGGCGCCTTGGCACCAACGTAGACGCAGTGGCGGATAAGGTGACGCCATCGCACGTTGTCCGACGCCAAACCGAAAAAGTCAAGGATGCCGTCTTCCGCGTGAAGGAGAACGTCATGGGCACGGCTGATGAGCTGGCAGATGGCGGACGATCAGCGATCGACGACGCCGGTGCGGCGATCGGGGACGTGCCCCACCGTCTGGCCGGCAAAACGCAAGGCAACCCGTTGGCTGCCGGGCTGATCGCCTTCGGGGCCGGGCTCCTGGTGGCTTCCCTGATCCCGGCAAGTGAGAAGGAAAAGGAGACAGCCGCGGCCCTGAAGGAAGCGGCCGAACCCCTGACCACCGAACTTGCCGCGGCAGCTCAGGACGTGGCCCAGGATCTCCAGGAGCCAGCCCAGGAAGCGCTGGAGAACGTGAAGTCTGCGGCCTCTGAGGCAGTCGAAAACGTCAAGGAAGAATCCCAGACGGCCGTCTCCGACGTAACGGACAGCACCGCAGCGGCCAAGGACAGGATCCAGCCCGCATGATCCAGACGGAGGCGTGCTGTCCGGCTAACACTTCTAGAAGGCCAACACGCCTCCAGCCCGCTTTGGAATGAGGGACATCCATGACGACGAAAAATCCCAGCGAAAGCAGCGAGGCCAAGGCAGCAACAGCCCCGGATGCGGATGATGACCGAAAACCGGACAGACCCACCGACATCGCCAAGCCAACCTGGACCTACATAGTCAAGAGGACCTTCCGAGAGTTCGGCAAGGATCAGTGCCCGGATGCCGCCGCGGGGCTGACCTACTACGCGGTGCTTTCCCTTTTCCCTGCCCTGCTTGCGCTCGTCTCCCTGCTCGGTATTTTCGGGCAGGCAGGAAAGAGCACGTCCGCCCTCCTGGACCTCATCCAAGGCATCGCCCCGGGACCCACCATCGACACCATCCGCCAGCCCATTGAAGAGCTCACCACCTCGACATCAGCCGGTTTCGCCCTGGTACTCGGTCTCGTCGCTGCCCTGTGGTCGGCGTCCGGATACGTGGGAGCCTTCAGCAGGGCCATGAACCGCGTCTACGAAGTGGACGAAGGGCGCGGATTCATCAAACTCCGGGCAACCATGCTCGGCGTCACCGTGTTCGCGGTGATGCTCGTGGCCCTGATCGCCGGCATGCTCGTGCTCAGCGGACCCGTCGCCGACGCCGCGGGCAGGGCAGTCAACCTTGGCGGAGACCTCCTGACGGTCTGGAGCATCGTGAAATGGCCCGTCGTCATCCTGCTGGTGGTCTTGATCATCGCGGTCCTGTATTACGCCACCCCTAACGTAAAGCAGCCGCGGTTCCGTTGGATGAGCATCGGCTCCTTCATCGCTTTGCTGGCATTCATCCTGGCATCGCTGGGCTTCGGCTTCTACGTGGCCAACTTCAGCAACTACAACAAGACCTACGGTGCAATAGGCGGCGCCATCGTGATGCTCCTGTGGTTATGGATATTGAACATGTCCCTCCTGTTCGGCGCAGAGTTCGACGCCGAAATGGAACGCGGGCGGGAACTGCAGGCAGGAATCGACGCCGAAGAAACCATCCAGCTCCCACCCCGCGGAACCAAGCGCAGCGAGAAACTCGTGAAACACGAAGAAGAAGAAATCGTCGACGGCGAGAGGCTTAGCGCGCCCCGGCCTCGCGCGCGGGCCAATCCCTTGACTCCGCTTCGCGGGCGATGATCCACGCATCGTATTCGTGGGGCGCCCCGCCGACAACCGTTTTGAACCGGAGACGAACGTTATCGACCCTTGTCACGGACTCTGCCCCGCTCATGAAAAGCGGGAATTCCTCAAACCGCATCCACTGTTCATAAGCCAGGCGAACCGGAACGTTGACGTTAATCGACCCATGAACGTCGTTCATGACGCAGACTCCTGTCCAGTATCCCGGTTGGCCGAGCCGGCCCATCGTTCTACAACGTAAAACCGGCAGCCATTCTACACAAACCATCAGTATGCTTATCTTCTCATCCGAGCACGTGACCGGTTCCCGTAAGGATCGCTCAGAGGGCGCCGCCTGCTATCCCTTGAAGTTCGCTGCGTCGAGTGCGGCCTGCAACGAGCTAAGGTAGCCCTCGCTCGTGTAGGTTGCACCTCCCACTGTGTCCACATTGGATGATTGGCTCGACAGCACCTCGGATTTGAGCATCGGCACGGCCTGCTGGTCTATTTCGCCGGACAGCGACCCGACGTCGGTAAGCTGCAGCGGCACGACGTCGGTGATCTTGCCGCCGGATATCACGGCCTGGACCTGCACCGTGCCATACCGGGTCTGGATCTGGCTGCCGTCGAAGGTTCCGTCTTTCGCACCGGGAGCGGCCGGTCCCGGAGGACCGGCGCTGGTACCGGCCGCCGTCGGGCTGTTCGGTCCGGAGAGCGTTCCGGCGCCCGACGGCGGATTGGCCGCCTTCGTTGTGGTGCCGCCGGATACGGAATCAGCTTGGTTTCCGGCATGCCATCCGATCACGAGGACGGCGGCGGAAGCGAGGCCGGCCAGTATGGCGCTGCGGGCTCTCACCAGCTGAACCTTTCGTAGTGGATCCGGAACCGGGGTACGCCTGCCCGTTTTGCGTCCTCGACTACCAGGTCGGTCCAGTCGCGTGGCCCGCACACGAACACGTCGGCGTCCCGGACATGGGGGACGATCGTGGACAGGCTCATCCGGTGGCTAGCCTCGCGGGCCGGCAGCCAGCTGTCGAGGCCCCTCTTCGGCCGGCGCCCCAGCAGGACGTAGAGCGTTGCAGATTTCTTGGTGCACAGTTTCTGGAGCTCGCGGTAAAGGTAGAGGCCCTTCTCGTCCGGCGCCCGAACGATCACCGTCATCTCGCCGGGAGCGAAGTCGCCCTGCTCAAGCAAAGAGATGATGGGCGTAATTCCGATGCCGGCCGCGACAGCGACCGCACGCCGGGTGGTGCGGGCCCGGTCCGTGAAGAGTCCGTAAGGTCCTTCGATGCTTACCCTGGTGCCGATCGGGAGTGCACTCAATTCGGCGGTTCCGCCTCCCAGCTCACGAACGGTGACTTTGAGGCGAAGGATCCCCGGGGCCGCCGAGAGCGAGAAGGGGTGGGCGTGCCACCATAGCCCGCGCGACCAGAAGCGCCAGATGAAGAATTGGCCGCCACGGACCCGCAGGTCAGCTAGTGAACGTCCGGTCATCTCGATGGAGTACACCCCGGGCGCCTCCGTGACGATATTGCTGACCCGAAGGTCGTGGCGCAGAGTCCGGAACACGGGAATGATGAACCGATAGACGAGCAGCGCCGCCGCCACTCCGAAGTAGAGCGTCAGCCAGTAGTAACGCGCCCAGGTTCCGTCCGCGAACAATTGCCCGGTGCTGAACTGGTGCGGTAGGGCGGCGAGCACGGCGACGTATGCGAGGAAGTGGACAACGTGCCACGCCTCGTAGGAAAGCTTCCGCCGGACAAGAACCAGTGAGGTGATCACGACGACCGCCAGGAGCGCATACCCAAGGTATGCGACTTTCATGTCCGGCAGCGAGGTGAACATGTCCCATATTTCTGCAAACACGTTCAATCGCGCCGTCAGCGCGTAGCCGGTCCAAAGCAGCAGCACATGTGAAGAAATGAGGTAAAAGACGGGCTTGCCCATCCGCTGGTGGACCAGCAAAGCCCGGTCGTGGCCAAATGCCCGGTCAATGACCGGGAGCCGTGCTGCCAGGAGGAGTTGGATCAGCATCAGGTCGGTCCCCACGAGTCCGGCGATGATGCCGACGGCGGTAAAGGCGCCCGGGACGGTTTTGAATTCCACCAGTCCGCTGTCTGCCAGAAACAGTGCCAGGACGAGCGCCACCGACAACCAGACCATCGTTTCCAACAAGTCCGCCAAACGAGCCCGGCGCAAATAACGGGCCCGTTGTGGCATCCGCCGCTGGCTGGCCGTCCGGCCCGTTGCTCCAGCCCGGGCCGTCATCTAGTCCGTCCCGCGGTGGCCCATGGTCTGCTCATGCTCGCAATGCTAGGTTCGGGTTCTTAGAACATTCTTCGAAGCCTGGAGACCAAGGCACGAAAGAAGGAACCGGCTGCTGGAGAGTTCCCGGGGTTTCGTCGGATCGGCAGATGCACCACGATGACCGCGCCGGAGGGTTGCGTGCCGATTTCCACCCGGCCTCCGTGTTGCGCGGCCGCTTCCGCCACGAGGGCGAGGCCTAGACCGTAGTGGCGCGGGGCGGCGCCGGCCTCCGGTTCGGCGTCGGCTGGCCGCGCGGTTGCTAACCGCTCGAAGGCCCGCGGTTTGACGTCGTCGGCAAAACCGGGCCCGTCATCGCGCACCGTGATGACCAGAGTCCTCGAGTCTGTAGTTACGCCCACGTCCACCCGTCCCCGGGCGAAACGGACGGCGTTGTCCAGCAACGCCACGAAAAGCCTGCGCAGCGCCGTCGGCGCGGCAGTGATCGCCAGCGGTCCGGCTATTCCGGTTCGTTCAATCGTGACGCCGCGATGCGCGGCGGAGACCGAAAACGACTGGACGACGTCGTCCGCCAGCGCCACGACGTCGACGTCCGTGAGCTCGACCCTCCGTGAATCCGCCGAGATGAGCAGGTCTTCGAGCAGACGAGTCAGTGAGCGCGAATCCTCGATCATGGCGTCTACGTCCGCCTCGATGTTTGCCGGCGGCTCCTGCAATCGAGAGGATGCCACGCGGCGCCGCAGCATTTGCGCCCGCATACTCAGCAGGGTCAGCGGCGTGCGCAGTTCATGGCTTGCATCCGCGACGAATCGCCGTTGCCGGTCGAGAGCCTCGGCCATGGGCCGCATGGTGCGCCGCGCCAACCACACCGCTAGAAGGCTCGCCAACACCACGGCTCCGCCGCAGGTCAGCAGCAGGGCAACGCCCAACCGGTTCAGTTCCTCGAGATTCTCGTGACGATCGAACACCGCTTGGACTACCCGGCCTCCGGAATCCGCCGTACGGACGGTGTACGGGCGGCCCGCTATCGAAACGTCCTCCTGGGCGGCGACTCCGTTGGCGGCGACAGCATCGATAGCCTTCAGATCCGGCAGCCCAGACGGCATCCCGGGGGACACAGTCAAGACGCCTTGGTTGGAGATCGCCAGCCAGGTTCCGGCGGGGGCGTCGACGATCGAATCTACGTGTTCGGTGGCGGTGGTCAGAAGGCGTTGGGCTGCGGTGGCCTGGCTCGTGCTGACAATCAACAGCACCGATCCGGCTATCGCCACCAAAAGCAGCACCAGCAAAGCGCCGGTCTGTAGGGCCAGCCGCCAGGAGGACCGCTGCAGCTCGTCCTCGGCTTGACCCTTCATGCGAGCGTGCCGATCCGGTAGCCGACCCCGTGGACCGTCCGCACGCTCCCCCGTCCCAGCTTCCGCCGGAGGTAGTGGACATACGTGTCGACCACTCCTGCCTCTTCGGCGTTCGGAAAGACATATTCAAGAATCTCGCCACGCCCGAATACCCGGTTCGGCCAGCGTGCCAGCTCCTCCAGCAAGGCGCTCTCCCGTTCGGACAAGACGACGACGGAACCATCAGACCGGGTCACGCTGCGCGATTCGAGGTCAAAATGCCCACCGGTGATCCGCAGGGTCGTCGCGGTGGTGATATGCCGGCGTCGTAAGGCACGCAAGCGGGCCAGAAGTTCATCGACGTCGAAAGGCTTCGACAGGTAGTCCTCCGCGCCCGCGTCGAGCCCCTCGACCCTGTCTGCAGGATTGCCCAATGCGGAGAGTATGAGCGCGGCCGTCTCGACGCCCTCCCTGCGCAGTTTCGTCAACAGGTTCAACCCGTCCATGACCGGAAGGCCCCGGTCCAGAACCAGGACGTCGAATTCCCCGGTCAGGGCGAGGTGGAGGCCTTTCTGTCCATCTGAAGCGCTGGATACTTCGTAGCCCTCGCCAACCAGCAACTCCTGCAGCATCGCCCGAAGCTCCACGTCATCCTCGACCAGAAGAATGCGCGGCTTCATCTCATTCATAGTCGGAGTATAGGCGTCGGAGCTGGGGCGGATTCCTGACACAGCCTGATGGAACTGTTTCTCAGCCGGATTCCTCCGGCACGTCTGCGGGCCGGACGCTGCGCCGGATGATGCCCAACTGCTCAAGCTGGGCCGACATTCCCGCACCGTCCGGAGAGTAGATCCAGGGGACCCCCGGCGTGGGCGGACCTGCGGACTTCGACCGCCCGCCCGCAAGCACTGCTTCACTAGCGGAGAGCTGGCGGATCGCGATGGCCCTGACGTTCTGCGGATGGCGTTGGGCGAACTCGGCGTAGATGGCCTCGTCGTGCTGTCCGTCGTCGCCGACCAGCAGCCACTGGATGCCGGGGAACTCCGCCGCGAGACGTTCCAGGGAGGTCCTCTTGTGCTCCTGGCCGCTGCGGAACCAGCGGTCCGGGGTGGGACCCCAGTCGGTCAGGAGCTTCGGACCGGCGGGATACAAATTGCGGGACAGGAATCGCGACAGCGTCGGTGCGACGTTCCACGCTCCGGTCGACAGGTACACCACGGGGGCCGAGGGCACCGTCCTTACGATCCGCTCGTAGAGCACAGCCATGCCCGGCGTCGGGGTCCTCGCGTGTTCGTCGAGTACGAAGGTGTTCCAGGCGGCCAGGAACGGGCGGGGCAGCGCTGTGACCATCACGGTGTCGTCGATATCGGAGACGACACCGAAGTCTGTATCGTCCGCGACGATTTGCACTGGGGCTTCCACGATCCTGGATCCCCCGGACTGCACGGTGATTGTATGCCAGCCGGCGTCGAGGCCTACGGGGATACGCACGTCGACGACGCCTCCGCGGTCGGCTTCGACGTCATGGACAGTGCCTGCGATGGTCACGCGCACGGCGGCGTGTGCTATGGGCGCACTGGTGAAATTGCGCCAGCCGCGCATGCCATCCTTCAGCGGTTTGAGCGCACCTGCCTGGCGACCGCTCCCGGTGTCCCGCGGTTCACTGCGGACAATGCGCGCCAACACCCGGACCCAGGACGTGGTGCCGTAACCGGTGTAAGGGATGACGGTCTCCACCCGACCGCGCCGGATCGCGAGACGCGTCTGGAACCTGAGCCAGCCGTCGTCGAGCCTCAGGGCGAGGTGGCGGCGCGCGCTGCTCGGCGGCGTCGGACTCCCGCTGTCAACGCTGTCGGACAGAGCGCGCGGCTTCACAGGGAGGGGACACATGCGTCCAGTCTGACATGGTCACCCCCTAAGCCTCCGCACCGGCCGTGCGCCGACCGGCGGGCTTGCCGACACCCCAGCCGGGCCCCCGGCCAGGACGGAATCCCAACCCTACGCGGAGTCTGCCGCGCGGCAGGAGTCTTTCTCCCGACGTGAATCCGCCGTAAAGTCCGCGATAGGCTCCGTCTTGGGCCGGGTTAACGAACACTTGGAGGCTTTTCCCATGTCGCCAATCATGCGATTCGACCACGTCGGTGTCACCGTTCAGGACCTCGACCACGTGACGGCGTTCTTCGTTGGACTCGGGCTCGAGGTCGAGGGCCGGACGTTCGTGGAGGGCGAGTTCATCGACACCGTCATAGCCATCCCTGATTCCCGTACGGAGATCGTCATGTTGCGGACACGTGACGGAGGAACAGGGGTGGAGCTATCCAGCTTCGCCAGGCCGGACCCCGTGCCGGGATCGCCCGCCGCCATGGCCAACGAACTCGGGCTGCGCAGTCTGTCCTTCGAAGTTGACGATCTTCAGGCCCACGTCGACCGGCTGGCAGCAGGGGGATACGGGCTGGTCGGTGGCATCGGCCAGTATGAGGGAGCCTGGCGCATGGCCTACGTTCGCGGTCCAGAGGGAATCATCGTCGCCCTGGCCGAGCGGATCAACTGACGAGACCCGCTGGTAGTCGCAGCCCCGATACGACGTGCCCGGTGGTGAACAGTTCGCCTGTTCACTACCGGGCCCAGTCGTCGGAAGGTCAGCGGGCTGCGGTTCCCTCCGTGTAGTCGTCGTCGCTTTGGGCCCAGGAGAACAGCCCGCGGAGCTCGCGGCCGGTGGCCTCGATCGGGTGTGACTCGGCTTTCTTGCGGCGAGAACGGCCTTCACACTTCCGGGCCGCGTCACGCCGAGCAGGTTTTCGACGCCCCCAACGGACTGCGAGCCCGGGATTCCGGGGTTTCAGAGCAGTCTGGGCGCCAAAAAGGTGCGTGGCGTGACGCGGTGACGAGGCGGTGGCGAGGCTACAGCAGGATCGCGTCGGCTTCGACTTCGACCAGAAGGTCGTCGGCTGCCAGGGCGCCAACCTCGACGACGGCGGTCACGGGACGGATGTCGCCGAAGATTTCACCGTGGACGGCGCCGACGGCGTCGAAGTCTTCAATATTGGTGAGATAGACCCTGGTGCGTACGACGTCCGCGAATGATCCGCAGGCCTGGATGAGGGCGGTCTCGATGCGGTTGAAGATTTCGCGGGCCTGGGCAGCAGCGTCGTTTCCGCCGACGGCGCCCTTGCTGGAGCCGGCAGTGGTTCCCGCCACGAGGATCTGGTTTCCGACGCGGACCGCGCGGGAGTAGCCGAGGATCGGTTCGCGGGCGGATCCGGATGAGATGTTCTGGCGCTGGTTCATGGGTTCTCCTGATTGTAGGATTGCCCGGCTGGTGCAGGGCATGGTCGGGCCGCGCCCCCATCAGGGGGCGCGCCCAGCGGGTGCCGGTGACTAGTTGGCGAGGCCGATGGTGACGGCGCCGTCGTTCCAGTTGATCTGGCTGAGCATGCTGGACGGGACACGGAAAACGCGGCCCGGTGCTGCGGGCCACCAAAGCCGCTTCCGGGCGATGACTGCGCCGTTTTGACGCAGCACTACTTCGGGGAACGGGACGTAGGTATCGCTCCAGAGCAGAAGCCGACGGCGGGGCGGCGCCGGATCGTGTTGGCGCAGCAAGGCTGGCGCTACCCACCTGAACGGAGCGTCGGCGGTCAGAGTTAGCGGTGCTCCTGCCGGCCGGTCGCCCCGGAGGTAGTTGACAACGTGCTCGGCGACGGCAGCGCCGTCGAGGGCCGCCACGTCGGCGGTATCCACCGGGTGGAGCATGTTGCCGATGGCAAAGATGCCGGCCTTGTTGGTCCGCAGGGCGGCGTCCACCAGTGGTGATTTGCTGACGGGATCGATGTCGACGTGGGCCGCCCGGGCGAGTTCATTGTCCGGGATCCAATCGCCGGTGAGGATGACGGTGTCGCAGTCGACGATCCGTCGTTGACCGGTGTCGATGTTCTCGATCTCCACACCCTGAACGTTCGGCTTCCCGATGATCCGTGTGACCCTTGTGCGGGTGGCCACCTTCGTGCCGAAGAACAGCTTTCCGGGTCCGCTGAATAGCCGGTAGGCATCCGCCTTCGGGTATTCGGTGGTCATCAGTACCGTCTTGCACTTGACGTGTTTCAAGGTCATCGCAGCCGACCAGCTGACCAGCTCCGCACCGACGATAACAGCCCGTTTGCCGACCTTGCCGTGCTTGAGGTGGATGATGTTCTGCAGGTGCCCGGTGGTGTAAACGCCTTTGCCGCGGTCACCTGGAATGAGCCGGGCAGGACGGGGCCGTTCCCTGGCACCGGTGGCGAGGATGATCGCCTTCGCATCGACGCGCACTCGCCCGTCGGGCATCGTGACGTTGACAGAACGCTCTCCTGCCCAGTCGGTGACCATGGCGTTGGTGAGGATCCTCGCACCGGCAGCGGTCGCCTGCTCACGCAGAACACGGGCGTATTTGGGCCCGTCGATGAACTTGCCCATGTCGCGGATTCCGTAGCCGGGATGGTCGCTGTACCGCGGGATGCCGCCGGCGACGCTTTCCCGTTCAAGGACGAGGACTTCGCCGCTCACGCGCGGAGCCAATTCGGCTGCGGCGCGCAAGCCGGATGGTCCGGCGCCGATGATCAGGACGGTCGGGGTCAGGACCGTGCCGTTGGTGCTCACTTGGTGACCTCCACGCTGGCAACTTTTGCTTTCGGATTGACCGGGACCTTGGCGCTCTGGCCGCGGGATTCGAGAAGCTCGCTTACTTCCGCGCCGCAGAAGAAGCCTTGGCAGCGGCCGTTCTGGGCGCGGGTCCGGCGGCGCAGCCCGTCCAGTGTGCACGGCGGGATCGGGGAACTGAAGGTGTCCCGGATTTCACCGGCGGTGACACGTTCGCAGAAGCACACGATCTTCCCGTACGCAGGATCTTCCGCGATCCTCGCTGCGTCCCGGTAAGGGCGCAGGAAAGCTTCGCCGATGTTGGGCATATGCGGTGGTTCGGGCAAGTTGTCGCGCTCCACCAGCTCGATGGCACCCGATGCCCTGAGTAGTTCGTCGACGTACTCGGCCACGGCGATACCGGAGGTCAGCCCGGTGGAGCGGATGCCGCCGGCGATCACGTACTGCTGCTCCGTGTCGACTTCGATGAGGTAATCGGGGTAATCGCTGGCTGCGCGTAGTCCGGCGTAAGTGGCCGTTACCTCTTCATCCAGGAGTTTGGGCATGATCTTCTCGCCCTTGCCCCTCAGGAAGGCGAAGCCGCTCTCGGACGTTCCCGTGTCAGTGCGGTCCTTGAGGTCTTCGGCGGTGGGGCCCAGCATCACGTTGCCGTAAATGGTGGGGCTGACCAGAACACCCTTGCCCAATGCCGTGGGCACCGGCAGAACGATCTTGTCCACGAGGGGCCGTGCCTGCTTGTCGTACACCAGCAGCTCGCCGCGTCGGGGGGTCAGGTGGATCCGGTCATAGCCGAAGAGCTGGTCGATCGTGTCCCCGCCCAGTCCGGCGGCGTTGATGACCCAGCGGGCGCTGATCCGGTCGATGCTTGTGTAGAGATGCGTGACGCCGTCGACCCTGTCGATGCTGGCGACGCGACGTCGGAGCAGGAGCTCCGTTCCCCGCTGTACAGCGTCGGTGGCCAGGGCAAGGTTGGTAGTCCAGGTGCAGATGATGGACTCGTCCGGGACGGAGAGCCCGGCCAGGGCGCCCTCGCCTAGATGAGGCAGGAGCCGGTAGATCTCCGCCGCGTCGATGATTCCGGTCTTGGCGTATCCGTTTTGCTCGGCCTTTACCTTCAGGCCAGGCAGGGCGTCGCGCTGCTCGTCATCCCACGCCACAAGGATGGCGCCGGTGTGTTCGACCGGAATTCCCGTCTGCTTAGCGTACTCGGAAAGCAAGTGGTAACCCTCGTGCACCATTCTCGACTCAAGGGTTCCGGGCTTGGCGTCGAATCCTGTGTGCAGGATCGCCGTGTTCGCTTTGCTCGTCCCGTCCCCTACGTCTTCGCGCCCGTCGAGGAGCGCGACGCTGAGCCGGTACCCGGCCAGCTTCCGTGCGATGGCTGAGCCCACAATGCCGGCGCCGATCACGGCGACATCGTAGGTTTTGTTCTGGGTGTTGCTCATTCGGGTGTTCTCCTTCGTCACCGGGTTGCCTCGACGGCGGTTGCCCACCGCGCGCGGAACTCGGCCGCTTGGTCTGCCGACCACTTCGGTTCATAGACAGTGCTGGGGCTCCAGGGAACGACGGCGTCCTGGAGTGTGCGGGACGGTTCAAGTGCCACTCTGGCCAGGGCTGCCGCGCCCAGGGGCGTAGCGTGCTGGGAGGGGTATACGTCGATCTCTATCTGCATGAGATCGGCGACGGCCTGCATCAGAACCCGGCTTTGCGTCAGCCCGCCGTCGGCCCGCAGCCGCTGGAGCGGATGGCCGATGTCTGAAGCGACGAGGGAGCCCAGCTCGGCGACCTGCGCGGCGATACCCTGCAAGACGGCGAGCACGATATGTTCCGGCCCGGTGGACAGCGTCATTCCCGTGAGGGAGGCTTTGGCTTCCGGGCTCCACCATGGGGCAGCGAGGCCGGCGAAAGAAAGCAGGGACGCTGAGCACGCCGCCGGAATCGGCGGCGGCTACGACGTCGAGCTCTGAAGCTGACTTGATGAAGCCCATTCCTTGGAGCCACCTGACGGCGGACGCTGCCGTGTACACCTGTCCGTCAAAGCAGTAGGTGGGCTTGTCTTTGACGGTCCAGGCAACGGATGCGGCAAGTCCGGCCGTTGAGCGTGTTGCCGATGTTCCCGTGTTGGCCAGCAGGAAAGCGCCCGTTCCGAAGGTGCACTTCGCTTCGCCGGTTTCGAGGCAGTTCTCGGCTAAGAGGGCCGCCTGCTGATCCACAATGAGTCCGCCGACGGCCATGATCCCGCCGAAGGCACTGGTTGAGCCCGCGATCGCGTCGGACGGCAGAATCCTGGGAAGCTTTTCGTCGCCGAGTTCGAACAAATCCAGCAGTTCATGGTCCCATTCCGTGCTGTCCAGATCGGTCGTCAGGGACCGGCTGGCCGTGCTGACGTCGGTGACGAAGTCCCCGGTCAGATGGTGGATGAGCCAGCTATCGGAGGTGGTGACAACACCGTCCCGGGTGACGTTTTTCCGGATCCAGGCCTGCTTGGGGGCGGAGAAGTACGGGTCGAGGATAAGTCCGGTGCGGCTTGCGAATTCGTCCCTATGGTCTGCGAGGCCGGCGCAGATGCTTTCGGCGCGCCGGTCCTGCCACACGATCATGTTGGATAGGGGCTTGCCGGTCGCGGGGTCCCAGGCCAGGACGGTTTCGCCTTGGTTGGCGATGGTGACGATATCGATCAACGCACCGGACTGCGCGACGGCGGCTTTCCCGGTGTCGAGGACTGAGTCGAGCAGTTCCTGCGGGTCCTGCTCGACGCCGCTCCCAGGCAGGTAGTGCGGCCGGACTGTTTGTTCAGCCAGGCCCAGAATTTTTCCGCTGCCGTCGACGACGACGGCTTTGGTTCCGGACGTGCCCTGATCAATGGATAGAACGGTGGTCACTTGCCCTGCGCCCTTTCGGAATGTTTGGCGTCGGCGTCCAGCTCGGCATCGATCGAGTGCAGATCTGGCATGGCGAGTCCGGACGGACCGCCGCGTCGGATCAACAGGAAGACCAGGTAGACAGCGCCGATTGCCACCATGATGGCCACGTAAAGCCAGGAGTTGATGAAGGATGCGTCCCTGAAAATAGACAGCATGAAGATCAGCCACACGGCGGCGAGGATGATGACGGGTACCTCGAACTTGCCCAAGGTGAATCCCTTGCTTGGGGGAAGGCTCTTGCGCTTGAGGATATACAGCAGGACCGTGGAAGCGTAGATGACCGCAGGGAGCAGGGTAGCGGCACCAAAGAGGCTGAAGAGCGCGTCGGTCTGGAAGGCGAAGAGGCCGAGGATCAGCTCGCCAAGGACAAACATGAGCCCGGTTGCCGCCGTCGGGGTTCCGAAGCGCGGTGACACCTTGCGCCACACGGCGTGGCCCGGGAATCTGTCGTCGCGGGACATCGCCCAAACGAGCCGGACTCCGGTCATGAGGATCACCATGCCGCAGGCAAAGATTGCGATGACGACCATCACCAGCAGCGCGGTGCCTACGACCGGCCCGAGAACACGGTTGATGACGTCGGCAACCGGAGTTCCGGACCCGGCCAGGGTTGCGGGATCGCCGGCGAGCATGGTGATGGCCAGGAGGAAGAAGAAGCCCAGGATGCCTGAAGCGAGGACGGCTTGCCACATAGCACGGGGCACCACCCTGGCAGGGTCCTTGGTTTCTTCGGCGAGGTTGGCGGCGGACTCGAATCCCACGATCGTGAACGCGCCCAGCAATGTCCCCATCATCCAAGGCCCCACGTGGAGCAAGGACCCGACGCTGAAGTAATCCTGCGCCGGGAGGGAACCCGTGGAGAACAGATTGCCCACGTTCAATTCCTTGGCCACTGCGCCGACGACGATGAGCAACACGACAAGCAGGATCATGCCGATGAGTTCGGCCGAGACGGCGAAGTTGTTCACCCGTTCTGTCCAGCGCGTGGAAAACGCAACCAACAGGGCCTGCAAGGCCAGCACAATGCTGGTGATCAGCCAGGCGTTCGCAGGGGTTCCCTCGTAGCCGAGGAGAACAGGCAGGACGGTTGACGCGATGGTGTAGTCGACTGCGACCACCACGATTGCGAGGAACGTGAAGGAGATCCAGCCCATGATCCAACCCAGTACCGGGTTGGCCAAGCGCGACATCCACTGGTAGGAGTAGCCGGTCACAGGGATGCGGGCGGCCAACGAGCCGAAAATAAGAGCGACCATGAGTTGCCCGACCGTGACGATCGGCCAGGTCCAGATGCCCGCAGGCCCGGAGCTGTTGAGAACTGCGCCATAGGTAGTGAAGATGCCCGTGGCGATGGAAACGAACGCGAAAGCGACAGCAAAAGAGGCAAATCTGCCCGTGCCGCGCTTCATTTCCTGCTTGTAGCCGTACTCTGCAACGTTGGTGTCCGTGCCCGGCACGATACTGCCTGTTGGTGGAGGGTTGTGTGTCATTGGAGCGGGGATCCTTCGATAAGTGCCCGTCGGAGCGTCGTTGCTGGATTAGGCCGGGCGCGGGGTGTCGGTTCGTTGGAATTGCTTGTTCCTTGGTGCCTCATGTTCACGGCGACATGACAGCGGCCGGATGAGGCCTACGGGGCACTGGGAGCCACGTGCGTTGGAATCGCATCCACGCTTTATGTGGATTTATGAGGATTCATAAGGAAAAGTATGGATCCGCGAGGGCTGCGCGTCAAGGGGTAATTGTTGCGGGCGTCACAATCGCCCTGCTTTTCCTTGGTTTCATGCGGATTCGCGGCAAAAATCGACCAAATCACTGTCCACATAATTCCACGATCTGCCTCCTTAAATGGAGATGCCCCGCACTTTCGTGCGGGGCATCTCCACGGCGCAACCAGAGCGGGCCCGGACTCGATTGGTACGAGCCGGCTCAGGAGTCGCGCGGTGTCGGCTGGAAACTAGCTGGACACCTCACGCGGCTCCCCGCCTTGGACGACTTCAATGCCTGCGTCCTTCAGGGAATTGATCCGGGCACCGCTGGCCTTGCTGTCTGTGATTACCCCTTTGATTTCGTCAAGGTCGCAGACATGGCGGACAGCAATCCGTCCCAGTTTGTCACCAACTGCCAGGACATAAGTCTTCGCTGACTTCTCAATCATCAGTTGCTTGATTGCCACATCCTCAGATGAATAGTCCGTGAGGCCCGCCCGGACATCCACTCCCCCGGCGCCAAGAAAGGCCCAGTTCGCATTGAAGCTTCGAACCTGGGCAAGGGCGTCGGGACCGTACGTGGTCATTTCGCCGGCTCGGACGCGACCGCCAAGCACATACAGTTCAACATCCGGACGGTCACTGAGGATGGATCCCACCACCAGGCTATTCGTGATGACTATGCCGTGGAATGTTGGAGGCAGTGCCCTCGCCGCAGCTTCCACAGTGGTTCCGACGTCGAGAAAGATTGTGTCGGTGTCACCGATAAGCGCGGCGGCCGCAGCCCCGATTTCGCCCTTCTCCTGAGGGTTTTCCATTGAGCGGTTGGCCCTGTCGGGTTCGCTCTCCGTCACTTTGACAGGAGGCATCGCTCCGCCGTGGATGCGCTTGAGCTCCCCGGATCTTTCCAAAGCCATAAGGTCCCTGCGCACGGTTTCACCGGAGACAGACATCATGGCTGCAATGTCGGCGGGCCTCAGGAAATCCCCTTCGCTGACGAGTTCCAGGATTCTTCGGCGCCTGACCTCGGGGGGCTGCTTCATTGGACTAACCATCGCCTTCAGTGCCCTCTACTAGTTGGCTCCTGCCCGGCTTGACCGGCGTGCCGATGCGTCGACTGGACACCTTCGTCCAGCGGGAGCACCAATGCAGGATGCAATTCTGTGTGTATCATACGAATTTGCAACAATTTCCACAACTTGCCAACCGGCCTCAAGTGTTCGACCCCGCCCGACCACGCGGGCCTCGCCTTGGCGATTGACACGGTCTGCCACAGGTTTTCATCCGAAAACGCGTGGTTTCCATGGGGTGGGTTCACAACAGACAAGACGAAGGCCCTCCCACCCAACGTTTCCGCAGGTCAAAGGGCCTTCATTGTGGAGCTAAGGAGATTCGAACTCCTGACCTCTTCGATGCGAACGAAGCGCTCTACCAACTGAGCTATAGCCCCTGGTCAACCGTGCGTTGCCAGTGTCCCTAGGCTACAAACTATCTTCGCGCTTTGCCAACCAAGACTCGAACGTGTCTGTTCCCGTCCGCTGGCTTGGCACCAAATTCAGTCCGTTCCGAAGATATTTGCCCATCGCTCCCGGCAACGGCAGCTCCACGATCCGCCCGGACTGTCCCGTAGCTCCTCGCCAGATCTCAGCGAGTTCACGCATGGTCCGGATGTCCGGTCCGCCGATGGTTCGTGTCCGGTGTCGCTCTGCTGAAGGCCCCCCCACGGCTTGAGTCAGCAACTCGGACGCCACATCCGACGGTGAAATCGTCTGAAAGCGTGTGCCCTTGAAGACCGGGATGAGGCGGACTTTCGCCCCGGCCTGGAAAACGGCCGTCACGAGGCTGTGGAACTGGGTGGCCCGCAGAGCAACCGTCTCAAGCGCCGAATTCGCGTAGACCCGCTCTTTGTCTGCTTTGGAGACATAAAAGGCCGCGTTGCTCTGGTCGCAGTTGATGATCGAGAGGAGAACCGCCTTGCGGACACCGGCACCGGCGGCCGCGGCGAGCAGGCGCGCGCCGCCGTCGGCGAAATTCTTGCGGGCCTTCCCGAACCGCCCTTCCAAGCAATCGATCACGACGTCGGCCCCCTGCAGGGCCTCTGCCAGTCCGGCGCCTGTGGTGACGTCAGCCTGAAAGTAGCGGGCGCCGTCGTGATGGACTGGTGACGTGCCCGACGGCGGGCGGCGGCTCAGCACCCTCACGTCAAGTCCGGCGGCGAGCGCCAAACGGACGACTTCACGGCCCACCTGTCCCGTGCCCCCTGCGACGCAGACAATAGTCAAGGGAGGCTATGCCCGGCGGCGCTGCAAAACGTCGTCGAGGTTGCTGAGGGCGCTCTGAGGCTTGCCTTGCTGCGCCTGGACCGACGGGCCGGCGGACGGCGCGCTGGCCGGCTTCAATGTCGGCTTTCCGAGGGGCTTGGGAGCCTCAGGCAAGTCGAGGGGTTCCGGTGCCGGCCGGGGCGCCTTGGCGGCGTCGACGTATGTTGGTTTGGGAACGTCCACCGGCTGCCATTCAGATTCCTTGGATTCCGCCGTAAACCGGACTGTGTTGTCGCCGGCGGCGACAGCAACGTTGAGGGCAGCCTGACGAAGTTCGACGGCGGTCAGGCGCGTCGCTTCACGGGCATGGGCTTCCGCGTCGAAGATCTTGGTAGCCGGTCGGTCCGAGGCCGGAGGACTTACGCGAGGACTCTCAACTGTGGGACCCATTGCGTTGCGGAAGGCCCTGTTCATCTTCGCCCTGCGGTCCCTGATGGCCAGCCGTCGAAGCAGGAAGACGATCCCGACCACGCCGACGATGGATACCAGTGGCAGCCAACCCGAAACGAGGCCGAGAATGCGCAGCACGCCGGAAACGGCTGCCGTGAGCAGGAGGAGGAGACCGGCCAGAGCAAGAGCGCAGCGCCCGTATCTGACTTTGAAGACCGCTGCATCCGATGCAGCATCACACCGTTCGCCGGCGTCGGCCGATACCCCGGGCAATGCGGTTGCGGTGCTCTGCATGGTTTCCATTGCTTTCTCCTGCCGAGGGGTGATTGACAGAACCACCCCGGCTTGCAGTTCATGAGCGTCTTCGTCGATAACATCCGCTGGGACGTCACCGGCCACTTGGACGTGGTTGCGACGATTCCGCAGTATGTATGGCGCAACCCAAACAATCCACAGCGCGACAGCAATGACCAATATCACTGAGCTGCTGAGAGGGAAGTCCACAATCAAAACCGTAGAAGCAAATACGCAGAGGCCACCGCATTGCCCACGGTGTGTCGTCGGAGAGTCGGCAAATCAATGGATTTACCGACTCTCATTCACCCAAACGGACTAGTTGGCTCCGCGTCTCAGCCAAGCAGCCAGCAAGCCCCCGGGGACCTCCTCCGAGGTCAACGCAAAGCTTCGATGATCAGCCCATTCTCCGTTGATGTGAAGGAAGCGCTCACGGCGGCCTTCGTCGCGGAATCCCAGCTTCTCAACGACCCGTAGGCTCGGCCCGTTCTCGGGCCTGATGTTGATTTCCATCCGGTGCAGTCCAAGGGCTTCAAAGCAATGGTCGGTGGCCATGGCAACCGCAGTGGGGGCTATTCCGCGACCGGCCCGAGCCTGGTCGACCCAGTAGCCAAGCGTGGCCGTCATCGCCGACCCCCACATAATCGCGGAGACCGTGAGCTGCCCGACGATCCTGGGCTCCGGGAACCCGGGAATACGCTCCGTGATCACAAACGGAAGGGCACTCGCTTGCCGGGCCTGCGCGTTAAGGGAAGCCACCATCTGCCGGTAGTTCGGCAGGCGGCCACCAGGGGCCGGGTTGGAGGCTTCCCAAGGCGCCAGCCAATCACTATTGCGTGAGCGGACCTCGGTCCATTCCTTCTTGTCCCGGTAATGGATGGGACGCAAGATAAGGTCGCCACTCTCCAGCGTCACTGGCCAAATGGCCGCCCCCCACAAAATGGGCTACTTGCTGAGGCCGGCGGCGAAGCCGGGCAACCACTCACGCAGACCGGGACCGAGGTCTTCGCTGTCACACGCCAGCTGGACGCAGGCTTTGAGGTAGCTGAGCTTGTCCCCGGTATCGTACCGACGGCCGCGGAAGACCACTCCATAGACGCCGCGGCCCTCGCCCTGCTCGGCGGCCAGGACCTGGAGGGCATCCGTCAGTTGGATTTCCCCGCCCCGTCCCGGTTCGGTGTGCTCAAGTACGTCAAATACGGCGGGGTGAAGCACATAGCGGCCAATCACGGCCAGGTTGGATGGAGCCTCATCTGCAGCCGGCTTTTCCACAAGCTGCTTGATCCTGACGTAGCCGTCCTCGCCGATATCCTCGATGTCCGCACAGCCATAGGCACTGATCTGGGAGGGCTCCACCTCAATGAGGGCTACAACGGATCCGCCGGTCTTCTGCTGGACCTCAATCATGTCGCTGAGGAGAGTGTCCCGGGCGTCGATCAGATCGTCCCCGAGAAGAACCGCGAACGGCTCATAGCCGACGTGCTGCTTGGCACGCAGCACTGCATGGCCCAAGCCCTTGGGGTCGCCCTGGCGAACGTAGTGGATGTCGCCCAGGCCGCTCGTGGCCTGTACAGCATCCAATTTGGCGAGGTCTCCCTTGGCCTCAAGGGTCGCTTCAAGCGCGGGGACACGGTCAAAATGGTCTTCCAGTGCGCGCTTGTTTCGTCCCGTGATCATCAGGATGTCGTTGAGGCCGACGCCCACGGCTTCCTCAACCACATATTGGATGGCCGGCTTGTCAACTACCGGCAGCATTTCCTTGGGCATGGCCTTTGTAGCCGGCAGGAATCTGGTACCGAGCCCCGCAACGGGGATCACGGCCTTGCGGACGGCGCAGCTATTGGAAGTCACCGGACTAATCTAACGGAAGGAGCTGGACATTGGGCAAAAGGAACCTGGGCGGGCAGAAGGGAACCCATCGTTCCTTCCCCGGCCTCGAGCCGCACAGCAGCGAGAACTGGAGCAAAGATGACTTTGAAAGACGATATCCGCCGGGACAACCGCAAGCGCCGGCTCGCCTTGACCGGACAACAGCGCGCTGACGCCGGAACGGGGATTGCCCGCCATGGCCTCTCGTGGGCGGATGCGGTTGCACAGGGGAAACCGTCGACTTTCGCGGCCTATGTCGGAGTGGCTGCCGAGCCGCCGACAATGCCCTTGCTTACGGCCCTACATGCCGCCGGGCACAGGATCCTCCTTCCCGTCTGTGAACCCGAACGGCGTCTGAGCTGGGTCTATTGGACACCGGAGACGGCCTTTGTCCGCTCGAAGTACGCCCCGATTGACGAGCCGTTGGGCGAACGATTCGACAGTGACGTCATCAAGGATGCGACGGGAATCTTCCTCCCGGCCACCGCCGTCGATGAAGGCGGAAACCGGATCGGCCAAGGGGGCGGTTACTACGACCGGCTCCTCGACAAGCTCGACGCCGACGGGCAGCGTCCGCCGACTGTCGCCGTTGTCTATGACCACGAAGTCCTGCCCGCGGGGACGATCCCGGCCGAACCGTTCGATAAGGCCGTCGCGGAGGCACTTACCCCATACCGGATCGTCCGACTGGTTCCGGCCGATTGACCGGGGCTTCCGGCCTGTCTACTCCGCCACATTCTGTGGTAAAGGCCCCGGCTCTGGATGATAGAATTGGCACTCAGGCCCAGGGACTGCTAACGGACGGAACAATCCGCCTTGGCACCACAGGACCTGTAGTTCGTCCCGGAGGAGGATCACCAGTGCCCACATATGCCTATGCCTGCAAAGACTGCGGACATGCCTTTGACATCGTCCAGGCTTTCACGGACAGCTCCCTGTCCGACTGCCCTGAATGCCAAGGGTCGTTGCGCAAGAAGTTCAACAGCGTGGGCGTCGTCTTCAAGGGATCGGGCTTCTACCGCACCGACTCCCGGGACTCCAAGGGAAGCACCGTTTCGGCCGCTGCCGCGGCACCAGCTGCGTCTCCGGCCGCAGCGTCGGTTCCGGCGGCTGCTGCGAGCTGATTCCGGCTTCCAGCTGCCTTCGGTTTTCCACATAGCTCAACGTTTCCACATAGCTCAACAAGGCCCTGCCACGGGGCCTGCGTGCCCGGTTAGCGTGGCACCATGCCAGCAACTCCGAACGTATCCCCGGACCCCATGTCAGCCGGACCCTTATCGCTTCCGCGCGATAGACTCCTCGCGCCGGTTAACAGGGCACGCACCCGCCGTCTTCAGGCTCTCCCCTTCAGGGCTGGCGGGCACCCTGGCGCTCCCGCGGGACAATCCAAGCACCGCAGCTTCGGCAGCTGGCTAAACCGCAACCGGCGCCTAGTGGTGGCACTCCTTCTATGCGTGGCCGCCGGGATCGCCGTCCATCAACTGACTCCAGCCTCGGAGCAGCGAGCCACGGTCCTGGCCGCCGCACGGGATCTTCCTTCCGGATCCACTTTGATGGATTCCGACCTCAAACCAATCGAAGTCCTTCCTGATGGAGTTCCAGCCGGGGCACTCACCTCCAGGGCTGGATATGGCGGGAAGCAGCTTGCTTCGCCCCTGCAGAAGGGGCAGATCCCCACAGACGCCCAACTCCTGGGACCGGGCCTGCTGACCGGCACCGCACCCGCGACGGCGGCCGTTCCACTTCGCATGGCCGATCCCGCTTCAATCCAGCTCATCTCGCCGGGCCAGTTGGTCAACGTTGTGCTCACGGCAGCAGATGGACTTGAAGGGCCCGGTAAGAAATCCGAGCTCCTGGCAGCTGCGGTCCCGGTTTTGTGGACGTCCGCGCAAGGAGGCAAGGCCAGCCAATGGTTGGGCACGAACGAGGCGGACGGCCTTGTGGTTGTCGCTGCCAATCCGCAACAGGCCGAAATCCTCGCCGGCGCTTCGACACGCGGGAAACTCTTCTTTGTACTCGTCAATCCCTCTGACAAGCGGCAGATCCAGACCCCGGCCGGATAGTCACGAGCAAATGGAACGTTCAGCCCCAGTGCGGGGGCCTTTGCTCCTTCAGCCAGGCGTCGTGGTCGTAGCCAGGCTCATCACCCCAACGGCGTGGATCATCTTCGGAGGCTTTCTTGGGCAGAATGCTTTCTCCTGCCGGCTTCCGCTCCGGTGCGGGCTTCACTTTTGTTTTCTCCTGCTCGTCCAACTCGGTGTCAGCGCCTACCGCATCGGCACCGGTGTCCGCAGGGTTCTTGGATTGAGTGCTTTCGCTTCCCGCCATTGCGCTTCCTTAGGGGATAGCCGGTCCCGAGCCAGGGCCTTGCGTACCGCCAGGCCCGGCCGCGGACGGGTCCGCCTGACTGTTCAGTTCCAATTGTTCAACATCGATGTCCAGGAATCCATCGTGGACGGCACCATACGCGGGTGCTACCGGCTTCTCCAGTCCCAGATAGGACCCGATGCGGTCAGCGCAGGACGAGGGATCCGTGAATACTTCAATGGTCCACAAGGACATATAACGCCAGCCAAGGTGTTCCAGGAGCTGGGGCCGGAGCCTGCTGCGCTCCCTGACGCTCATGCGGCGGTATCGTTCCGTACCATCCGACTCAATGGCCACCGGGGTGGGCATTTCGGAGTCATCACGGCCTATGGTGTGCACGGGATCGGCTGCCGCGGCGATGTCCAAGGCTCCGTCGTAGTGGTGCCACACCCGGGCTCCACGGGCACGGAGTCGCTCGCCCAGATCCGCCACCAACGGATCCTCACCGAGCGCTTGCTCACTGGCCGCAGCCCGGGTGGCCGGCGTCCCAAGATCCGAATTCCCGGACAGTTCACGGTCAAGGAGTTCATGGAAATCAACGGCGCCGTGAGCCAACCTGTCCAGATCGAGGTCCTCCGGACGGAAGCAGCTCAGGACGTGCAGCGATCTCCGGGAGCGGGTCATTGCCAAGGCAAATTTGTTTCGCCCGCCTTCGACGGACAAGGGCCCGAAACTGTGCAGCGCCCGGCCATGCGGAGTTCGCCCGAAGCCCAGGGAGAAGATGATGTGGTCGCGGACCAGTCCTTGCGCGCGCTCCAAATCCACAACGCGGAAGGACTCCGCACTGGCGTTGAAGAAACCCGACAACAGCGGGTAGTTAGGAAGCTGGAGCCTGATGGCTTCGCCGATCCTCGCGGCATGGCGCAGGCTTGCGGTGACAACGGCGAGCGAGGTCCGAGGCCTAAGACTGGCGTGTTGAAACACCAGGTCAACCACGCGGTTCACTTCGGCGGCGACGGATTCAACACCTTCGTGATCCGCCCCGGGCAGGCCGGTGCCATCCGGGATGTACTCAACTACTACCGAGCGGTCCAGCCCCGTTACGGATTGGCCGTCCGGCAGCCGACGCAGGCCGCCGTTGTAGTAGTTCTTGCTCAGCTGAAGCACGAGATCTTCGTCTACCGCTCGATACACCCAGTTCAACTGCCATGTGGGCAGGACCCGGGCCAAAGCACTGAATGCACTGTCCACTGTGTCTTGGCTCGCGGCACCGGCCATGGGAGGCTCCACGGCAACGCTGAAGGTGCGGGCATTGGCGATCTTGGCGTCGCCAAAGGCAACCACTTGCTGGGCTCGGGCGATGGCCGGCAGCACGGCCTGCAAGGATGTGCTCTCGGCATCGAGAATCACCACCGCATCGAATTTCTGCTCTGCAGGCAAAAGGCTGGTCAGCAGGTACGGACTGATGGACCACACGGGAACCAAGCGGGAGACAAGGGCAGGCGCCTGGGCGCTGAGCGCCGAGAGGGTAACGCGGCCATCCTTGATCAGGTTCCGCAGGAGCTCCGATTGGCGGGGATGTTCAGCGATTCCGGCCCGCCACATTTCAGCGAGTTTCCAGCGCAGCCGCGCGGCGCCGCTGGCGATGTGAGCGTGGTCCGCCAGGCGGTACTCCGCTTCGAGCCGGCGGAGGGAGTCGCCGTCGGACATCGCGAGGTAGTCGTCACCGCTGATCATCGCTTCCAGGGCGGACTGCCACCAGGCCAGGTCCAGTTCCGCGGCGACGGATTCGGCAGGCACTTCGCGTTCAGCCAAGTCAGCAAGAAGCTCGGCGAGTCCATGCTCACGCATATTCTCGACCAGAAGGGTGCGCTCCGGGAGCGTTTCCAGGGTTCCCGTGTCGGCCACAAGGCGCTCAAGACGCGCCATGAGATCTTCGTAACGGGTCGCGTGAAGGTCGCCGCCGCCGGCAGTGTGTTTCAGGCAATCACCCAGACGGCGGAGATCCCGGTCCAGTTCGCGGTAGCTGGCGCCGAAGTCCGCGAGTCCGGAGGGCACTGCCGGATGGCGCTGTGTGGTCGCGTACTGGGCCCACAATGCCCGCTGTTCCTGAACGAGCGCCAAGGAGCTGTGCAGATCCGCAATGTGGACACCGGGCCGGACATATTCCTTTGCCACGCGACGAAGACGGGAGCGCTGCATCGAGGGCATCTCGACTCCCCGCTCACGGCGCCACGTGGAGGTAGCGGTAGCGGAAATCAGATCGTGGACCGGCCGGTCAAAAATATCCGGGGTGAATTTGTCCAGGCTTTCCCGTACAGCTATCAAGAGCTCAAGCTGGGCGCCCCATTCGGCGAAGTTCGCCCCAAGCCGGATTTCGGAGTGCTCCGCGACCTGGTTCATCCGTTCCCGCAACTGGGGAAGTTGTTCGGCGGCACTACTGGCCAGTTGCTGGGCTTCCTCGGTTTCCTTGCGGGTGACCAGGCGCGCCCCGTACCAGGGGCTCGACGTCGATGCGCGGCTGAAGCTGCCAAGCTCGGCAGCGCGTCGGAGTCTTTCAGCCAGCTCAGCCCGGTCTTTGATGTTGTCCAGCACGCTGCGCTTCAAGCGCACCGTCGTCGCGGGGGCAGGCTGGATCGAGGTCAGCTCCGCGAGCGACTGCATAGCCTGATAGGGCGAGCATCCCCAGCGCTGGCGTACATTGTGCAAAGACGCGACATGGTCCATGAGGGCATGGCGATGCTCGGTCAGGGTCTTGTGGAGATTCGCGAGTTGCGGCTCGAGCGACTTTTCGTTGCGGATGATCGCGCTGACCAGCTGGCCTTTGAGCTGCTGGGGCGTGGCACCGTTGCCCGGCCTGAACAGCATCGATTCGAGGCCCAGGGCTTCAAAATGGCCCGCGAGACCGTTGAGGCTCGCCCGACGGTCACCCACCACAAGCACCGATTTGCCCTCGTTGACGAGGGCACCGATGGCATTGATGGCCGTCTGGGTCTGGCCGCTGCCTGGCGGGGTGCTCACCACCAGCGAATCGCCTGCCCGGACGGCATCCACGACGTACTGCTGATCCGCGTCCGCATCCAGGAGGAGCGATTCTTCGGCGGGGTCGCGCTCGTCGAGGTTCGGGAACCGTCCGGACTTGATGGGTTCGGGCTCCACGTCGCCGCCGTTGGCCGCCTCAAACAGGGAGGCCACGACGCTGCTGTTCTCGTTGATCCAGGGGTCTTCCAAATTCCCCGAGAGATCCGCCAAGGTCGTTATGAGGAGATTGGGGGTTACCTCGGCACCGTGGATCGGTTGGACCAGCGTGGCCAGACGGTCAAGGACCGGTTGGGGATCAAGGCGCGCGGTGTTGTAGGCCATGCGGCTCACGGCGTTGACGTCAAAGACAATTCCATGGACGGTCTTCAGATGCCGGACCAACGCGGGGTTGATGCCCGCCTGCTCGGTGAGTTGAAGCTCGTAGTCATCTTCGCCCGGACGCGCCGTGAGTGAGATAGCAGCCAACATCACGGGCGCGGAGACTCTTTGGGGTTTTCCTCCGACCGCCGACGTCCACACGACCGTGCCGCAGGACAGATACCCGGCGTCGATCCCCCGGTCGTTTCCCAGTTCGAAAATCTTGGAGCGAAGGTTCCTGGCGGCACGCGCGGCAACAAGATACTGCTGGCGATCCCGGATCAGGGTGGAAAGCCGGGTGCGACGCCCGGCCAGGAGCTGTGCCAGGCCTGAGGGGTGGCCGTTGCTCAGGTCTATCGACCCTTCCGGCGTCTTGACGAAGCGCAGCATGGTGTCCGCGCCAGTCACGGACTTGAGCCCGGACAGCCATTTCCGGAGCTCTACGGAGCTCTCTTCGTGGCTTTGACCTACTGACACCGCTGCCTTCTTTTCTGTTATAGCTCGAGACGACTTGGACCAAATCGGCATACTTTCGAGGGTAGCGGGAATCGACCGGCAGTCCGCACCGCAACACTGGTGGAAAGGCAAATTAGCCCTGATTTCAGGGGAAAGACAAAGTGACCGGCCCCTGGAACAGGGGCCGGTCACTCAGAATGCTATTCCCATTCGATGGTTCCCGGCGGCTTGCTGGTGACATCAAGTACCACGCGGTTGACCCCGTCAACCTCGTTGGTGATCCTGTTGGAGATCCTGGCGAGGAGGTCATAGGGGAGCCTCGACCAGTCGGCAGTCATGGCGTCCTCTGAGGAAACGGGACGCAGCACGATCGGGTGTCCGTAGGTGCGGCCGTCGCCCTGCACGCCAACGCTGCGGACGTCGGCCAGCAGTACGACAGGCATCTGCCAGACGTCATTGTCGAGTCCGGCCGCCGTCAGTTCGGCCCGCGCGATGGCGTCCGCTTTGCGAAGGAGGTCGAGCCGTTCCTTATTCACGTCGCCGACGATGCGGATACCCAGGCCGGGCCCGGGGAACGGCTGGCGTCCGACGATTTCCTGCGGCAAGCCGAGCTGCGCGCCCACGGCACGAACCTCGTCCTTGAACAGCGCACGGAGCGGTTCAACGAGTTCGAACTGCAGGTCCTCGGGCAGGCCGCCCACGTTGTGGTGGCTCTTGATGTTCGCGGCACCTTCGCCGCCGCCGGATTCGACGACGTCCGGGTACAGGGTGCCCTGGACGAGGAACTTGATGCTCTCGCCTTCGGACGCAGCCTCGGCGATGATGGCCCGCTCTGCTTCCTCAAACGCACGAATGAACTCGCGGCCGATGATCTTACGCTTGGTCTCGGGATCGCTGACCCCTGCCAGGGCGGACAGGAATCGCTCCTGCTCGTTGGCGACATAGAGTTTGACGCCGGTTGCGGCAACGAAGTCACGCTCGACCTGTTCGGCTTCGCCTTCGCGCAGCAGGCCGTGGTCCACGAAGACACAGGTCAGTTGATCGCCCACGGCGCGCTGGACGAGGGCTGCGGCAACGGCCGAGTCGACGCCGCCGGAGAGGCCGCAGATGACCTTGGAGTCGCCGATCTGCCGGCGGATCCGGTCCACTTGCTCTTCGAGGATGTTGCCGGTGGTCCAGTTCGGCTTCAGGCCGGCTCCGTTGAACAGGAAGTTCTCCAGAACCTGCTGGCCGTGGACAGAGTGCTTTACTTCAGGGTGCCACTGCACGCCGTAGAGATGCTTCTCTTCGTTCGCGAAAGCAGCCACAGGTGCGCCTGCGGTGGTCGCCAGGACCTCGAAGCCTTCAGGAGCCTCATGAACGGAGTCTCCGTGGCTCATCCAGGTATTCTGGGAGTCCGGAACGCCCGCAAGGATGGAGCGGGCCTCGCCAACCGTGGTGGCCTCGGTGGCGCCGTACTCGCGCAAACCGGTCTGCGCGACCTTGCCGCCGAGCGCGTTCGCCATGGCCTGGAAACCGTAACAAATACCGAAGACCGGGACGCCGGCCTCGAAAAGGTCCGCGCCAACCCTCGGGGCACCCTCGGCATAAACGCTTGAAGGTCCGCCGGAGAGGATGATCGCTGCCGGGTTCTTGGCCAGAAGCTGCTCGGTGGTGAACGTGTGCGGAACAATTTCCGAGTACACATTCGCTTCACGGACGCGGCGGGCAATCAGCTGCGCGTACTGGGCACCGTAGTCAACAACCAGCACCGGCTTCTGGGAAGTCTGAGCTTCAGAACTGAAGGGTGCGGTGGGAGTAGTCACCGTAACAGCCTACTTTGCCGGGATGCCCCGGTGCACCTTGAAACCAGTCGTGAAGCCCGGAATCACCCGCGAAAACAGTCCGACGTTAGCGAACTCACAATGCCCGCCGGGCCAGGTCCGTCAGTAACGCTTGGACGCCTGCGGATTCGCGGCGAGTTCCATCTCTACCTCCGAGTTGAACTTCTTCTCCACAATGAAGGACATGAGGGGGACGACGCCGCCCAAGGCGAGCAGGATGAGCTTCGTGAACGGCCAGCGCATGAGCGACCACAAGCGGAAGTCCGAGATGAGGTACAGCACGTACATCCAGCCATGGACGATCAGGACGCCCACGGAGACGTTGACCCCGCCCAGGACCGCCTTGGACTCAGCGTCGGCGAATCCGAAACCGAACGGCTGACCGGTGATTGCGTTGGTACCGCCGGCAAAGAGATACGCGCCGAACACATAGCGCGCAACAAGCTCAGCGCACAGGAGCAGCAGCATGGTGCCGGTGAGGTAGGCCATGACTTTGTAGAACTTCAGGGCCGAGCGGATCTGGGCCGTCGTTCCGCCGAAGCGGCGTTTCTTGGCCGCGCTTGGCTTTGCTGCAGACTCTCCGGACTGTTCGGGCTGGATGGCCGGTTTGGGCTCAATCATGGCTTTACCTGTTCTGGCTTGGTAATTGCTGGCAAATCGTCGGACGGGAATTCGTCGTCGGGCTCTTCCTCGTCTTCTTCGAGGGTGCGCCGGTAGTCATCGGCCACCATGCGCCACCAGACGTAGAGGGCGAATCCTGCGAAGACGACCCATTCCACGGAGTAGAAAAGGTTGAGCCAGTTGATCTGTTGGTTGGGGGGCTGGGCCGGGATATTCAAAGGCTTCAGCTGCGCGGGAAGCGCGAGCGTCTTGCCCGCCGATACTTCCGACGTCGCGGCGACGAAGCCGGGATAGCTTGAGACTTCCCACGTGTTGATGAGTTCCGCGACCGAAACAGCAGACGTGCGGCCCGCTCCGGCGTCGACGTTTGGCACCGGCGCCTCGGACGGCAGGAGCCGTCCGGTCAGTTCAATGGTGCCCGACGGCGGCGGCCCAGCTTGGGCGGGATCGGCGACCCAGCCGCGGGCTACGGGGATCCAGGTCTTCGCGGAGGCGCCGACGCCGTGGAGGATGGGGGCCCCGTCGACAGCAAACGCGGTCACTACCCAGTACCCTTTTTGCCCGGCGAGCAACCGGCCCTCCACAAGGACCTGTTTGGCGGGGTCGTAACTACCCTTGGCGCTGACCATTTGATCTGACGCGGAACCCGGGAAGAACGTTCCAGGCTGCAATTCCCCTGTAAGCGGCTTGACTTGCTCCACCGCAGGGTCGTCAACCGGGACGTCGCTCTGGGTGGATCTGCCGAACTGCCACTGGCTGAGCAGCACAAACACCCCGGAGAGCAGGAGCGCGAAGACAAGTCCTGCGATCCAGCGGGGCTTCAGAGCGGTTTTCAACACCCCTTAACCGTACTTCGTCAAGCTGTAGAACAGCTAAACGAAAGGACCCGCCCCTAGAGTGAGGCAGCAGGGTCTGCCCCCTATGGGGCGGAATTCAGTGGTCGAAGAACACCAGGCTGGAGTTGATCAGTTCGGCGATCACTTCCGGATCGTGGGCGCGCCGGAGGGATTCCCTGAAGGATTCCTTGGACAGCGAGCGGGCCAGGGTCGCGAGGACTTCCAGGTGGTCCGAGAATGAACTGGCGGGCGTAGCGATGAGCAGGACCAGGGTTGCCGGTCCGTCGCTGGCGCCGAAGTCCAATGAGTGTCCGAACTTCGTGACGCCGACAGCGATCGAGACCCGGGAGACAAACTCGCTGCGGGCATGCGGAAGGCCAATGCCGCCCGGCAGCCCGGTAGCAAGTTGGTGTTCGCGCGAGTTGACATGTCCGAGGAAGCCCTCAAGGTCCGTGATGCGCCCGGCGGCGTAGAGCCTTTCCGCGAGCTGCCCCGCGGCATCTGTTTTGTCGACCGCTTCCATCTCCAGGATGACGGTCTCCGGCGTCGTCAGTTCGGCATCATATGGGTCCAGTGGTTCCGCCAAGTCGTTTTCCCTCCAGTGTGCCCAGCCAACCCGGGCCGCTTAGCGGAGGGGGACGATGTCATCGACACCCATGCGCGCAGCATCGGCCGATTCGTCGTCGGGCTGCTGTTGGCTGAGCCGTTCAGCTTCCACCCGGGCCAGGTAGTGCTTGATTTCGCTTTCCCGCTGCGCGTCGCTCCAGCCAAGAATTTCTCCCACCAGCTTAGCGACAACGGGGACCGCGGAAACACCTCTGTCCCACGACTCGATCGAGATGCGGGTGCGTCGGGTCAGGACATCATGGACATGCCGGGCGCCCTCATGGGTCGCGGCATAGACGACCTCTGCCGCCAAATAGTCGTCTGCCCCCGGCAGCGGCTCGGCCATGGCCGGGTTGTCCTTGATGATCGCCAGGACTTCCGGGGTCATGGAGCCATAGCGGTTGAGCAAATGTTCCACCCTTGCGACGTGGACCCCGGCCTCATCAGCGGTTCTTGCCCGCCGGTTCCATGCAGCTTTGAACCCCTCAGCGCCCAGGAGCGGGATGGTGTCGGTGCAGCTCGCTGGTACGCGCTCGTCCATGGCCCGAGTCGCTTCGTCCACCGCATCCTTCGCCATGACCCGGTACGTGGTGAACTTTCCGCCGGCAACCACCACCAGGCCTGGAACGGGGTGCGCCACCACGTGTTCGCGTGAAAGTTTGGCCGTGGAGTCGCTCTCCCCCGCCAGCAGCGGACGGAGCCCCGCATATACGCCCTCAACATCCTCACGGGTCAGGGGACGCTTCAAGACCCGGTTGACGTGTTCAAGAACATAGTCGATGTCCTTCGTGGACGCGGCAGGGTGCGCCTTGTCGAGTTTCCAGTCGGTGTCCGTTGTGCCGATGATCCAGTGCCGCCCCCAGGGGATGACGAACAGCACGGATTTTTCGGTCCTCAGGATCAATCCCACCGTGGACTGGAAGCGGTCGCGCGGGACCACAAGGTGTATGCCTTTGGAAGCGCGGACCTTGAGCTGGCCGCGATCCGTCACCATGGCCTGGGTCTCGTCCGTCCAGACTCCCGTGGCATTGACCACTTGCTTGGCGCGGACTTCGATGATGCTGCCGTCTTCCTGGTTTTCCACCTTGGCGCCCACCACGCGTTCGCCTTCGCGCACGAACGACACCACGCGCATCCTGTTCACGGCATGCGCACCGTAATGTGCCGCAGTGCGGACGACATTGACCACCAGCCTGGCGTCGTCGACCTGTGCATCGTAATAGCGGATGGAGCCGACGAAGGCATCGCTCTTGAGGCTGGGTGCGGCCCTCAGTGTTCCGCGCCGGAAGAGGTGTTTGTGCATGGGCACGCCGCGGCTGTGGCCGGAGGTGAGGCCAAGAGTGTCGTAGAGGAAGATCCCGGCACCAACGTAGGGCCGCTCCCAAAAACGCCGGGTCAGCGGGTACAGGAACGGAACCGGCCGGACAAGGTGAGGTGCGATCACTTGGATCAGCAATCCGCGTTCCTGGAGAGCTTCCTGGACCAGCGCGAAGTCCAGCATTTCCAAGTAACGCAACCCGCCGTGAATCAGCTTCGAGGACCTTGACGACGTGCCCGAAGCCCAGTCCCGGGCCTCGACAATGCCGACGGACAAACCGCGGGTCACCGCGTCCAAAGCCGCACCGGCCCCGACTACGCCTCCCCCGACAATCAGGATGTCGAGTTCCTTGCCAGGCTCGGTGGTGCCCTTGAGAACTTCGATGGATCTGGCCCGCGCCTGCGGACTCAATGCACCCGTTGATGCATCATCCCTTTGCGAACCATCTGCAACACTGCTCATTGGACGCCTCCCATCGCACAAAGCCCGTAGTTCCCCACACTACTTCTTGTCCAGCGGCTTGGGCAGGGTTTTCGCGCGAGTGCCAGAGCGGCCCGAGCGGAAGCTACCGGCCCGAGTAAGGCGAGACGACGACGTCGACCCGCTGGAACTCTTTCAGGTCCGAATAGCCGGTGGTCGCCATGGAACGGCGAAGCGCGCCGATCAGGTTGGACGTGCCGTTGGTGTGGTGGCCCGGCCCGAAGAGTACTTCTTCGAGGGGACCGACAGTGCCGACGTTGACCCTGTCGCCGCGGGGCAGCTCTAGGTGGTGGGCTTCCTGGCCCCAGTGCCAGCCCTTGCCCGGGGCTTCTTCCGCACGGGCCAAGGCGCTGCCGAGCATGACGGCGTCGGCGCCCATGGCAATGGCTTTGACGATGTCACCCGAAGAACCCATGCCGCCGTCGGCGATCACGTGCACGTATCGTCCACCGGATTCATCCATGTAGTCGCGGCGCGCAGCAGCGACGTCGGAAATGGCGGAAGCCATGGGCGAATGGATGCCGAGTGCACGGCGCGTGGTGGTCGTTGCGCCGCCGCCGAAGCCCACCAGGACGCCGGCCGCTCCGGTACGCATGAGGTGCAATGCCGGGGTGTAGCCGGCGGCCCCGCCGACGATCACGGGGACGTCGAGTTCGTAAATGAACTGCTTGAGGTTCAGCGGCTCATGGTTCTTGGAGACGTGTTCGGCCGAGACTGTGGTGCCACGAATGACAAAAATGTCGACGCCGGCGGCCACCACGGTCTTGTAGTGTTCCTGGGTACGCTGTGGCGTCAGCGAGCCTGCCACGGTCACGCCGGAAGCACGTATTTCCGCGAGCCTGGTGGTGATCAGTTCGGGCTGAATGGGGGCCTTGTAGAGCTCCTGCATGCGTCGGGTGACGGTCGGGCTGGCCGTTTCATCCGCAAGGGCAGAGATCTCGTCCAGCACGGACTGGGGGTCCTCATACCGCGTCCACAAGCCCTCGAGGTCCAAAACGCCCAGGCCGCCCAGCCGGCCAAGGGCGATGGCCGTTTCAGGCGACATCGCGGAATCCATGGGTGCGGCGATCACTGGCATCTCGAACTTGTAGGCATCAATCTGCCATGAGACGGAAACGTCCTTGGGGTCGCGCGTCCGGCGGTTGGGGACGATCGCGATGTCATCCAGGGAGTAGGCACGACGCCCACGCTTGCCACGGCCAATCTCAATCTCGTAAGTCACTGCTCTAGGTTATCCCAGTGCGGCGCGATGTACCGGCAGGGTGACGTACAGCATGACGACAGGCGATGCCTCGTAAATAAGCGAGCCCGCCACCTCCATCTGGGAGGTGGCGGGCTCGCTTGAAACTGCCTATGACAGGAATTACGCCTAGCGGGAACCGTAGTTCGGGGCCTCGACGGTCATCTGGATGTCGTGCGGGTGGGACTCCTTCAGCCCGGCCGCGGTGATGCGCACAAACTTGCCGCGTGCTTTGAGCTCGGCGATGGTCGGTGCACCCGTGTAGAACATGGTCTGGCGCAGGCCGCCGACCAGCTGGTATGCCACTGAGGACAGCGGGCCGCGGTAGGCGACGCGGCCTTCGATGCCTTCCGGGATGAGCTTGTCATCGCCGGAAACGTCCGCCTGGAAATAGCGGTCCTTCGAGTAGGACGTGTTCTTGCCACGGGACTGCATGGCACCCAGGGAACCCATGCCGCGGTAGCTCTTGAACTGCTTGCCGTTCACGAAGATCAGCTCACCCGGCGACTCGTCGCAGCCAGCCAGCAAAGAGCCGAGCATGACGGTGTCGGCACCGGCCACGAGGGCTTTGCCGATATCGCCCGAGTACTGCAGGCCGCCGTCGGCGATCAGCGGAACACCGGCAGGGATGGCGGCCTTCGAGGACTCGTAGATGGCCGTGATCTGGGGAACGCCTACACCGGCAACAACGCGCGTGGTGCAAATGGAGCCCGGGCCCACGCCCACCTTGATGCCGTCGGCGCCGGCGTCGATCAGTGCCTGGGCGCCTTCACGGGTGGCAGCCTGGCCACCGATGATGTCAACGTGCGCGGCAACTGGGTCGGACTTCAGGCGCGTGATCAGGTCCAGGACACCCTGCGAGTGGCCGTTGGCGGTGTCCACGAAGAGCGCGTCGACACCGGCGTCGATCAGGGTCATGGCCCGTTCCCAGCCATCGCCGAAGAACCCGATGGCGGCGCCGACGCGGAGACGGCCTTCCTCGTCCTTCGTCGCGAGCGGGTACTGCTCCGCTTTGGTGAAGTCCTTGGTGGTGATAAGGCCTTTGAGGCGTCCCTGCTCGTCAACGAGGGGCAGCTTCTCGATCTTGTTGGTGGCCAGCTTGTGCGAGGCCTCTTCGCGGCTGATGCCGACGTGGCCCGTGATGAGCGGCATCTTGGTCATGACGTCGCTGACCAGCCGCAGCGGGAAGTCGGACTCCGGTACGAAGCGGGTGTCGCGGTTGGTGACAATACCCAGCAGACGGCCGTCCGGGTCGATGACAGGGAGGCCGGAAACCCGGTAACGGGAACACAGTTCGTCCAGTTCCTGAAGGGTGGCTTCCGGGTGGATGGTCAGCGGGTTGGTGATCATCCCGGACTCGGAGCGCTTGACGCGGTCGACGTGGTCGGCCTGGTCTTCGATCGACAAGTTGCGGTGGATCACGCCAAGGCCGCCCTGGCGGGCCATGGCGATGGCCATGCGGGACTCGGTGACGGTGTCCATGGCGGCGGACAGCAACGGCGTCTGGACCGAAATTCGCTTGGAGATCCGGGAGGAAGTATCAGCTTCTGACGGAATGACGTTGGTGTGGCCCGGCAGCAGCAGGACGTCGTCGTAAGTCAGGCCGACAAAGCCAAAGGGATCGTGTTCGGGCTGGGTCATGAGTGCGCCTCTTACCTTGGTTCTTGGGGGTTGCTCTGGTAGGGGTTGCAGCTGATGACCAGCCCGTCATTACGGGACTGGCCTGTGCAGAAAGGTTCTGAATAAATAGTAGAACCTCGCCGCCGATCCCCATATTCCGCGAGGGCAATGTGAGCAACAGCACCCGGCACCCGCCTACGAGCAACCCGGCTGCTCAGCTCCGGCCGCCTAGCTCCACCCGGTCGCGGCCATGAACGCCTTCTCAAAGTATGGGGTCAAGGTCTTCATGTATGTGGCGGTCACGTGGTTGTCGTCCTTGTAGACCATCACGTTGCCGATCACTGCCGGACAATTCGCATCGGGGCAGAAATACTTCGAAAGGTCCAGGAATTTCGTGTCGGGCATTCCCGCGGCCACCGCCCCCGTCGGGGAATCTTCGGAGTAGATTTCGGCACGCTGGGAACCGCAGGCAACATATGCTCCCGGGTTCTTCTCCAGGCAGGCCGGAACTGGCTGGGCTGCGCGTGGAGTGTCGCGGAAGGCAACCACTTGGATTCCGGCGTCGTTAAGCGTCTTTACCTCCGTGACCCAAGAGGGATCGAGCCGCTCGGGGACGTTGCTCTGCGCATTGGTTCGCGTACTCGTTGTCACCACAACATCCGGCTTCATCTTCAGGACCTCTGCGAGCGTGGCCTTGTTGAAGTCAACGCAGGCCTGCGTAATGTCCGCCGCAGTGTCCTCGCCAAGCGGGCAATATCCCTTCGTGATGGACGTCAGGCTCCAATGGTTCTTTGCGGCCATCGTAAGCAGCGGCGTGTTCAGCACGTGGGCGTGCGAACTGCCAATGACCACCACGCTTTTCGTCCCGTTCTTGATCCCGTTGGTGCATCGGTTGACGAATTCCTGCGGGTCCGCCGTCCCCGTGCAGGGAGTCGGGAAAACCGGCCAGTCACCATCAACTGCGGTCATGCTTGGAACCAAGGGCACCCCCGGATCGGGGGTATAGACGAAGTCCCCGCCGACGGCGGCCGCTCCGGGGTTGCGGGCATCCATGTTTGCGACCAGCGCGCGGTTTGTCTGCTCGATCTGCAGGGGCCAACCCGCCAGCGGCAGAATAGCCACGGTCCCTACCGCAACCAGCGAAATCACGCTTCTGCGCCGGTTGGCCTCGGGCCACTTCCACTCCCGCAGCGGCCTCTCGATGAACCTCGTGGTCAGAACAGCCAAAAGGAAGGCACCAATAATAATCACCGTGCCGGACAACCAGCCAGCGTGGGTCTTGCCGGACCAAGCCAAATAGATGACCAACATGGGCCAGTGCCAAAGGTAGAGGGCGTACGAATTGTTCCCCATCCGCACGAGCGGCTTGGAACTGAGGATCCGGTCGATTCCGAATCGACTCTGGGTCTGGCCCGCTGCGAGCACACAGGCGGCGGCCAGGGTGGGCCACAAAGCCAACCACCCGGGGAAGACGCCCTCGACGTCGAGAATGAGCCCGCAGCTAAGCATCGCCAGGACGCCGATCCAGCCAAGGACGATCCTGGCCGACCTGGGTATTTTGAGCGAAGGCAGGAAGAGGGCCAGAAGAGTTCCAAGGGCAAATTCCCAAAGCCTGGCCGCCGTCGAGAAGTACGCCGCCGATTGGTCCGTAGCGGTATAAACGACCGAATACACCAGGGAAACCAGGAAGATTATTCCGAAGATGTAACGCAGGAGGGGAACGTACGCGAGCCTGAACCTTCTCGCCGCCCAGCCTGCTCCCACAAAGATGATCGGCCAGACAATGAAGACTTGTCCTTGAATGGACAGCGACCAGAATTGCTGTAACGGGCTGGCCAGGCTGTGGTCCGCAGCGTAGTAGTTGACGGCCTGCGACTGCAGCAGGAAGTTCTCAACGTAGAAAAGTGAAGCCCAGCCCTGCTTGATGGTATCGACCCAGCGGGTGGCCGGCATGAAGAGGTAGGTGGCGGCCAGCGTTCCAACAATCACCGTGACGGCTGCGGGCAAGAGCCTCCGGAAATGATGAAGATAGTGCTTGATCAGTTCTGTTTGCCGCCCGCCGGCATACCGTCTCGTGAACTGCGCCGTCATGAGGAACGCCGAGACCAGAAGGAAGACATCCACCCCGCCGGAGACCCGGCCAAACCAGATGTGGTACGTGACAACCATGAGGACGGCAACAGATCGAAGTCCCTGGATTTCAGGACGGAAGGTCGATTTAGGTGCCGAATTCTGCGTCTCGCCGCTAGTTCGCCGTAGCGCAATCGGGCGCATGGTTGTCAAAGTCTTGCCTCCAGGGTGCTACTCAAACCGTCTACCCTACTGATTCGAAATGTTCATCGTCAATTGAGACCGCGTTCAACCAACTTCCTACGATCCATTAGGACACAAGCGGCTGGGAGCTTCCGGAACGTTGTCTGGGTCAATCCTCCATGCCGTCTTACCGGCGTCTGGTCGTCATCCCGCACCCCCACATGCAGGAGGCCCGGCCCCCAAAGGGGACCGGGCCTCGCGCATCGAGCAACCAATATTAGTGGCTGTGGCCTGCGTGCTCGTCTTCCTCGGCCGGCTTCTCGACAACCAGGGTCTCGGTGGTGAGAACCAAGGCTGCGATGGACGCGGCATTCTGGAGCGCGGAGCGGGTGACCTTGACGGGGTCGATCACGCCAGCGGCGATCAGGTCCTCGTACACACCGGACTTCGCGTTGAAGCCGTGGTTGTCTTCCAGCTCGGCAACCTTGGCTACGACGACGTAGCCGTCGAAGCCGGCGTTCTGGGCGATCCAGCGAAGGGGCTGGGTCAGGGCGCGGCGGACGATGCCGACGGCGGCAGCCGCGTCGCCTTCCAGTGCCTTGACGGCGGCGTCCTCGTCCAGTGCCTTGAGGGCGTGGATGAGGGCGGATCCACCGCCGGAGACGATGCCTTCTTCAAGGGCAGCACGCGTCGAGGAAACTGCGTCCTCGATACGGTGCTTCTTTTCCTTGAGCTCGACCTCGGTGGCTGCGCCGACCTTGATGACGCCGATGCCGCCTGCCAGCTTTGCGAGCCGTTCCTGCAGTTTTTCCCGGTCCCAGTCGGAGTCGGTGCGGGTCAGCTCGGCACGGATCTGGGCGACGCGTGCTGCGACGTCCTCAGCCGTACCAGCGCCGTCAACGATGGTGGTGTTGTCCTTGGTGACGGTGATCCGGCGGGCACTGCCGAGGACCTCGAGGCCAACCTGGTCCAGGGACAGGCCGAGCTCCGGGGAGACAACCTGTGCGCCGGTCAGTGTGGCAATGTCCTGCAGCATGGCCTTGCGGCGGTCGCCGAAGCCCGGAGCCTTGACGGCAACGACGTTCAGGGTGCCACGGATACGGTTCACGATCAGCGTGGACAGTGCCTCGCCGTCGATGTCCTCAGCAATGATGAAGAGCGGCTTGGCTGCCTGCAGGGCCTTCTCGAGGAGCGGCAGGAATTCCTGCAGCGAGGAGATCTTGCCCTGGTTGATCAGGATGAGCGCGTCTTCCAGAACAGCTTCCTGGCGTTCCGCGTCAGTGACGAAGTACGGGGACAGGTAGCCCTTGTCGAACTGCATGCCCTCGGTGAGGACCAGTTCGGTCTGCGTGGTGGAAGACTCTTCGATGGTGATGACGCCATCCTTGCCGACCTTGCCAAAAGCCTCGGCGAGGAGCTCGCCAACCTCATCGCTCTGGGCGGAGATCGCGGCAACGCTGGCAACCTGTGTGCCTTCTACTTCGCGGGCGTTTTCCAGGAGGCGGGCAGCCACGGCCTGGACCGAAACTTCGATGCCGCGCTTGATTTCGCCAGGGGCGGCTCCGGCGGCAACGTTGCGCAGGCCCTCCTTGACGAGTGCCTGTGCCAGCACGGTGGCCGTGGTGGTGCCGTCGCCTGCGACGTCATTGGTCTTGGTGGCGACTTCCTTGGCCAGCTGCGCGCCAAGGTTCTCATACGGGTCGTCGAGTTCGACTTCGCGGGCGATCGTCACGCCGTCGTTGGTGATGGTGGGAGCTCCCCACTTCTTGTCCAGAACGACGTTGCGCCCGCGCGGGCCAAGGGTGACCTTGACGGTGTTGGCGAGCTTGTCAATGCCTGCTTCGAGCGAGCGACGGGCAGCGTCGTTAAACGCAAGCTGCTTTGCCATGGTTGTGTCCTTTCAAGACGGAAAACCCGCACCGCTGATTCGACCGGAAGACGTCCGACTCGATCTGCGATGCGGGATCCAGGGAATTACTTAACGACGATTGCCAGAACGTCGCGGGCGGACAGAACGAGGTATTCGCTGCCGCCGGTCTTGACTTCAGTTCCGCCGTACTTGGAGTAGATGACGACGTCGCCAACGGTTACGTCGACGGGTACGCGGTTGCCGTTGTCATCGAAGCGGCCGGGGCCAACTGCAACAACTTCGCCTTCCTGCGGCTTTTCCTGTGCAGTGTCCGGGATGACCAGGCCGGAAGCCGTGGTCTGCTCTGCTTCGAGCGGGCGGACAACAATGCGATCCTCGAGAGGCTTAATGGAGACCGACACTCGGATCTCTCCTTTACGTGAGGTAGTACATGGACTATCAAACCAGGGGTGCCGTGGCGGCTTACCGTCGTCGCGGTGCCGGTAAGTGCCTGGCGGCATGATTAGCACCCGCCTAGGGAGAGTGCTAATCAAGACTCTATGTAAGCATTAGCACTCGGTCAAGGCGAGTGCCAGAATTCCGTCACGGGTGAACGTCCAAAGGGTGCTTCCGGCTCACACGCTCATTGCCCGGCGAGGTCGTCGAAGTCAACGTCCTCGCCGTCGTCGTACTCTTCCTTCGGTGCGGTTCCGCGGTTCAGGTAGAGCACGACGCCGCTTGCGAGCGCGACGACGCCGAACACCACCAGCCCGACGATCGCTCCGATGCGGGCACCGGTGTAGGTGTCACGGATGTCCCGGGCCTCATCCGTGGCGTCCTGGACGCTATTACCGGTCATCGAGTAGGTGGCCGCGTTGAAAGAGTCTAGGAAGAAAATAATGATCAACAGCGCGATGCAGACAACGGCAATCAAAGCACCCACGATGAGCGCAGGACGGGCATACTTGGAGAGATTTCCGGCGAATTGACGTTTATCCGGGGCAGAGGGAGAACCATTGGCGTCGTCGGGCTGGCGTACTGGGTTGTCTTCCATGGCATCAACCCTATCGGCCCGAGGGGTCCCGGATCCCTCCCGACCCCGTATGACGGGCGAGCACTAGGCTAGTTCCCATGGCTGACACATCCCCGGACCAGATTGCCCCCTTGCTGACAACGGAAGGTTGGGAACTGCTGGCGTCCTTGGGACCGTACCGCGATGGCGAAGCCTTCGCCCTGAATGCGCGCCTGCGCAAGGACGGCCACTCCCCCGCACTCGTTGCCGCCGTCCTCACCCAGTCCAGGCTCCGCACCCGGGCCGAGGCCAAGTTCGGCGAATTCGCCCGGCAGATGCTCTTCACCCAGGCCGGCCTGGAACAGGCCACCCGGCTCAATGTTGCAGCCAGGCATGCCGAACGCTTCGCCAAGGCGGGCACGCAGCACGTCGCGGACCTGGGCTGCGGGCTTGGAGCCGACTCCATGGCCATGGCGTCCATGGACATCAAGGTCACCGCCGTGGAACTCGACGAGACCACCGCCGCCTGCGCCACCATCAACCTCATGTCTTTCCCGCACGCAACGGTGGTGCACTCCGACGCCACGGCGATGCCCCTCGACGGTGTCGACGGCGTGTGGCTCGATCCGGCGCGCCGCACGACGTCGTCGTCGGGAACCAAAAGGATCTGGGACCCCGAGGCGTTCTCGCCGCCGTTGTCCTTCGTTGAATCGCTGGCCGCTACCGGCAAGTCCGTCGGGGTCAAGATGGGCCCGGGGATGCCACACGAATCGGTTCCGGCCGGCTGCGAGGCACAGTGGGTTTCGGTGGGAGGGGACGTTACGGAAGTAACGCTGTGGTTCAACGACGTAGCCCGTCCCGGCATCCGCCGCGCCGCGCTGGTGCTCGGGCCGCGGGGGGCAGCAGAGATCACCAGCGGCGAAGATTTCGACGGCGGCCCGGTGCCCGACGTCGGGCCCGTGGAGGGATTCCTGTACGAACCGGACGGCGCGGTGATCCGTGCGGGCCTGGTGGCCGACGTCGCGCTCCGGCTGGGCGGCCACTTGGTGGACCAACACATTGCCTATATTTGCGCTCCGGAGCTGGTGGAGACCCCCTTCGCCCGTGCCTACAAGGTCCTGGAAGTCATGCCGCTGAACGTCAAGGCCCTCAAGGCCTGGGTGAAGGCCAACGGCGTCGGTGTCCTGGACATCAAGAAGCGCGGCACCTCCGTCACCCCCGAAGAGCTGCGGAAACAATTGCTGCCGGCCGGAAAGAACTCGGCAAAATCCCGCGGCAACAAAACAGCCACCCTGGTCCTCACCAGGATCGGCGAGGAAAAGGTGGCTGTTGTGGTGGAGCCCGTAGCGGCTGCCTGAGCTGGTCTCTGACCCGCGGCGCCCTATTGGGAGCGCGTGAACTCCTCAGCCGCGGCCACTTGTTCCGGTGTCGGCGTGATGCCCGTGTAGAGCACGAACTGTTCGAGTGCCTGGATCGTGGCCACTTCAGCGCCGCTGATCACGGTCTTTCCTGCCGCACGGCCGGCCTTGATGAGCGGCGTCTCTGCAGGGAGGGCGACGACGTCGAACACTACCTGCGCGGCCGCCACCGCCGCTTCGGGGAAGGACAGTGAGCCGGAGTCAGGTCCGCCGGCCATGCCGATCGGGGTCACGTTGACGAGCACGTCCGCCGTCGACTCCCCTACTTCGGCTTGCCAGCCGAAGCCATAGAGCCCCGCGAGGGCTTGCCCGAGCTTTTCATTCCGGGCAACCACGGTGACGCGGGAGAATCCGGCGTCCCGGAACGCAGCCGCGGTGGCCTTGGCCATGCCGCCGGAACCGCGGAGCAACACGGACGACGCCGGGTCGATCGCGTTGCGCTCGATCAACTGGGCGATCGCGGTGTAGTCCGTGTTGTAGGCCGTCAGTACGCCGGCGTCGTTCACGATCGTGTTGACCGAGTCGATAGCGGCGGCCGAAGCGTCCATGCGGTCGACGAGGGCGATGACGTCTTCCTTGTAGGGCATCGAGACGGCGCAGCCGCGGATGCCGAGGCCGCGCACGCCGGCGATCGCGTTCGGGAGGTCGGTGGGAGCGAAGGCCTTGTAGATCCAGTTCAGGCCGAGCGCCTCGTAGAGGAAGTTGTGGAAACGCGTTCCGTTGTTGCTCGGCCGGGCAGAGAGAGAAATACAGAGCGTCATGTCTTTATTGAGGATCGGCATAACGGGGCTTCCTTCGCGTAGCGGGTTCTCTGCCCAGCCTAGACGGGGAGCTAGCCTTGGCGCGCCTTGAAGCGCGGATTCAGCTTGTTGATGACAAAGGTGCGTCCGCGCCGGCGGACAACTTGCGCGCCGGGGATCTTCTTGAGGGCACGCAGCGAATTCCTGACTTTCATGGGGTTCTCCTTCTGGGGTTTTGACTTGTTTGATTGCGGTTTTGTTCCACCGAGGCTGAAGCTCGGCTAAAGGGTGGATTCGAGTTCAAAAGGGTCCTCGAGTCCGGCGAAGCCGAGCCGCATCTCCGCTTCGCTCAGCGCGCATCCGTCCAGGAGTGCCCGGATTTCGGCGGCGTCGAGGTCTTCCCCTCGTCCGGTCACGGCCAGCACCGTGCCCCGGTCGCCGAAGCGGGGATGCCAGTCAAGGGCGGCGTCGACGTCGGGGAGTCCCTTTCCGTGCTGCAGGCCTTTGCCGTCGGGGACAGGGCCGGTGCCGGCGTCCGCGAGCCACTCGCCGGTGCTCTCGAGCCAGACGCGCGGCCCGATTCCCTGCACCGCGATCCGGACCTTGGCCGCCGAGGCAATCCACAAGCGGCCCCGCATCCAGTGGCATGCCTCGGCCAACTTGGGTAGCGCCTCCTGGAAGCGTCCTGGATGAAGCGGACGCTCCACCTTGTGGAGCACGGTCCGGAAACTCCCCGACTCCTCCTCGAGCGGAACCCTCACGGAACCACGACGAACCCTGGCGAGAGCCTCGGCGCCGTCGTAGCAGCCGGGGCGGAAGTCGTCGTCGCTCGCGGAAATGGCGGCGTGCGGCGCAAGCTGCCCGAGTAGTTCCAACCCTTGGGCCCAGGCCTCGCTTGAGTCCGGGCGCAAGCCTGCCAGCTCCGCCCCAAGACCGGCGTGCACCATGACGGTATCCGCGTGGCCCAATTCCCCGATGAGAAATTCTCCGCTGGTGCGCTCATCCTCGGGCATGGCCGTGAAGCCGGATTCATACAGCGTGTGCTTGTCCCAGATGTGGTCTTCCAGTCCGGAGGGATCGATCGCCAACACGGCGTTGTCGATGACGGCGGGCCGTTCCAGGCCGCGCTTGAGTTCCGCCACCGCCATGTCCACGGAGACACCGGGCGGCAGGCCCAGGACGATGTGGTCATGGCCGGAGGACGCGAGGCGTTCCGCCGTCGGGACAACATCGAGGCGGACCGTGCAGCTGAGGCAACCGTGTTCCAAAGTGGTTTGCCCCTGTTCTACCAGTTCGCCATTGCGGAAGATCCTTCGCAGGACGATGGAGCCGTCCAGGAGGTCGTGCAGGACCACGACCGAATCGCGGTGGGTCCACCCAAGCCTGGTGGTGGCTGCTTCGCGGCATTGGCTGTCCAGTGAGCTGACAACAGAAAGATGCATGCTTCATCTTAGATGCAAATCATTCTCATTAGCAAGCCGATTCGTTTTCCTGTTTTACCTCGCGGTACCCATCATGCGGTACCGTACCGCCCCTGCATTAGACTTGAGCCAACCGCTGACGGCCCCACGGCGGGCATTGCTCAGGGCGTTTTTGGCAAATACCGAGGGGACCCACGTGCAGATTGATTTCGCTTCATCCAGGCAGTCGACCCTGGGGGTGGAATGGGAGCTCGCGCTCGTCAACGCACGCACCGGCGAATTGGTCTCGGTGGCGAATGAGGTCCTGCGGGGCGTGGCATCGCGGCATCCGGACTTGAACGAAGACGACGAGCATCCGCACATCAAGCGGGAATTGCTCCTGAACACCGTGGAACTTGTCACGGGCGTGTGCAACACCGTCAAGGAAGCCAAGGAAGACCTCGCCCGCTCGCTTCAGGCCGTCAGGGAAGTCACCGACCCCATGGGTGTCGAGCTTTTCTGCGCCGGAAGCCATCCTTTCAGCCCGCCGCAGCTTCAGCCCGTCTCGGACAAAGAACGCTATGCCAAGCTCATCGACCGCACCCAATGGTGGGGACGGCAAATGGTCATCTACGGAGTCCACGTCCACGTCGGCCTGGACCGAAGGGACAAGGCGCTCCCCATCCTCGATGGCCTGGTCAACTACTTCCCCCATTTCCAGGCATTGTCCGCTTCGAGCCCGTTCTGGGGCGGCGAAGACACCGGTTATGCGTCACAACGTGCGCTCATGTTCCAGCAACTACCCACAGCAGGACTGCCTTTCCAGTTCCCCAGCTGGGCCGAATACGAGTCCTATGTCCAGGACATGTTCACTACCGGAGTGATCGACACCCTGTCTGAAATTCGCTGGGACATCCGTCCCGTACCGAACTTGGGCACCATCGAAATGCGCATTTGCGACGGCCTGGCCACCCTCGAAGAAGTCGGCGCTGTTGCAGCCCTGACCCAATGCCTGGTGGACGAGTTCTCCACGATCCTGGACAACGGCGGCAGCATTCCGACCATGCCGCCGTGGCATATCCAGGAAAACAAGTGGCGCGCCGCCCGCTACGGGATGGAAGCGATCATCATCCTCGACGCCGAGGGCAACGAGCAGCTCGTCACTGAGCACCTGAAGGAAACGCTGCTGCGCCTGGCGCCTGTCGCCGAGAAGCTGGGTTGCTCGGCGGAACTGGCCGACGTCGAAAAGATCATCGCCCGCGGAGCAGGCTACCAGCGCCAGCGCCGTGTCGCGGCCCAGCACGACGGCGATCTTCATGCGGTCGTCCAGGATCTCGTAGAGCAAATGCGGTCCGTGCCGACCGCCTAGCCCTGCAGTCAAGCCTCCGGCCGGGTTCCCGCGCCTACACCGAAACCGTGGTCACCGGCAGGGACGAATCCGGAGCGAACGCGACGCCGCTGGGACCGATTCCCGCCATGATGAGCTGGGAGCCCAAGGCAGCGACCATGGCACCATTGTCGGTGCAAAGTGCCAGCGGCGGCACATGCAGGGTGATCCCCGCCGCATCGCAGCGTTGCCCCGTAAGCTCACGGAGCCGGGAGTTGGCTGCAACGCCGCCGCCGAGCAGGAGATCCGTGATGCCGTTTTCCTTGCAGGCCAGCACGGCCTTGGACGTGATGACGTCCACTACCGCTTCCTGGAATGCAGCGGCGATATCGGCAACGGGAACGTCCTCACCGCGCGCTTCGAACTGTTCAACGCAGCGCGCGACGGCGGTCTTGAGCCCGCTGAAGGACCAGTCGTAGCGATGGGGTCCCGGCTCCTCGGCGGTTCCCATGTATTTGGGTTGCGTCAGGCCGCGCGGGAAGCGGATGGCCTTGGCGTTGCCTTGCTTGGCGAGTTTATCGATGGCCGGTCCGCCCGGGTAGCCGAGGCCCAGCAGCCTGGCCACTTTGTCGTAGGCCTCGCCTGCGGCGTCGTCGATCGTGGAGCCGAGCATCTCGACGTCGTCGGTGATGCTGCGGATGCGCAGGATTTCCGTGTGTCCGCCGGACACCAGCAACGCACCGAGATTCTCCGGCAGCCGACCGCCCGAACCGGGTCCGGTGCCACCACCCGCGGCGCCGTCAAGGAGCCCGACGCCGACATGGGCCACCAAGTGGTTGATCGCGTAGAGCGGCTTGCCCGTGGCAACTGAGAGCGCCTTGGCCGCACAGACACCCACCATGAGTGCGCCGGCCAAGCCAGGACCGGAGGTCACGGCGATGGCGTCAATATCGTCCAGCGTCACCCCTGCTTCGTGCAGGGCCTCCTGCAGCGTGGGAACAAAAGCGTCCAGGTGCGCACGCGAAGCGATCTCCGGAATGACGCCGCCAAAACGGACATGCTCATCCATCGAAGAGGACACCGTGTTGGTCAGCAGGGTGGTGCCCCGGACAATCCCGACGCCGGTTTCGTCGCAGGAGGACTCGATCCCCAGCACGAGCGGCTGGATGGTGGCGGGGTGGTTCATGCCGGTGTTCCTTCAGTCAATGTCAGCCTCATGATGAGGGCGTCCGTGCCGTCGCGGTAGTAGCGCCGACGGACGTGGATCTGCTCGAAACCGAAGCGCACGTACAGTGCCTGAGCTCGTGGATTGTCGGCACGGACCTCCAGGAGCACTTCCACCGCGCCGCGCCGTCGGGACTCTTCGATCAGTTCCGTGAGGATGGCGGAGCCAATTCCCTTGCCTTCGAATTCGGGCACCACGGCGATCGTCTGCACATCCGCGATCGGCTCGATACACATGAGCCCGGCGTAGGCCACAATCTGCCCGTCGGCTTCGGCCACCACGTAGCGGCGGGTATCAACCTGGGCAAGTTCGTCGAAGAACATCTGCATCGGCCAGGCGTCCACCGGGAAGAGCCGGCGCTCCAAGACCTCGACCGCGGTGACGTCGTCGGCGGTCATGTCGCGCAAGGTCACGCCGTCGAGCTTGAATTGGTACGAGGGGTTCACAGGGCACGCTTTCTAGGGCCCGGCACTTGCGCGTCGGATTCCCGCAAATACAAGGGTGTGGAATCCGGCAGTTCCGCGCCGGCCGTCAGGAGGGCCATCGCGAACTGACCCAACGAGGCGGCGTCGGGCTGGGTGGTGCTGAATTCCTCGTTCGCGTTGACGACGTCCGCGTAGATGCCGCCGCCGGCACCGAAGACGGGGAGATCGGGCAACTCCGAGGCGAACCCGACGTGCGGACCGTCCACGAGTTGCGGTAGCTGGCCATCATTGAGCGTGTAGCGCGCCCAGTAGACCTCCTTGCGACGGGCATCCGTGGCCACCAGGAACTCGGCCTGCGCCTCCGTTGACTCGGCCACTTCCAAAGCGATCGCATCCAGGCTCATGAGACCGAAAAGAGGTTTGTTCCAGGCAAATGCCAAAGTGCGGGCGGTTGCAATCCCTGAACGAAGGCCCGTAAACGGCCCAGGGCCAACACCGGTGACGATGAGGTCGATGTCCGCGCCGCTTACACCGGCGTCGGCAAGAAGCTTCTCAATGCCGGGAGCCAGGACCTCGGCATGGCTGCGGGTGTCCTCCGTGGCGAAGGACTCCACGACACCCTCCATGGCATCGTCCGAGATGAGTGCCGCACTCGCCACGGCCGAAGTATCAATGGCCAAGATCAGCATCAGGCGTTCTCCTCCAGTATTTCGGGCACGGCGCTCCAGCGAGGGCCAAAGCCGCGGAAAACGATGGCGCGGGGTTCGTCGTCGTCCTCCGGGTCGAAGTCCAGCACGGCGTCCTGGTCTGCTTCCGGGCGGGTTACCGCCCTCTCCGCGCCGCCCACTGTCCGGTGCATTTCGATGTCCAGGCGACTATCCGAAAGGTGTTCCACGCGTTCGCGCCCCCACTCGACCACTGTCACGGAGTTGTCCATCGTGTTTTCGAGGTCGATGTCGTCGATTTCCGCGGCGGACGCCAGCCGGTAAGCATCAACGTGGACCAGATCGGGGCCGCCGGGCCGCGGCCCGTCCGGCAGGTTGGGGTGGATGCGCACCAGGACAAACGTGGGCGAGATGACGCCGGCACGGACGCCCAGTCCTTCGCCGAGTCCCTGGGTGAAAGTGGTCTTGCCGGCACCGAGTTCGCCTGTCAGGACCAGCAGGTCACCGGGCTCAAGGACCCCGGCGAGCGCCGAGCCCAAAGCGTGCGTCTGCTCCGCCGTCGCGACCTTGACGGTCCGTTCCCACAAGGCCTCACGCAACGGGGTCTTATCAATCGGGGCCCCGCTCACCGGGCATCCGCCCCCGGGGTCTCGTTGATGTAGATGCGCGGGACGCGCGGACTGATGCGGGTGACAATCTCATAGTTGTTGGTTCCCGCGGCGGCGGCCCAGTCGTCCGCCGTCGGGCCGCCGTCGGCGCCGTCACCAAACATGACGGCTTCGGCGCCCAGCCAGGCGGCTTCGTCGGTCACCGCGTTTCCCAGGTCGATGACCATCTGGTCCATGGCGATCCGGCCCACAACGGGGTAGTTGACCCCGTTGACCCGGACCGGTCCGCCGGTGGCGACCCGCGGCACGCCGTCGGCGTATCCGAGCGGGATCAGGCCCAAGGCGCTCTCACCGGGCGTCCGGTAGTTGAGTCCGTAGGACACGCCCTGGCCTTCGGGCACCCGCTTGCAATTGGAAACGAGGGTGCGCACTGTCATGGCGGGGCGGAGACCAAGTTCCGCGGAGTTTTGTCCTTCGAAAGGGGACAGTCCGTAGAGCCCGAGCCCCACGCGGACGAGGTCGAAGTGGGCATCCGGACGCGAAAGCGTGGCGGGCGTGTTGGCCAGATGCCGGACCTCGGTGTCCACTCCGGCGTCCTCGGCCACGGCAATTGCTTCCCGGAAAGCTGCCAACTGCTCATCGGTCTCGGGACGGTGCGGTTCATCGGCCACGGCCAAGTGCGAGAAGATGCCCACCACGCGTAGGAGGCCCTCGTCCTGGTACTCCATGGCCTGGCCCACCAATTTGTCCCATTGGGCGATGGTGGAGCCGTTGCGCCCCAGGCCGGTGTCAACCTTGAGGTGGATGCGGACCGGTCGTTCCTGTTCGCGTGCCGCGGCGACCACCGCGTCCAGCTCCCAGCCGGATATCCCGACGTCGACGCCGGCGGCGACTGCCGCCTGGAAGTTGCTTTGGGTGGTGTGCAACCAGGCGAGCATGGGGGCGTCAATTCCAGCAGCGCGCAGCGCCAAAGCCTCCGAAATATGGGCAACGCCAAGCCATCGGGCGCCGGCTTCAAGGGCTGCCCGCGCCACCTGCACCGCACCGTGCCCATAGGCGTCGGCCTTCACGACGGCCATGACGGTTGCGGGCGAGGCGATAGCCACGAATTGGCGTACGTTGTGCCGGATGGCGTCCAAGTCGATGACGGCTGATCGTTCGAGGACCGTTGCCGAACCCGATTTCGTCGAGGGCTCGAAACTGGCAGCTGCTTCGTAAGTCACCCTCACGATTCTAGTGCCGCGACGGCGTGCGGGTTGACTGGGGTGAGCGGGTCGACTGGAGGTAAGCGCCGCTCAAGCGTCCGAGTTGTGGGCGATCGTTGCTGTTGCACGACGTTGGGCCCCGGGCGGGACATCCGCCACAATGTCCTCGAGGAAAGCGAACCGTTTGAGCCACTGGCTGGACTGCCGCTCCCTCCGGGCGTTCGCTCGCTGCCACCAATCGGCGATGTCTCCCCAACCAGGCGCAGCAAGCGAGCCACCCACTTCCTGCACCGCCAGCGAGGCGCAAAGGTTGGCAAAACGGAGCCGGTCTCCCAAAGGCCATCCAGCCAGGCAACCCACAACAAACGCCGCACCGAAGCAGTCGCCCGCTCCTGTGGGGTCGTACGCCGTCACGGGAAGGGACGGCACCCACTCCTCCTCGCCGGTTTCGGAATCCACGGCCATGGCTCCCTGCGCTCCCAACGTCACTACAGCCACCGGAACCCGGTCGGCGAGCGTGTAGAGCGCAGACCATGGGTTGTCCTTGCCGGTGAAGGCCATTGCTTCCCGTTGGTTCGGCATGAAGGCGTGGAAATTGCTGAGCTGGTCCAGCCGCTTCGACGACCACTCTCCCGTCGGATCCCATCCGGCGTCGCCAAAGAGTTTGACGCCGGCTTTCCTCGCCGCCAGCATCCAGGGTTCTGGCTCCTCGCCGAGATCCGCGACGGCGGCGAGGGCCTTGGGCGGATCGCCAATCAGTTCAGAAGCGCTCATGGGCGAGGGATGTCCGTGAGTGACCATGGAACGATCCTGATCCACGCACAAGGAGACGGTGACCGGGGAATGCCAGCCCTCGAACCGCCTGGACAGGGAGAGATCCACGTGCTCCTGGCTTTCCAGGATCCGCCAGTTGAAGTCCCCGTATCCGTCATCCCCGAAGGCCGCCGCGAGGCTGGTCCGCAGCCCAAGCCGGGCAGCCGCGATGGCCTGGTTGGCCACGCCGCCGGGGCAGGTCCCCATGCCTTGGCTCCACACTTCGGTTCCCGGTTCAGGGCTGCGGTCCAGTCCGGTAAAGATAATGTCCTGGAACACGGTGCCCGTCAGCAGGAGATCGCAGCCTGAATCGGCCCCGTCCTCCCCCGCATCCACCCGGATAGCGGCGAGGGGGTCGAATCCAGTCCTGGGCGTTACGTCCATGCACCGCAGACTACGCCGCGGCCACGATTGTGCAAAGCTTTCAGAGCTCCTGGTACATGACGTGCAGCCCCACGTAGCCAAGGGTCGGATGCTGGAAGGCCTCGGGGATAGTCGCCAGAATGCGGAAGCCCATGGACTGCCACAGGCCCACTGCGCGGACGTTGCTTTCGACGACCGCGTTGAACTGCATCGCCTTGAACCCGGCATCCCGGGCGACAACCAAGGAATAGGCACAAAGTGCTCGGGCGATTCCCTGCCCGCCGTGATCGGCATGGACCATGTAGCCGGCGTTGGCTACGTGGCTTCCGCCGCCGCCCTGGTTGGCGTGCAGTTCACCGGTACCCAGCACGTCGCCGTCGCGCACTGCCACAAAGGTCAGGCCGGGCGCTTCCTTGAACCATTTGATCCGGGCAGCTTCTTCGGAAGTGTCGCGGTCCCAGGTGAAGGTCTCCCCTGCCCGGATCACGGGTTCCAGGACGGCCCAGATCCCGGGCCAGTCGCTTGCCCGGGCGGGCCGGATCTCGTAGCTAACGGCCGCCGACATTCCTGCTTCGCTGTTTGAGTGGCTCACCTCCGTTACGGTATCAGCCCGCCGTGCACTGCCTGCCCCTCGGGCCGGCTGCAATGCCAGGGAGGTCAGGAGTAGTGTTTTCGCTGGGACGCAGAGGATTTATCGCTTTGCGGGGCTTGTTGAATTGCGTTGGATATAGGAGGTAGCGGTGTCGTTGATCCGTCGCGTTGCCTTCCTGTCACTCCACACTTCGCCCATGGAGCAGCCGGGTTCGGGCGATGCGGGCGGCATGAATGTCTACGTCCGGGCGCTGGCCATCGCGTTGGCGGATCTCGGCGTGGAGGTAGAGATCTTCACGCGTTCGACGTCCGCCGAGCAGGCCGCCGTCGAGCATCCCGGTCCGGGTGTCTGCGTCCACAACGTCTTGGCGGGCCCGCCCCGGAAACTGCCCAAGGAGGAACTTCCCGAGCTCCTCCACGCCATGGTTGCCGAAGTCGAGAGGATCCGGCAGCGGCAACCGCACGGCCGTTACGACGCCATCCATTCGCACTACTGGGTGTCCGGTGTGGCCGGCCTTGAACTCTCCGCATTGTGGAACGTGCCGCTGATCCACACGATGCACACGATGGCGAAGGTCAAGAACCTGGTGCTCGAATCCGGCGAGCGGCCCGAACCGCGAGTGCGTGAAGACGGCGAACAGAGGATCGTGGATGGAGCCACGCGCCTCGTGGCCAACACTCCCGCCGAAGCCCAGGAGCTTGTATCGCACTACAACGCCGATTTCGACCATATCGACATCGCTCCCCCCGGCGTTGACCTGACCGTGTTCACTCCCGCGTTCCGGGCCCGGTCCCGCGCCGAGCTTGGCGTGCGGCCCGGCAGTTTCCACCTGCTCTTCGCCGGACGCATCCAGCGGCTCAAAGGCCCGCAGGTTTTCATCGAAGCTGTTGGCATCCTCCGCAAGAGGCGGCCCGACATCGACCTCGAACTGACCATCCTGGGCGCCTTGAGCGGCGCCAAGGACTTCAATCTGCAGTCCTTCATTACGGCCGCGGGGCTCGACGACGTCGTAACGCACCGCGCGCCGGTCAAGGCGCCGAAGCTGGCGGGCTGGTTCCGTTCGGCCGACGTCGTCGTGATGCCTTCCTTCAGCGAATCGTTCGGGCTGGTTGCCCTTGAGGCGCAGGCCTGCGGCACCCCGGTGGTGGCTACCAACGTGGGCGGCCTGTCCCGTGCCGTTGCCGACGGGCGGACGGGTATTTTGGTTGACGGCCACGATCCATCCCGCTGGGCCGACGTCATCGAAGCCCTGTACGACGATCCCCGCACCCGCGAAGACATGGGCCGTGCCGCTGCCGTTCATGCGGAGGCCTTCGGCTGGCACAGGACAGCAGCCATCACGCTCGAGAGCTACCACGCAGCCATCGGTGCGGTCCTCGTCCGCCCAAGCTAAACCCTCGCTCACTTATAAGGGCAATTCCCCAAACGCTCGCTCACCTATAAGGGCAATTCCCCAAACGCTCGCTCACCTCTGAAGTCAATTCCCCAAACGCTCGCTCACCTCGGGGACCCGACTGATAGATTGTCGCGGACAGTGTTCCCGCGGAGTTGAGGACAAGGATGTCTGAAAACAAGATCTTGAGCGACCTTGAAATTGCCCAGAACGCAGCGATACGTCCCATCGAGGAGATCGCGGAGCGTGCCGGGATCAACGTCGATGCATTGGAACTGTACGGCCGGTTCAAGGCGAAAATCGATCCCGCCAAGCTCCGTCTCCCAGATGCCAAACGCGCAGGCAAGATAGTCCTCGTCTCGGCCATGTCTCCGACGCCGGCGGGTGAGGGAAAATCGACAACCACGGTAGGCCTCGCCGATTCCTTGGCGCGGGCCGGTCACCGGGTGATGATCGCGCTGCGCGAACCGTCCCTTGGACCGATCCTGGGTATGAAAGGAGGAGCGACCGGTGGCGGCTACTCCCAAGTTCTCCCCATGGACGAGATCAACCTGCATTTCACCGGCGACTTCCACGCGATCACCTCGGCCAATAACGCCCTCATGGCCCTCGTGGACAACCACATCTTCCAAGGCAACGAGCTCAACATTGATCCCCGCCGCATGACCTTCAAACGGGTCCTTGATATGAACGACCGCTCGCTGCGCGAGGTCATCATTGGCCTGGGCGGACCCGCTCAAGGAGTGCCGCGACAGGACGGTTTCGACATAACCGTCGCCTCCGAAATCATGGCCGTCTTCTGCCTCGCGACGGATTTGGATGATCTTCGCGAGCGCCTCGGCCGCATCACTTTCGGATACAGCTATGACCGGCGGCCGGCCACCGTGGCCGATCTCGGTGTCCAGGGTGCGCTGACCATGCTGCTGAAGGACGCCATCAAGCCGAATCTCGTGCAGACCATCGCAGGAACCCCGGCCCTGGTGCATGGCGGCCCGTTCGCCAATATCGCGCACGGCTGCAACTCGCTCATCGCCACACGAACGGCCCAACAGCTCGCGGACATCGTGGTCACGGAAGCGGGATTCGGCGCCGACCTTGGGGCCGAAAAGTACATGGACATCAAGTCGCGCATCGCAGACGTGGCGCCATCCGCCGTCGTCGTCGTCGCGACTATCAGGGCTCTGAAGATGCAGGGCGGCGTCCCGAAGGAGCTTCTCAAGGAGCCGAACGTCGAAGCGCTCGCTGCCGGCGTCGAGAACTTGAAACGGCATGTGCACAATGTCGAGAAGTTTGGCGTCACACCGGTTGTTGCAATCAATAAATTCGCGACGGACACAACAGAAGAGCTCGAATGGCTACTGGCTTGGTGCGCCCAGGAGGGAGTGCAGGCGGCTGTGGCGGATGTCTGGGGCCGCGGTGGAGGGGGCGACGGCGGTGATGAGCTCGCGGCGAAGGTCGCCGCGGCGGTGGCGGCAGCAGCGCCGTCGGACTTCCGCCATTTGTATCCTCTGAGCCTGTCTGTGGAGGACAAGATCCGCACGATCGTACAGGAAATCTACGGCGCCGACGGAGTGGAGTTTTCCGTCCCCGCGCTCAGGCGCCTGGCGGACATCCGGAAAAATGGCTGGAGCGGAATGCCGGTTTGCATGGCCAAGACACAGTATTCATTCACCGACGACGCCTCCCAGTTGGGTGCCCCCAAGGGGTTCACGGTGCACGTGCGCGAGCTGATTCCCAAGACCGGGGCGGGCTTCATTGTCGCGCTGACCGGTGCCGTCATGACCATGCCCGGTTTGCCCAAGGAGCCCGCCGCGATGCGGATGGACGTCGATGAGCACGGCAATCCGGTCGGCCTCTTCTGACGCTCGCTCACGTATGTGGCACTTTCGAGGAACGCTCGCTCACCTATAGGGCAATTTCGAGGAACCCTCGCTCACCTATAGGGCAATTTCGAGGAACCCTCGCTCACCTATAGGGCACTTTCGGGAAACGCTCGCTCACCCATGGCCCCCGAGGACGACAAGATCTACAGCCGAATCCCGAGCCTGTGGATAACTTCTGCAGGCACCCGCCCATTTGCGCAACAATGCGGGTATGCGAAACGAGTTTGCCCTTCCCGCTGAACTGCTTTCAGGACCTTTCACGCTCGCCCAGGCCCAAGCCCGAGGTGTCCCGCGCGATCGCCTGCTTCGCGCCGACGTCGAACGCGTCAGCCGAAGCCTCTACCGTCCGATCGGCTGGGACTTCAATCTTGAGTCCGCCGCCCGTGCGCTGTCGGCCGCTACCTCCGGGGCCTGGATCTCCCATGTGACGGCAGCGCGCCTTCGCTGTTCCTGCCTTCCGCCTTGGCTTGCCGATTCAACGGAGCTGCACCTCAGCAAGCCGCGATCGGTGCCTGGAGCGCGCCGCAAAGGGGTGATCGGGCATAGGGTGATCGCGGCCGAGAACGAGGTCGAATCGGTTGATGGAATACGGATCAGCACGCGCCCCCGCACTTGGCTGGACATGGCCCGGCTGCTGCCTTTGAACGACCTCGTCTGTATGGGCGACGAGCTGATTCGCGTACCCCGCCAGGCGCTGGAAGGACGAGACACACCGTTCGCGACCCTTGAAGAACTGCGTGCCCTGGTGGAGCGGCATCCAAATTTACAAGGCGTCGTGCGGGCCCGGCAGGCGCTCGAACTGATGCGCGTGGGCGCGGATTCCGCGCCTGAGTCCCTGCTTCGCTTGGCTATGCTGGACGCTGGAATCCCCGAACCCGAACTTCAACTCAAGTTGCGAAGTGACGATCCGTTCTCGCCGTCGGCCGACTTGGGGTTCCGCCAAAGGCGGGTCGCCATTCAGTACGACGGCGGCCATCACCTCGCGGAGGCCCAGACACTCAGTGATCGACGCCGGAACAATGCCTTCGAAACAGCGGGATGGACCGTCCTCGTGTTCCGCAAGGACGATTTGGCGGATGGTTTCGAGCTGGCGACCAAGAAGATCAAGAAGGCACTGCGATCGGCGTGGGTCGATCCCGCCGTCGCATCCGGCTTTGCAAGCTCCGTGTAGTGATTGAACGTTAGACGACGGACGCCCGCTCACGTATGTAGGTGAGCGAGCGTCAGTCAAAAACCCCACATAAGTGAGCGAGCGTCAGTCAAAAACCCGATATAAGTGAGCGAGCGTCCGGGAGGGCGGGAGGAAGAAGCGGAGTTAGCGCTCGACGTCGCCTCGGATGAAGGCCTCGACCTTGTCGCGGGCGAGGTCGTCGTTGAACTGCTCCGGCGGGGACTTCATGAAGTAGCTGGAAGCGGAGAGCAGCGGGCCGCCGATGCCACGGTCCAGGCCGATCTTGGCGGCGCGGATGGCGTCGATGATCACGCCGGCGGAGTTCGGGGAGTCCCAGACCTCGAGCTTGTACTCGAGCGACACCGGGGCATCGCCGAAGTTGCGGCCTTCGAGGCGGACGAACGCCCACTTGCGGTCATCGAGCCAGGCGACGTAGTCGGACGGGCCGATGTGGACGTCGTCGGCGTGCAGGACGGCCTCGACGTTGGAGGTCACGGCCTGGGTCTTGGAGATCTTCTTCGATTCCAGGCGGTCGCGCTCGAGCATGTTCTTGAAGTCCATGTTGCCGCCGACGTTGAGCTGGTACGTGCGGTCCAGCGTGACGCCGCGGTCTTCGAAGAGCTTGGCCATGACGCGGTGCGTGATGGTGGCACCGATCTGGCTCTTGATGTCATCGCCGACGATCGGCACGCCGGCTGCGGTGAACTTGTCGGCCCATTCCTTGGTACCCGCAATGAAGACCGGCAGGGCGTTGACGAAGGCAACACCGGCGTCGATGGCGCACTGCGCGTAGAAGTGCGCGGCGTCCTCGGAACCGACCGGCAGGTAGCAGACCATGACGTCGGCCTTGGATTCGCGCAGTGCGGCGACGATGTCCACTGCCTCTTCCGGGGCCTCGACGATGGTCTCGCGGTAGTACTTGCCCAGGCCGTCCAGGGTGTGGCCGCGCTGCACGGTCACGCCAGTGGAGGGGACATCCGCGATCTTGATGGTGTTGTTCTCGCTGGCGCCGATGGCGTCAGCGAGGTCGAGGCCGACCTTCTTGCTGTCGACGTCGAAGGCAGCGACGAACTGGACGTCGTTGACGTGGTATTTGCCGAACTCAACATGCATCAGACCCGGAATTGTGGCCTGGGGGTCGGCATCGCGATAGTAGTGGACACCTTGGACCAGCGAAGCGGCGCAGTTACCTACGCCGACAATGGCGACACGAATCGGATGTGAAGACACGGAACTCCTTTGAGAACTAACCTCAGGTGCCTAGCGCGTCCGTACCTGAATGTACGACGGCGTCTTAAAGGCACAGCGCCATTCGGCGCTCTTTGCATTGTAGCCAACCCGAACGGGGCCGGCTTTGTTCCCAGCCGGCCCCGTTCGTGTATTAAGTTTCCGAATCTACTTCTGCGCCCACAGGTTGATGTCGGATTCGACGGCGAACTCGTCGATCGCCGTCAGTTCCTCTGACGTGAAGTCGAGGTTGTTGATCGCGGACACGGTGTCCTCGAGCTGGGCCACGCTCGACGCCCCGACAAGCGCGGAGGTCACAGGCGAACCCTTGGGCTGCTCGCGCAGGATCCAGGCGATAGCCATCTGGGCGAGGGTCTGGCCGCGTCCTTCGGCAATGGCGTTCAAACCACGCACCCGGCTCAGCTTTTCCTCGGTCAGCGCTGATTCGGACAGGAACCGTTCCTTGGCGGCGCGTGAATCCGCGGGGATTCCGTTCAGGTACCGGTTGGTGAGCATCCCCTGTGCCAGCGGGGAGAAGGCGATGGATCCTGCGCCAACCTGGTCAAGTGTTTCGTAGAGGTTGGGCGAACCGTTCTCGGTCCAGCGGTTCAGCATGGAATAGCTGGGCTGGTGGATGAGAAGCGGCGTGCCCATCTCCTTGAGAATCCGGGCGGCCTCGAGGGTCTGCTCCGGGGTGTAGGACGAGATTCCGGCATAGAGCGCCTTGCCGGAACGGACTGCGTGGTCCAGGGCGCCCATGGTTTCTTCCAGCGGGGTTTCGGGATCGGGACGGTGGCTGTAGAAGATGTCCACGTAGTCCAGTCCCATGCGCTGAAGCGACTGATCAAGGCTGGAGAGCAGGTACTTGCGGGAGCCCCATTCCCCGTAGGGGCCGGGCCACATGTAGTAACCGGCCTTGGTCGAAATGACGAGTTCGTCGCGGTACGGCGTGAAGTCGTCCTTCAGGTGGCGGCCGAAGTTCGTTTCAGCCGATCCGTCCGGCGGACCATAGTTGTTGGCAAGGTCGAAGTGGTTGACTCCCAGATCGAACGCCCGCCGCAGGATGGCGCGCTGCTCTTCGAAACGCTTGTCGTCGCCGAAATTGTGCCATAGTCCCAACGAGATCGCGGGAAGTTTGAGGCCGCTGCGTCCGACGCGACGGTAGGGCATGGTTTCATAGCGGTTTTCCGCAGCCGAATAAGTCATACCTACCATCCTGCCACCGCCTTCGAGCCTCGAAGCGCGATGTCCGTCATGTGGGCGCGGTCACTTAAGGCGCACGATCACTTAAGGCGCACGACGGCGGCGCTCTCCCCCGGGAGTGTCAGCTTTCCGTTCCCGACGGCGGCCGCGGAGTCCGTGGCGAGCAAGACTTCGCCATCCATCGCCTTCGTCAGGGTCCCGTCCCCGAAGTTGCAGGCAACCCTCACGGCGCCCCTGCTAAGAACCAGCCATTTGTCCTCTTCGCTGAAGTCGACGTGCGTGTCAGTGAATCCGCCGCCCGCAAGCTCCGGCGTCGAGCGCCTGAGGTTCGCCAACGCCCGGTAAAGTTCCAGCAATCGGGCGTGATCGCCGTCATGCGCTTCCTCCCACTTGAGCTTGGAGCGTTCAAACGTCTCCGGGTCTTGGGGGTTGGGCACCAATGCGGGGTCCCAGCCCATCCGTTCGAATTCCTTGAGCCGGCCGTCCGCTGTGGCCTCAGCGAGCCATTCCTCGGGATGCGATGTGAAAAACTGCCAAGGCGTGGACGCGCCGAATTCTTCGCCCATGAAGAGCATCGGGGTGAACGGCGACGTCATGGTCAGTACAGCGGCAAGCGCCAGCCCGCCGTAAGACAGGCTCGAACCCAGTCGGTCGCCGGCGGCGCGGTTGCCGATTTGATCGTGGTTTTGGTTGCAGACCACCAAAGCGGCAGGATGAACCAGCCCCGGGCGGATGGGGCGGCCATGATGCCTGCCGCGAAAGCTTGAGTAGCTCCCGTCGTGGAAGAAACCGTGTTCAAGCACCTTTGCCAGTGCGCCCAAGGAATCGAAATCCGCATAGTAGCCAGCTGTTTCCCCGGTGAGGTTCACGTGCACGGCGTGGTGGAAGTCGTCGCTCCACTGCCCTTCCAGGCCGTAGCCATTGGTGTCCCGGCGGTAGATCAGGCGCGGATTGTTCAGGTCCGATTCTGCAATCAAGGTCTTGGGGACGCCCGTTTCAGCTTCGATGCCATCCGCGAGGCTGGCCAGGTCTTCCAGGATATGGACGGCGCGCTCATCGCGGAGGGCGTGCACGGCGTCGAGGCGTAGCCCGTCCACGTGGAAGTCGCCCAACCACATAGCGGCGTTGTCCAGGATGTACTGACGGACGTCGTCGGAGCCGGGGCCGTCCAGATTCACTGAGTCGCCCCACGTGTTGCCTTCGCCGGACTTCAGGTAGGGGCCGAATTTCGGCAGGTAGTTCCCGCTGGGCCCCAGATGGTTGTAGACCACATCCTGGATCACACCCAGTCCGGCAGCATGCGCTGCCTCCACGAATCGCTGATACGCCTCGGGTCCCCCATAGGCCTCGTGGACGGCGAACCACAGCACGCCGTCGTACCCCCAGTTGTGGGGGCCGTTGAAGGCATTGACCGGCAGAAGCTCCACGAAGTCGATTCCCAGTTCAACGAGGTAGTCCAGTTTTTCCACGGCCGCGTCCAGCGTGCCTTCCGGAGTGAAGGTACCGAGGTGAAGCTCGTAGATGACCGCGCCGCCGAGCCCGCGCCCCGCCCAATCCGCGTCGTTCCACGCATAGGACGAGGCGTCGAAGGTGCGGGAAAGAGCATGGACCCCGTCCGGCTGCCGCTGCGACCTCGGATCGGGAAAGGGCCCCTCCCCGTTCACCAGATAACCGTAGTCAGTCCCGGGCCGCCGGGGTACGTCCGCCGTCCACCAGCCCGCCGCGCCGCCGTCGAGCGACCGCATTTCATGGTGCTGACCCTCCGCGAGCAGAGTGACCGATTCTGCAAACGGGGCCCACACATCGAATCGTTTCCCCGCGCTGGTCTTCTCAGCCATCGCTCCCCCTCAATCGTCTTGTCCGGGCTTCGTTTGCCCGCCGTTGTTGGTGCTCTGGCTAGCTAATGGGTACGAGCAAGGCCACAGGGTATCTTTGCAAAAGCCTTGCGACGTCAACCTCGCCTGGAGGGTAACTGTTGCCTGTGAGCTCATCCTGGACCGCGCTCCCAAGACGAATGAAGGTGTCTTGCCACCCGCCGTTCCGCTCAAGCTTCCGCGGGAGCCTCGTGGCCAAAATGATGGCACCGCCACCGGCGGCAAGGGCGCCACGGCCGAAGGCGATCAGATGTTCGGCCGCCGGACCCTCGGCATTGATGGGACTGTAGCCACCGAAAAGCTCCGGCCGGTCCCGGCGCAAGCGCAATGCCCGGGAAGTCAGCAGCAGCTTGGCCAACTCGTCCCGCGCTTCAGTCTGGACACCGGCGTCGAGGGCTGCGAGAGCGGCCCTGCGCCGTTCGAAGTTGACCGCGCGCCGGTTGTCGGGATCAGTGAGTGAACGGTCCCAAAACTCGGTGCCTTGGTAGACGTCCGGTACGCCCGGCATGGTCAGCTGGACAATCTTTGCCGACAGTGAGTTGGACGTCCCGTACGGATCCACAAGGGCAACGAACCCTTCCAGGGCGGCCGTCACCTCCGGCACGTCGAAGACGGCGTCGACGGCGGAGGCGAGCTTCGCTTCGAAGGCCTCGTTCGGCTCGGTCCAGTTGGTGGAGTTGCCGGCTTCGCGTGCCGCCTTGACGACGTAACCCTGGAGTCGTTCACGGCTGGCCGGCCAAGCACCTACGATGGCTTGCCATACGAGGACAGCGAGTGGCCCGTCGGGAATCGGAGCCAGTTCCTGCATACGATCCACGAAAGCTTCCCATTCGGAGACTGCCTCGGAGATAACGGAGATCCTGGCCCGGGTGTCTTCACTGCGCTTGGTGTCGTGCGTGGTCAGTGTGGTCATGGACAGCGGCAGCAGTGCCTCGCGACGTACCATGCGCTCGTGGAATCCGGCCGTGGACAAGGCGAATTCCGTGGGATCTGCTCCCACTTCAGTCAGCGTGCCAAGGCGCGTGTAGCGGAAGAACGCTGTGTCTTCCACGCCCTTGGCCATGACCATGCCGGAGGTCTGTTGGAAGCGGCGGCCCAGTTCACTGCCGGCGTCGAGCAGCAGCGGAAGCAGCGCTTTGAGGACTGAGGCCAGTTCCGGCCTGCTCCGGGCAGCCCGTTCAACGGCCTCTACCAAGGTGTCTTTGCCATACGGGAGATAGCTCCGGTAGACGTGGAACGAAGCGATGATTTCAGCCAGGGCGTCGGCCACCCCTTGGCGGGGCAGTTCCGGAGACTCCGGGACGAGCCGCGCGAGCCGCAGGATTTCCGAATGCAGGATGCCGTCCGTAACACGCCGCTTGGTGCTGTGGATCATGGCTTGGTAATCGGCGGGCGAGCCGGTGCCCCGGAGCTTCGCATCCAAGGCGTCAAGCTGCACTTCGGCGTCGGGATCCACGAAAAGGCGGTCGATGTCGGCGAGGGCGTCGTAGCCTGTGGTCCCCTCACAGTCGAAGTTCTCCGGAAGCTCCTCCCCGGGCTCGAGGATCTTCTCGACGAGCAGATAGGAGCCGGCCGTGGTTTCCTTCAGGCGCTCCAGGTAGCCGGCCGGATCCGCGAGCCCGTCCGGGTGATCGATCCTCAGCCCGTCCACAAGCCCGTCACGGAACCATCGGGCGACCTCCGCGTGGGCTTCCTGGAAAACCCAGGGGATTTCGACTCGGATCCCGGCCAGCGTGCTGACCGCGAAGAACCGGCGGTAATTCAGTTCGTCGTCAGCCCGGCGCCAGCCGACCAGCTCGTAGTGCTGGCGCGCATGGACGTCCCTGGCATTGTCGCCCGCGACGTAGCTTCCTTCGGCCAGAGGGAATCGGTGGTCGAAGTAGCGCAATTCGCCGTCGACTATTTCCAGCTTGTCGACGTCGGCGTCGCTGCCGAGGACCGGGAGCCGGAGCTTTCCGCCGCCGAAGTCCCAGTCGACGTCGAACGCTTCTGCATAGCGGGAGGCCTTGCCCTCTTTGAGGAGGGACCACCACCAGGCATTTTGCGGGGGCGACGCAACGCCCATGTGATTCGGGACAATGTCCACCAGGACCCCGAGGCCGGCTTCCCCTGCTGCCTTGGAGAGCGCGGCGAGCCCTTCGGCGCCGCCGCGTGAAGCATCAACGGTGGAGGGGTCGGTGACGTCGTAACCGTGGTCCGAGCCCTCCTCCGCCGTCAGGATAGGCGACAGGTACACCCAATCCACCCCGAGCTCGCGCAGATAACCCGTGAGGGCAGCCGCGTCCTGGAGCGTGAACGAAGGCCTGATTTGGAGCCTGTATGTGGAGACGGGCGTCCTCATGATCCCCCGTTCTTGTGGGCGCGTGACTTTCTGGGCTTCTTCGGCGCAGGGGCGGGTTTGGTTTCGGGGGCAGCCTTCGTCTCCGGGGAATGGTGCTTTTTCGGTTCAGGGGCTGCCTCCGGTACAGCCCGGAGCGTCCGGGTGGAGGGTGCCGGTGTGGCGGGCGCAGTCAAGGAAGCCGTCTCGGTTGTGGTTGTCTGCGACAACGCGGCGAGGGACGCTGCTACGGAATGGTCCGGATCGGTGTCCGGGACGCTGTGTGCCCTCAACACCACGAGTGATTTGGCCCCGACACCCAGGACTGCTTCAGCCTGCACGGGTTCGGTGTCGGCTCCGCCGCCCGCGGTGTCGATGATGATGTCCCAGGCAGGAGCATATTCGTCCGAGGGCACCTTGAAACCGACTTCGTCGTCGTGGGCGTTGAAGTAGAGCAGGAAGTTGACGTCCGTGATGCGCCGGCCTTGGTTGTCCCGGCCGCGGATCCCGTCACCGTTGAGGAACACGCCTACCGAGCGGCCGAAGCCGCTGTCCCAGTCCGACGGCGTCATGGTGGTTCCGTCGACGTCAAGCCATACGATGTCCGGAAGCCTCTCGCCTTCGCCTCGCAGTACCGGGCGTCCGTCGAAGAAGCGGCTGCGCCGGAAGGTGGGATGCTTGGCGCGCAAAGCACTGACCGCGGCCGTGAACTCGACCAGCGGCTGGTCCACGCTGTCCCAGTTGATCCACGTCAGCTCGGAGTCCTGGCAATAGCCGTTGTTGTTGCCCCGCTGTGTCCGCCCGAGCTCGTCACCGTGCAGCAGCATCGGGACACCCTGGGACAAGAGCATGGAGGCGATGAAGTTCCGCTGCTGTCGGGCACGAAGACCCAGCACCTTCGGATCCTCCGTGGGCCCCTCGACACCGCAGTTCCAGGAACGGTTGTGGGATTCGCCGTCGTTGTTGCCCTCGCCGTTCGCCTCGTTGTGCTTCTCGTTGTAGGACACCAGATCGGCCAGGGTGAAGCCGTCGTGGGCCGTGACGAAGTTGATGGAAGCCACCGGGCGGCGGCCGGAATGCTCGTAAAGGTCCGCCGATCCGGTCAACCGGGAGGCGAACTCGCCCAGGGTCGAGGGTTCGCCGCGCCAGAAATCGCGGACCGTGTCCCGGTACTGGCCGTTCCATTCCGTCCACTGCGGCGGGAAGTTGCCCACCTGGTAGCCGCCCGGGCCGACGTCCCACGGCTCGGCGATCAGCTTGACCTGGGAGACCACCGGATCCTGCTGGATGAGCTCGAAGAAGGTGGACAGCTTGTCCACGTCATAGAACTCACGGGCCAAGGTGGAGGCGAGGTCGAAACGGAAACCGTCCACGTGCATTTCGGTGACCCAATAGCGCAGGGAATCCATGAGCAGCTGCAACGAGTGCGGGCTGCGCACGTTCAGCGAGTTGCCGGTGCCCGTGTAGTCCATGTAGTGCTTCTCGTCACCATCCATCAGACGGTAATAGGCGGCGTTGTCAATGCCCTTGAAAGACAGTGTCGGGCCGAGGTGGTTGCCTTCGGCGGTGTGGTTGTACACGACGTCGAGAATGACCTCGATGCCTGCCGTGTGCAACGCCCTGACCATGGCCTTGAAGTCCTGGACCTGCTGGCCGGTATCGCCCTTGGAGCTATAGCTGTTGTGCGGGGCAAAGAACCCGATCGTGTTGTAGCCCCAGTAGTTGTTCAGCCCCTTGTCCTGCAGGATGCCGTCGTTCGTGAACTGGTGCACCGGCATGAGCTCGATGGCCGTGATGCCGAGCTTCTGCAGATGGGAAATCACGGCCGGGTGGGCCACGCCGGCATACGTGCCGCGCTGCTCCTCAGGAACCTCAGGGTGGAGCCGGGTCAGGCCCTTGACGTGCGCCTCGTAGATCACGGACCGGTGGTACGGGATCCGCAGCAGCTGGTCACCGGCCCAGTCGAAGAACGGGTTGATGACCACGCCCATCATCATGTGGGGCGCGGAGTCCTTGTCATTGCGGGAGTCCGGATCTCCCATGTTGTACGAGAAGAGCGCCGGGTCCCAGTCGATCTGCCGGTGGATGGCCTTGGCGTAAGGGTCCAGGAGGAGCTTGTTGGGATTGAAGCGGTTGCCGGAGGCGGGCTCGTAGGGGCCGTGAACGCGGTAGCCATACTTCTGTCCGGGCTGGACGTGCGGCAGGTAGCAATGCCACACGTAACCGTCCACCTCGTTGAGGGTGTAGGAAATTTCGTCCCCGTCGTCGTCAAAGAGACACAATTCCACCTTTTCGGCCTTCTCGCTGAACAGCGCGAAGTTGGTTCCCGTGCCATCGAAAGTGGCCCCCAACGGGTATGCGGTTCCTGGCCAAACGTCCATGTGTTCTCCTTCACTTGCCGGATAACTTTCTGCCAGCCTAGCGAGACTATGTGACTTTCAAGGAACATCAGGGATCATCCGGCGCGATGTTCCCCGAGAAATCGGAAGACGTCGGGGACCGCGCGGGCGATGTCGGAAGCGGTCAATGGCCCGCCCGCCGAGGCTGCGCTTCCTGCCATTCCGTGGATGCTTGCGCCGACGGCGGCCACCGCAGCCCAGCGCTCATCGGGGGCGATTCCCAGCGCGGCGAAGGGCCCGTCGTCGTCCAGCCCGGATTCCGCGTACGCTGCAGCCAGCGCGCCGACTATCCCGCCAAGAACGTCCCCGCTGCCTGCCGTTGACATCCACGGGCATCCGTCCGACTGGCTGAAGACCGCCCCGGAAGGCGAAGCAAGCACCGTTGTGGCACCTTTGAGCAGGACGACCGCACCGGTGTGCTCGGCCGCGAGCCGGGCGAAGTGCACGGTCCGCGATTCCACGTCCTCGCGCGTGACACGCACTTCGCCTCGGCCAAGAAGGGCCGCGAGTTCCCCGGCGTGCGGGGTGAGAATCCAGTTCGGCGGGCAGCGTTCCGGCAGGAGCTCCAGGGCGCCGGCGTCGACGACGGCGGGCTGGCCGGCGCCGGCCGCCGCGGCCAATACGTCACGGGCACGATCGAGTTGCTCGGCTCCGTCCAGGCCAGGACCGAGCAGCCACGCCTGGACCCGGCCGGGCTCGGCTGGCTCCCAGATGGCTTCGGGGGTTCGTGCCAGGACCTGCCGCGCGACGACTTCCGGGCCGAGGTACCGCACCATACCCGTGCCCGCCGCGGAGGCGGCCGCGACACAGAGCGCCGCGGCCCCGGTGTAGCGCTCGGAACCTGCCACGACGCCGAGGACTCCCCTGGTGTACTTTTGGGCCCGGCGCCCCGGGTCCGGGAGCACCGCAGCCAGGTCGGGGGCAGAGAAGCGGTGCAGGGCAGGTGCCGGAAGATATTCCTCGATGCCGATAGGTATCAGGATCACGCGGCCGGCACAGCCCTCACCCGGATCGGCCATCAGCCCGGCTTTGACTCCCCCGAATGCCACGGTCAGCCGCGCCGTCATTACGGGCCAGTGGACCTCGCCTGTGTCGGCGTCTACTCCGCTGGGAATATCGCAGGCCACCACCAAATCGGGCCTCAGCTCCTCCAAGGCGGCAATCAATTCCGCGGCCGAACCGCCGAGGCCGCCCCGGGCACCCGTGCCCAGGATGGCGTCAATGACCACATCGTCGCCGGCAATCAGCACGGCTAGTTCTTCGGCATTGTCCTCGTCCAAAACATGGACCCGTCCGCCGGCGGCGCGGAATGCCGCAAGGGCGTTCGGATGGGCGGAACCGGCGGTGAGTACCGCCGTCGTGCGCGTGCCACGCCTCGCGAGCATTGCCGCAGCGTAAAGACCGTCCCCTCCGTTGTTGCCTTTGCCGGCCAGCACCGTAATGCTCGAGCCGTAAAGGCGGCGGCCTTCCGAGCGGAGTTCACGGACGACGGCGTTTGCCAGTCCGTATGCTGCGCGCTGCATGAGAACAGCGCCTTCGCCGGCATCAAGGAGCGGTTGTTCCGCTGCCCTGATCTGTGTTCCGGTGAAGGCGCTGATCATGGTTGCGTGTGCTGCTAGGCTTCGGCGATGACCATGGCAGTGGCGATTCCGCCATCGTGGCTCATGGACACGTGCCAGCGCTTCACGCCGATGGACTCGGCAACTGCCAGTACGGTGCCCTTCACCTTGATGGTGGGGCCGTTCTGGTCCAGGCCGATCCAGCAGTCCTGCCAGTTCATGCCCGCCGGAGCTCCCAGGACCTTGGCCACAGCTTCCTTGGCCGCGAAACGCGCGGCCAGGGACCGCGTGTTAAGTTCGCGTTCCGCGGGAACGAACAAACGGTCACGGAGCCCCGGGGTCCGCTCAAGTTGGCGCCCGAAGCGCTCTATGTCTACGACGTCTACGCCTATGCCAAGAATCATGCGGCTATTCTACGGTGACACTCTTGGCCAGGTTGCGCGGCTGGTCCACGTCGTACCCCTTGGCCTTGGCCAGCTCTGCGGCAAAAATCTGCAGCGGAACCGTAGTGAGAAGCGGCATCAGGAGCGTAGGCGTCTGAGGGACGTAGAAAACGTGCTCGGCGTAAGCCCGCACGGCTTCGTCGCCTTCCTCGGCGATCACCAGGGTGCGCGCACCGCGGGCGCGGATTTCCTGGATGTTGCTGACTACCTTCGCGTGGAGGGAATCGCGGCCCCGCGGCGACGGAACCACCACAAAGACGGGCTGCCCTTCCTCGATCAAGGCAATCGGACCGTGCTTGAGCTCACCGGCCGCGAACCCTTCAGCGTGGATGTACGCGATTTCCTTGAGCTTCAACGCGCCCTCGAGTGCCACCGGGTAGCCCACGTGGCGGCCCAGGAAGAGCACCGACTTCTCGTCCTTCATGCTGCGGGCGAGCTCGCGGAGGGGACCCGCGTTGTCGAGGATCTTCTGGATGTGGGCGGGTATCTTGCCAAGGTCCGCCAGGACGTCCTTGATCTGGCCGGAGAAGATGTTTCCGCGCAGCTGGGCGAGGTAGAGACCAAGGAGATAAGCGGCTGTGATCTGGGCCAGGAACGCCTTGGTGGAGGCGACGGCGATCTCCGGACCGGCGTGGGTGTAAAGAACAGCGTCGGATTCGCGCGGGATGGTCGATCCGTTGGTGTTGCAGATGGAGATCGTCTTGGCGCCCTGTTCACGGGCGTAACGGACGGCCATCAGGGTGTCCATAGTCTCGCCGGACTGGCTGATGGACACCACTAGGGTGTTGGCGTCAACGATCGGGTCGCGGTAGCGGAATTCATGCGCGAGCTCCACCTCGGTGGGGATGCGGCACCAGTTCTCGATGGCGTACTTGGCGACCATCCCGGCGTATGCGGCCGTGCCACAAGCCAGGACGATGATCTTGTTGACCTGCTTCAGCAGCTCGGGGTCGATCCGGAGCTCGCTCAAGGTCAGCTTGCCGTTGATGTCCGAACGGCCAAGGAGGGTCTGGGTGACTGCGTCGGGCTGGTCGTGGATTTCCTTCTCCATGAAGGAGCTGAAGCCGCCCTTTTCCGCAGAAGCCGGGTCCCAGTCAACGTGGTATTCCTTGCCCTGGGCGGGGGCGCCGAAGAAGTCTGTAATCTCCACGGTGTCGGCGGTGATGGTGACGATCTGGTCCTGGCCCAGCTCGACGGCGCGGCGCGTGTGATCGATGAAACCGGAAACGTCGGAGCCAAGGAAGTTCTCGCCTTCCCCCAGTCCTACAACAAGGGGGGAGTTGCGACGGGCGGCCACGACGACGTCCGGCCGCTCGGCGTGCACGGCGAGGAGCGTGAACGCGCCTTCGAGCCGCTGGCAGGCAAGCTGCATCGCTTTGGTGAGCTTGCCGTTGGACGAGTCGCCATTGAGCTGGTTGCGGAAAATGTCGCCGAGAAGCGCTGCTGCAACCTCGGTGTCCGTCTCCGACTCGAAAGTGACACCCTTGGCGACGAGCTCCTGCTTGAGCTCGGCGAAGTTTTCTATGATTCCGTTGTGGATCATGGCCAGGCGTCCGCCATCGGCCAGATGCGGATGGGCGTTCTGGTCGGTGGGTCCGCCGTGGGTGGCCCAGCGGGTGTGGCCGATGCCGGTCAACGAGTCCGGGAGCGGATTGTCCTCGAGCTCGTTCAGCAGGTTGCTGAGCTTTCCCGACTTCTTCCGGCTGGCGATGGTTCCATGAGCCACCACTGCAACTCCGGCTGAATCGTAACCCCGGTATTCAAGCCTCCGGAGTCCTTCAAGCACGACGTCGAGTGCCGAGTGCCCGGCATCTGCCCGGCGGGATGAATTGCCAACGTAACCTACGATTCCACACATGCCTACAAGAGTAGCGGTTGCCCCGCGAAATGGACGTAGGATATCCGGCCCTGCAAGCAGGCCACGCCGCGGAATATGCCGGATCATGCACCTTTTCCGCAGAGCATGCTCACACAAAATCTTCCAGCCGTTCATGCGGTATTTCCGGATCAGCCAACAGAGGGGCAGAATCTCTATAGTGACTTTGCAACGCAATGAAGCGAACGGCGACAGCTCCTCTCCGTTCGTGGAGCTGGACAGGCAGACGTGGTCCCGGCTGGGTGCACAGATGGAGCAGCCGCTTAACGAAGAGGACATCATCCGGCTTCGCGGCCTCGGCGATCCCCTGGACATGAAGGAAATCCGCGAGGTCTACCTTCCGCTCTCCCGTTTGTTGCACCTCTATGTCCAGGCATCACAACAGCTTCATGCAGCCACTACCACCTTCCTTGGCGAGCAGACCCAGCGCACGCCCTTCGTGATCGGCGTCGCAGGTTCGGTGGCGGTCGGCAAGTCCACTATTGCCCGCGTGCTGCGCGAGATGCTCCGCCGTTGGCCTGGCACTCCGAACGTCGAACTCATCACCACCGACGGGTTCCTGTACCCGCTCGCTGAGTTGAAGCGCCGGCATTTGCTTGAACGCAAGGGCTTTCCGGAATCCTACGACCGCAGGGCCTTGCTTCGATTCGTGAGTGCGATCAAGGGCGGCGCCGAAGAGGTCCGGGCTCCTTGGTATTCGCACGTCACCTACGACATCGTCCCGGACAAGGAAGTGGTGGTCCGACGGCCTGACGTCCTCATCGTCGAGGGCCTCAACGTGTTGGCACCCGCCCGTCCCCGGCAGGACGGCCGGCAAGGCCTGGCCCTCAGCGACTTCTTTGATTTCTCCATTTACGTTGACGCCAAGACGTCGTACATCGAAGACTGGTACGTGGACCGTTTCCGCAAGCTTCGAACCACGGCGTTCGCCCAGCCCGAATCGTACTTCCACCGTTACGCGACGCTGTCCGATGCCGAGGCGGAAGCCACTGCACGCGGCATTTGGAAGCGCATCAACGAGCCCAACCTTGAGGAAAACGTGCTCCCTACCCGCGGCCGGGCGCAACTTGTCCTCACCAAGGATGCCGACCATTCCATCCGCCGCATGCTGCTCCGAAAGGTCTAGCACGGATGTGCTACAACTGCGGCCCCAGCCGAAGGTCCTTCACGACGCTGCTTGCCGCAGGTGTGGGAATAGCTGCCTTGGCGGCCTGCAGCCCGGATACCCGGGTTGCCTCGCCCACATCCGCACCGTCAGCCTCAAGTCCCCAAACAGCAACGCCGACGCCGACAATGGCGACCACGACGGCGGTTCCCTCCGGAGCGGCGAGCGAGCCGTCGTCGAGCGCACCGCCGTCGAAGGCTCCGCCCTCAGGGGTTCTGTCCCAGCAGTTTTCGCTGAGCGACCCGGCGAGCCAGTGGGTCATCGTCAACAAGCACCGGCCGCTGACCCCCTTGCAGTTTGTCCCTGCCGACTTGGCACAGCCCCGCGTGCAACTCGCAGTCAGCGGAGAGGCGTCCCTGCTCAACAGCACCACCGCCGGAGCAGCTGAAAAGCTCTTTGCGGCAGCCGCCTCGGCCGGCGTGACCATGACCTTGGCGTCCGGCTACCGTTCTTTTCAGACCCAAACCGCCACGTACAACGGCTACGTGAGCACGCGCGGCCAGGCCTCGGCAGACACGGCCTCCGCCCGTCCCGGCTTCTCGGAACACCAGACCGGCTGGGCGTTCGACATCGGCGACGGTGGAGGGGCGTGCAGCTTCGAGCCCTGCTTCGCTGATCAGCCGGCCGCCGTTTGGGCAAAGGCAAATGCGTACAAGTACGGTTTTGTTGTCAGGTACCCGTGGATGCTCAATGAAATCACCGGCTATTACTACGAGCCGTGGCATTTGCGATTCATCGGGGTTGAGGCTGCAACGGATATGGCCAACAGGGGCATCGGCACCCTCGAGGAGTACTTTGGACTCGAAGCGGCGCCGGGCTACCCCTAGAGGTTGACTACTATCAACACACACTTGAACAACTGTGGCCCGCCTCCTCATGGAGACGGGCCACAGTTGTTTGGTCTTCGCTGCGTTCGGGCCTAGAGGGCCAGTTCGCGTGGAATAGCGAGGCGGTCTTCGACGACGCCGGCCAGTTCAGTGCATATGCGGGTGGCGGTTTCCATGTCCGCGGCCTCCACCATCACGCGCACCAGCGCTTCGGTGCCCGATGGCCGCAGGAGCACCCGGCCGGTGTCGCCAAGTTCGACTTCGGCGGCAGCCACCGCAGCGGCGACGCCCACGTCCGTGGCGGCACGTGACTTGTCCACGCCCTTCACGTTGATCATGAGCTGCGGCAGCTTGGTCATGGCACGGGCTAGGTCTTGGAGGGTCCGGCCCGTTCCGGCCACCTGGGCGGCAATCTGCAGACCGGTCAAGACGCCGTCGCCAGTGGTCGCGTAATCGGAGAAGATCACGTGGCCCGACTGCTCTCCCCCAAGGCTGAAGCCGCCGTCGCGCATTGCCTCCAGGACGTATCGGTCCCCCACCGCGGTCTCGCGGAGGGTGATTCCAGCGTCGCGCAATGCGATTTTGAGTCCGAGGTTGCTCATCACGGTGGCTACCAGGACGTCGTCCTTCAGTTTTCCGGACTTCTTTAGCGCGAGGGCCAGGATCGCCATGATCTGGTCGCCGTCAACCTCGTTGCCTTCGTGGTCCACGGCCAGGCAGCGGTCGGCGTCGCCGTCGTGGGCTATGCCGAAGTCCGCACCGTGCTTGACGACAGCTTCCTTGAGCGGGCCAAGGTGCGTGGAACCTACTCCGTCGTTGATATTGAGGCCGTCGGGTTCTGCGCCGATCACTACAACTTCGGCGCCGGCGCTGGCGAAGACCTGCGGGGAACAGCCGCTGGCTGCACCGTGGGCGCAGTCCAAGACAACCTTGAGACCTTCGAGGCGGTGCGGCAGGGTGCCGAGCAGGTGGACGATGTAACGGTCTTCGGCGTCCGAGAAGCGCTGGATGCGGCCGACGTCGCCAGCCACGGGGCGTGAAGGTTCCTTGCCGAGCTGGGCCTCGATCGCGTCCTCAACCTCGTCGGGGAGCTTCTGGCCGCCGCGGGCAAAGAACTTGATGCCGTTGTCCGGTGCAGGGTTGTGCGAGGCCGAGATCATGACGCCGAAATCGGCATCGAGATCGGCGATGAGGTAGGCCGCAGCGGGCGTAGGCAGCACACCGGCGTCGTACACGTCGATGCCGGAGCTCGAAAGTCCGGCTTCCACGGCTGCAGCGATAAACTCCCCGCTGGCCCGCGGATCCCGGGCGACCACGGCGCGGGGCCGCGTTCCGTTGGCCGCACGCTCGTGGCCGAGGACCACTGCGGCAGCTTGGGCCAACTGAAGAGCAAGCTCCGCGGTGAGCAATCCATTGGCGAGACCACGCACGCCATCTGTTCCAAATAATCTAGCCATCGCGTCCCAGTCTAGACGACGGTTGTAGGGGTCGAGGGAACGAGCGCCGGAGGGCCCGTCCATACCCCTTCAGCGGCGCGAGCGCAAGAGTGGAACTACTTGACTTGCGTTTTCTGCTCCACTCTAGTAATGACCCTTAACAAGTATCTACGATTACCGCATGACACCTAGCTCTGGGGGCTTGGCGCTCGAAATAATTGTCCCCGTTTTCAACGAGTCCGCCATACTCGAAAGAAGCATTCACCGGCTTGCCGACTACCTTTCTCGGGAATTGTTGTACAGCTGGAAAATCACGATTGCCGACAACGCGAGCACAGACGCGACCGGGGCCATTTCGCGAAGGCTCGCTGATGCGGTTCCAAATGTCAGTTATCGGCGCCTCGAGACTAAAGGGCGGGGATTCGCGCTCCGCGACGCCTGGACATCATCAGAAGCCAAAGTTCTGGCATATGTAGACGTAGACCTCTCGACCGATTTGGCGGCTTTGCCGCCGCTCATCGCTCCATTGCTTTCCGGACACTCGGATGTCAGCATCGGCACCCGGCTTGGCCGGACTTCCAGGGTGGTGAGGGGTCCCAAACGGGAATTCATCTCCCGGAGCTACAACCTGATTCTTAAACGGACCATGCAGGTACAGTTTTCCGATGCCCAGTGTGGTTTTAAGGCTGTCAGGGCAGAAGTCGCGCATCGCCTGCTTCCTTATGTGGAGGACAACTGCTGGTTCTTCGACACCGAGCTGTTGATCTTGGCGGAGCGGGCAGGACTTCGAATCCACGAGATTCCCGTCGACTGGATCGACGATCCCGACAGCAGGGTGGATATCCGCCAAACGGCCGTCGACGATATCAGGGGCCTCGTGCGCGTCGCCGGTTCCATGATGAAGGGAAATATCCCTTTGCAAGCGATATACGCGGAGCTGGGGCGAGGACCTATCGCCACACCAACGCGTCCAAGTTTCTTCGGCCAGGTGGTGCGTTTCGGAATCGTCGGCGCGTTCTCCACTCTCGCTTTTGCTTTGCTGTATCTGCTGTTCCAGGGCCCGTTTGGCCCACAGCAGGGAAATTTCCTGGCCCTGTTACTCACGGCCATTGCGAACACGGCCGCCAACCGCCGCTTCACCTTCAGGATCCACGGACCCGAGCGGCAGTTCACACAACAGTTTCAAGGCCTTGTGGTTTTCTTGGCCGCCTGGGGCATTACCTCTTCTTCCCTTCTACTGCTACACGCCATTCACCCGGACGCATCGCCCAGCACTGAGCTGTTCGTCCTGACCTGTGCAAACATCTTCGCCACTCTTGTCCGCTTCGTTCTGCTCCGGATCTGGGTTTTCCGGGTTCGGCGGTCGGAGGAACGGCGGGGCGTGGCCACCATCAAGCAGCTGGCAATTTGAGCAACAAGTCCAGCCGGCTTCGCGGACAAACAGCCCTAAGCGCGGTTATCGAAGGCCGCTCGCGCGTGCTTGAGGAAGGAGACGCCACCAGCCCACGTATTGCTCCGCGGACCGTCTTTGCCAATAAGTTTCCTCTGCTAACGCGAGGCGCTCTCGTTTTGGTGTGGCTCGCCGGTCCGTATTTCGCGGCGCATGGCATCTTCTTCGCCGTATTGAACGGCAACCCGGGTCTGGACGCTCATGCATACTGGCTGGCAGGACGAGATGCCCTTTCATATGACAAAACTGCGGGCGAGTTGGATGCGTACCTTTACTCTCCAGCTTTTGCCGCGGCGATTCGCCCCATCGCCGTGCTTGACTGGCCGCTTTTCTTCGCGTTGTGGGCGTGTTTAGAGTCGACTGTTCTGGTTTGGCTCCTCAAACCACTACAGCTCAAGTGGGCGATTCCCCTCTTCTTACTCAGCGTTCCAGAATTGGTCAACGGAAACATCTTCATCCTGCTTGCGGCTTCGGCGGTAGTTGGAATACGGGCGCCAGCAGCTTGGGCTTTTCCTTTGCTCACCAAGATTACGAGTGGTGTCGGTCTTGTCTGGTTCGCCGCACGAGGTGAATGGCGACGACTTACTCAAGGCATAGGGGCGTGTTCCTAATGCGGTGTTTCCTTGGGGCGAGCCTAACCACAATTGGTGCGCGAAAAGGGTGGCCTTGGCTCATTGCCCCCGCCATGGTGTTGGCTTCATCGATATTCGCATTGCCCACACTTACTCTTTTAACAGCAATTCCCCGACTAACAATTCCCTTTGATAGTGGTACGCGAGGGAACAACATCCCTATGCGCCCGGGAAGGACCGGATTCCGACCATGGTGATGGAACTCTCCGCACGGGCAAGAGGTTTCTGGCTGTCACTGCTCCGAGGAGCAAGCCAAGATCCGTCATGGCAGCGTCCGGCGCTCCTTGGACTCATTACTCTCACAGCTCTGCTCTACACGTGGGGCCTCGATCGCAACGGCTGGGCCAACTCATATTACTCAGCTGCTGCGATGGCCGGCTCAGAAGATTGGACGGCCTTCTTCTTCGGATCCTCGGATCCCAGCAATGCGATAACCGTAGACAAGCCACCGATGTCTTTGTGGATCATGTCCCTCTCCGTGCGGATTTTCGGGCTCAACTCATGGAGCATCCTCCTCCCGCAGGCGCTGATGGGAGTACTCAGCGTCTATTTGCTTTATCGACTGGTGCACAAGCGGACCGACGCCGCAACCGGCCTGCTCGCGGGGCTTTTCTTCGCGGTTACCCCCGTGGCGACCGTTATGTTCCGGTACAACAATCCGGATGCCCTGCTGACTCTCTTGTTGATTGGGGCCGCCTACGCCACTCTCGAATCAATCGACCGTGGCAAATTGCGTTGGCTGCTCGCAGCAGGAGCCCTGATCGGTGTCGGGTTTCTCACGAAACAGCTCCAAGTCGCCCTCATCCTGCCGGCGATCGCATTGGCGTACGTTCTTTTCGCAAGGTTCCCCGCGTATGTCAAGTTGCTCCACCTCGGTGCCGGGCTGCTCGCTGCAATCGTGACATCGGGTTGGTGGTTCATCATCGCCCAGACGGCTGATCCTGCCCGGAGGCCTTTCATAGGCGGCTCCAGGTCCAACAGCATCTGGGAACTAACGCTGGGATACAACGGGCTGGATCGGCTGACCGGCGAGGACGCCAGCCGCACGATGTCGGGTGCAACAGCAGCGCTGGACGTGAAACTTGACCCCGGGATAACGCGCTTCCTGCAACCGCAATTTTCCGGTCAGTTCGGGTGGTTTCTTCCGCTCGCCATTGCCGGACTCGGCGTCACCATAGTGTTTCTTGTTCGCCGCCAGGGCAGCCTTGAACGGCGCTGCTTCTTGGTGGTGTGCGCCACGTGGTTTGTTTGTTCGGCCACGGTCCTGGCTATGATGTCGGGCATAGTGCATCCCTATTACGCGATCTCGACCGTGCCGTCGCTCAGTTGCCTTGCTGCGTTTGCAGGAACCTATCTCATTCGCCACTTGGCAAACAGACTGATCCGCCTCGTGTCCGTCTTTGCACTGGCTCTCTCTTTGATGATTGCGTTCGTTTCCGCGTCCAGGTCCGTGTTGGACTTCCCCTGGCTGCCGCTTGTTTTGTTGATCATGGGTGGCTTGGCAATTGCCGTCGCCCTGCTTAGACCTGTCAGCAAGCAAGTTCAGGTGGTCGGTGGAGTGCTGATCGGAATCTCGATCCTCTTGGGTCCCGCTATATGGTCAGCAAACACGGTGTTGAGTCCGCACGCTGGAGCCGGAGTTGTCGCTGGGCCAAGCATCTTGGGGATACGGACCGATCGTCCGGATCGAGCCCAGTTGGCGCCAGGCGTCCCTCCGAACTTCACTGCAGTGATGTTCGGAGACGTGCCGTCCGGAAAGGTCGTTCAGCGGATCAAAGCGAGCTCCGCCTCCGTGCGGTGGGCGGCTGCAGCTGTCGGCTCGGAGACTGCCGCGAACTACCAACTGGACAGCTCCAGGGCAATTCTGCCTGTGGGTGGATTCGACGGAACGGATCCCTTCCCGACTCTGGACCAATTCCAGAGTATGGTCCGCAGCGGCAATATAGGATCGCTCTTAGTCCAGAACCTGCCACCCTTGGCTTCCGAGGGCCAAGGAGAATCGGCGCGTATCGTGCACTGGGTCGAAAGTAACTTCCAGCCTGAAGTCATCGACGGAGTGTCCTTCTACAGCCTCTCCCAATAGTCCACGACCTACGGTGCGCCAAGCCAGGGTACGAGGCTCTTCACGGTTCGTGGTGATTGTTCTGCCGTGATGGATGTTCATGCCGCTGTTCTGGCGGCACTGCGCAACAGGATACGCGTTTTGTAGTTGTCCGGGTTGGTGAATCCCCGGCCTGTTCGTTTGATGTGTTTGATGGCTGTGTTGTTTGCTTCTACTTTCGCCGTGGTCGCACCGGTGACGATGAGGACTTCGACTTCCTTCCACCACCGGCAGATCGTGCGCCAGAGCCGGTTCGTTTCCGGCTGCGCGGCTCGTTCGACCAGTCCCTGCAGGCGGTCTTTCGCCGCGGCCGCGTCGGCAAGAGAGCCGGTGGCGAGCAGTGCCCGGAGCTGCTCTTTGACCAGCCAGGCAGCCTGCAGCTTCCCGGTGGCGTCGTCGGTGGTGAACACGGTGCTGAGCTTTTTCCGTGCCCGGGCCGAGAGTGTGTCGCCGCCGCGCAGGAGCAGCCGGCGGTTGGCCCAGACCGGGTCGATGGAGCGTCCCCGCCGGCCATGGACCTGCTGGGTGAGCCGTTGCCGGACTTCGGTGAGCATGTCGTTGCCGAGCTTGACCAGGTGGAACGCGTTATGCCGACGTCGGCATAACGCGTTTTATGCCGATGTCCTGGTTATGCCGATGTCGGTGGGTGCGGGCTGCTGCCGCGGGGTTCCTGCGGTGGATACCTCGGCATAACTCAGAGGCTTTGCAGGAACGCCAGGAGGGTGTCGTCGACGACCGTGTAGCGCCCCGTCTTGGTTCCTGTGGGTCTGGTTCTGGCGAGAGCGTCCTCCTTGGTTTTCATGTTCGCATGCAGATAGATCTGCGTGGTTTCGATGCTCTCGTGACCGAGCCAGAGCGCGATGACGCTGCTGTCGATTCCGGCGGTCAGTAGCCGCATGGCTGCGGTGTGCCGCTTATGTGGAATTCCACATAACCGGCATTACGTGGACGGCTGGGTTATGTGGCTGGTTGGGTGTTTCCGCTGGTGGGAGCGCCGCTGGAACCGGTTCCGGCCACATAATCCTGAGC